>NZ_JBVJHH010000051.1:0-63997 GCF_055586905.1 Streptosporangium sp. NPDC048886
TCGACTGCAGCTGGTTCAGGTGTGCGCTCACGTTGGCCACCGGGATGTCCGGTGCTCCGGTCGGCGGGTTGCCGGTGCCGACGGTCAGCGAGTAGCTCGCCGTCTTGTCCGCGTCGGCGCCGTCGGCGATGACCGTCACCGAGGAGGTGCCGGCCGGGGTGCTCCCCGAGGTGGCCAGCGTCAGCGTCGACGTCTGGCCGGCCGTGATGGTGGCCGGGTTGAAGGACGCGGTCGCGCCCGCGGGCAGGCCGGAGGCCCGCAGCGCGATGGACTGGGCGCTGCCGCCGGTCACCGCGGTCCGCACGGTGGTGGTGACGGACTGGCCGGCCTGCGCGCTGCCCGAGGTCGGGCTGAGCGAGAGCGAGAAGTCGTTGCCGGGCGGGTTCACCGTGCAGGTCGGCTCGCCGCTCTGCGCCGGGACGTTGACGGCGGTCCAGGCGGCCTTGGTCGCGTTGATCTCGACGCAGCTGTTGGGGAAGAGCTGCTTGGCCGCGGCCACGGTGGTCGAGCGGGCCTTGGCGTGCGTCCACGGGGTGGTCTTGCTGTTCAGGCCGGACATGAAGATCTGGCCGGCCTTCTGGATGCCGATGCCGGTCAGGCTGGACGGGCCGGAGCAGACCGGGCTGGAGGGCTTGCCGCCGCCCGGGTTGGTGCCCTCGGCCAGCAGGTAGAACCAGTGGTTCTGCGGGCCGGCCGCCGCGTGCACCTCGGTGTTGGGGATGGAGGAGCTGTAGCAGTTCGGGTCGCCGTTGGTGGAGGGGTTGTACATGTAGCGGATCGGCCCCTGGCCGACCAGGTTGACCTCCTCGCCGACCTGGTAGTCCGGCGGGTCGGAGGCGTTGGCCGCGAAGTGCTCGGTCAGCGCGCCGAAGATGTCGCCGGTCGACTCGTTCAGGCCGCCGGCCTCGTTGCCGCTGCCCGCGCCGCCGGAGCCGGAGAACTGGAAGATCGCGTGGCCGTACTCGTGGCCGACCACGTCCATCGGGGTGGCCTGCTGGGTGTTGGCCTGGTTGCGGCCGAAGTTGGTGTAGGAGCCGTTCCAGTAGGCGTTGACGTCGGTCAGGCCGACGCGGGCGGGGAAGGCGCCGCCGGAGCCGTTGAAGCCGTTGCGGCCCAGCCAGTCGCGCAGCATGTTCCACTCCTGCTGGGCGGCGTACAGCGCGTCCACGCAGGCGGTCTCCAGGTTGGTGCCCTGGCCGTTGCCCCAGGAGTCGTCGGTGCCGGTGTAGGCCGAGCCGTTCTGGCCGCCGCAGCGCAGCCCCGGCCGGGTGGTGTCGGTCATCGAGTAGGAGCCGCCGGAGCCGGAGGTCTGGATGGTCACCGGGTTGCCGTTGTAGAAGCTGTTGCCGGTGCCGGCGCGGACGTCGTCGTAGGAGTCCACGACCGACCCGTCGAGGGCGTCCACGAAGACGTGCAGCACGCTCGGCGCCTGCGCGGTGGCGCCGGTGACGACCACCTCCCAGGCGAGCTTGGCCTGCTTGCCGGCCGCGTGCACGACCAGCCGGGGGGTGCTCACGCTCTCCACGGTCGCCAGCCTGCCGCGGGCGGTGACGGCCGCCGCGGCGGCGTCGATCTTGCTCTTGACGCCCACCTTGATCTCGGCGCGCTGGCCCGAGGCCACGGAGCCGACCTCCTGGCCCGTCCTGTCGGTGGTGACGACCACGTCACCGCCGTAGACGGGCAGCCCGCGGTGGGTCCGCGAGTAGGTCAGGTACTGCAGGCCGCGGGTCCCCGCGACGGTGTTCGTCAGCGTGAACTCGTCCTGAGCTCCCTTGAACAGGGCCTCGGACCTGGCGGCGAGGGCGCCGTCGGCGCTGGAGATCGCGCGCTTGCGTGATTCGGGATCTGGCGGCGCGAACGCCGGTGGATCCAGGGATATGGTGCGGGCGGCGGTGCCCGCGGGGGCTGTGGCGGCGCCGGCGGCGCTCACCACCGAGGTCGCGGTCATGGCGACGGCAGCCAGTGCGGCGACGGCGCCCAGTCTGACCTTGGGATTCACGCGGGGTGACTCCTCTCGGTGTCCCTTGGGGGGTTAGAGGGATGCAAGGAGCCCTGACGGTTTGGGCTGGACTAAAGCTGACACCGTGACTGCGGGGCGAGTACCCCACGAAATTGCATAACTTCGCGATATAGGCGGCTACACAGGTGGTGAGAGCGGTAGATGGCGCCTCAGCCATGACGCGTAGACGGGGGCCCGCCGTACCTCGGCCCAGTAGGACTTGGTGACCGCCTGGACCAGGTCGGGACCGTGCCGGGCGACCGGCCCGTGCTCGGTCCACCCGATCATGTGGCGGAAGCGCAGTGGGGTCCCGGCGAGCGGCCGGATGACGATCCCCGGGTAACCCTTGCTGGTCGCCTGGAACATGCCCACGCACCGGGCGGAGGAGATGAGGTCGATGGCGAGACTGAGGTCGGCGGAGTAGGCGATCTTCGGGGCGAAGCCCTGCCGGGCGCAGGCGGCCCAGAAGTGCTCGCGGTGCCCGGACTCGGCCAGCGCGTGCAGGCTCCAGTCCTCGTCGGCGAGGTCCCGCAGTTCGATCTCCTCCCGCTGGGCGAGCGGGTGGGATACGGCCAGCCCGACGAAGATCGGCTCTACGGCCACGCCCGCGTAGACCACGCCGGGGGGCGGCGAGAGCTCGTGCCCCGGATAGTCGCCGAGGGTGGCGAGTTCCAGTCGCTCGGACTCCAGTAGGCCGGGCAGCAGGTCCATTGCCTCTTCGGTGCGGACGGTGATGTCGGCGCCGGCCAGCAGTTCGTTAAGGCATTTAATAACGTTTATCGCTAGATGGCTGGACATACAGCCCAGCCGAATCCGGAGTTTCTCCGCGGTCTGCTCGGCATAGCGCATGCCGTCCCGCCGCAGCTCGTCGAAGGCGGGCAGCAGTGACCGAGCCCTGATCAGCACCCATGTGCCGAGCTGCGTGGGCTGCGCCCCCTGCCGGCCCCGCTCGAACAGTGGCCCGCCGAACATCCGCTCGATGCGGCGCAGCTGCGTGGCGAGTGCGGGCTGCGACATCTTGAGTGCGGTTGCCGCCTTGGAAATGCTGCCCGAATCGGCGATCGCACAGATTGCTCGTAAATGACGCACTTCTAGGTCCACACCGGAAGGTTAATAGTAAAGAATCTTTCCGGTAAGACCCAAGTTTCCGGACGTCCCTCACCCGGTGGCGTGCTGCCAGTAGGGGTCGCGGTAGAGCACGACGGTGGTGCCGCGGAGCAGCTCGTCCGGAGCGGAGACCAGGACCAGCTCGCCCGCGGCTTCGAGCTGGCGCAGGACGTCGCGTACGCGGGGGCCCACGGGCAGGCGGCCGACCGGCAGTCCGAGGGCGGCGCGGACCGTGTCGGCGACCCGGGAGAGCTGGAACGGCTCGGTGAAGGGGGCGATCAGTGTGCGGACGAGGTCGACGGTGATCATGGCCTCGGCCTCGACGTAGGCGAGCTCCCAGGTGAGCTGTGCCTTGCGGCGGCCGGTCCCGGCGCAGGCCGTGCACTCCTGGGAGAAGCCCGGCACGATCTCCTCGGTGGTCGAGCCCAGGCACGTGGTGCACTGGTTGGTCTCCGCCGCGTGCGACTCCGCGGCCTCCCGGTCGGCCAGATGCTTGCCGCACAGGCACAGGTAGAGACGGAATCCGCCGCGGACCAGGGTGAGATCGTCGGCGTCGTCGGGGATCTCTTCCCACAGCGCGGTGATCGTGTGCTTTCTCATGGTTGTGCGACTCTATCCATCCTGGCCGCCGCCGCGCAGTTCGACCGGGACCAGCCGCATCGGAGCGCTCCACAGCCACTCCTCGGTGACGTAGGTGGCGGTCAGGAGTGTCATCAGGGCCAGGATGCGCTCCATGGAGGTCGAGGGGTGCGCGCCGCAGTCGCCGAAACGGCACATCCACAGCTCGAACAGGCTGTCCTCGCTCAGCTGGTCGTAGACCGAGGGGCGGGCGACGCAGAAGCCGTCCCGCCAGATGTCGACCGAGGTGCCGGCGAGCGGGAAGGCGCCGGCCAGGACCCCGCCGCCGGTGGTGGCCAGCCGGGCGACGCCGTCGTGGACCGGCAGGACGCCCTCGGTCTGGATGAGCGCCACCCCGCCCCCGGGCGGGGTGGCGACCCGCAGGAGCTCGACGGGCGAGGCGTGCTCGGCCTCCCGGAGCGCGCCGGCCGCCACCGGCGGGCAGCGCCCGGGGTCGGCCCCCAGGCGGCGGATGACCTCGTCCTCCTCCACCCCGCCGACGAAGGCGATGCAGAACCCCTCGCTGTAGTCCTCGTAGGAGAACATCATCTCGTCGACGGTGTCCTGGAGCTCGCGGAGCCGCGGGCTGACGCGGGGGGCTCCCGGGAGGGGGACGAACAGGTCCGCGAGGTCGGTGAAGAGAGCCTGGAGACCGGCGGAGCGCCCGGCGATACACGGCCGCCAGGGGTCGGCGCCCGCGGCGAGCAGGAGCCGGACGGCCTCGTCCTGGCCGTGGCGCACGGCCTCCCACAGCGGGGTGGCGCCGTAGCTGTCGGCGGGATCCACCTCGGCACCCGAGGCCAGGAGCAGCTCGATCACCTTGACCGCCCCCTCCTGGGCGGCCTGGTGCAGGGGCGTCGAGCGGAGCCAGAACAGCCGCTGGCCGGGGTCGAACCCGTCGGCAAGCCGTTCCCGGATCTCCGCCAGGTTGGTGTCACTCCAGGCGCCCGTGCCGCCGACCCACTCGTTGTCGCTCACAGTCATCCCAATCTTGTTGTGCTGAGTGGATCAAATCAGTCGAAGGTGACATTTTCGATCAAAGCCATACGTGACAGCCGGTCGGAGACACGAGTCGTCTCCGGGAGGCGGTAGTGAGGGGTCAGGGCGAGGACGTTGTGGCAGGCCGTGTCGAGGTCGACGCGGTGGCCGACGGAGACGAAGACCGGTTTGACGCCGTGCCGGGTGCGGAGCACACGGCCGACGACGTCGCCGTCCAGGGTCAGATCGGTCCACGAGCCCCGCTCGGGCGCGGGGTCGGGATAGGAGCCGACGAAGGCGGTCTTGCCCACGCCGATCGTGGGCAGGCCGGTCAGCACGCCCAGATGGCAGGCCAGGCCGAAGCGGCGGGGATGGGCCAGGCCGTACCCGTCGCAGACGATCAGGTCGGGGGCGGCGGTCAGGCGTCCGAGGGCTTCGAGGAGGGCGGGGACCTCCCGGAAGGCCAGCAGGCCGGGGACGTAGTCGAAGGCCACCCTTCCGCCGACGGTCACCTGCTCGACGACCTCCAGCGTGGCCCCGTCCAGTACGGCCACCGCCGCCGCGAGCCGTTGCCCGTCGTAGGCCACGTCCACCCCCGCCACCCTGGCCGGCCGGCGGGGGCCCGGTCCTGTCAGGTCGAGCAGTGGCCGGAGCTCGTCCTGGATCGCCTCGGCTTCCTGGATGGTGCGGGGAGTTTGTGCCTTCATATACACATGATCGCTATTTTTAGAGTATGACGACACATAGCGGGAGTTTGCGGCGTTTGCTGAGGTGGCCGGTGAAGTCGCTGCGGGGCGAGGAGCTCAAGGAGGCGCTGCTGGACCACCGGGGGGTGGCCGGCGACCGGGCCTACGCGCTGATCGACGGGCGGGACAACCACGACGGCAAGGTCCTGACCGTGCGGCAGCGCCCGGAGATGCTCCACTGGCGCGCCGCCTACGGGGCGGACGACGCACCGGAACTGACCGCTCCGGACGGGACCGTCTGGCGGTGGCACGATCCCGGGACGGCCGGCGAGCTGGCCCGCTCGCTCGGGACGCCGCTGCGCCTGCGCGCGGCGGACGGGCAGCAGGACCGGGGACTGACCGTGCTGGTCACGTTCGAGGCCTCCCTCGCGGCGCTGGAGAAGGAGCTCGACGCCCCGGTCGACCTGCTCAGGTTCCGCCCCAACCTGCACCTCGGACTGGACGCGCCCGCTTTCGCCGAGGAGAGCTGGGGGGCCGGTACCACGATCACCGTGGGCGAGGCCGAGCTCGCGGTGACCGGTGCCCACACGGGCCCGTGCATCCGCTGCGCCGTGCCCAGCTGGGATCCCGACGGCCGGCAGCGCTGGCCCGGGCTGCAGAAATGGTTGATCGGGGAGCACGAGAACAAGTTCGGCATGATCATGCGGGTGACCCGGCCCGGGGTCGTCCGGCCCGGCGACCCGGCGGCCGTCAGCGCGCGGCCCGGCTCCTGACCCGGGGCCGTCCGGCGCGGGAGCCGAGCGGCCCGGCCCGGCTGACCCGGCCCGCCGCCGCCCGCCCGCGTGCCGGGGCTCCGGGGAAACTAGGGTGCGGTGAGCGGAGAGCTTCGGAGATTCGGAGAAAGGGGCCGGACATGTCGGTTCTCGTGGCGTTCAGCGTGACCCCCGTCGGAGTGGGGGAGGACGTCGGCGAGCTCGTCGCCGAGGCGGTGCGGGTGGTGCGTGCCTCGGGGCTGCCGAACCGTACGGATGCGATGTTCACCACGGTCGAGGGAGACGACTGGGATCAGGTGATGAGCGTCGTCAAGGACGCGGTGGCGGCGGTCGAGGCGCGGTGCGGGCGGGTCAGCCTCGTGTTGAAGGCCGACCTGCGCGCCGGTCAGGGCGGCCGGCTGGAGTCCAAGGTGGCCACCGTCGAGCGGCATCTGGCGTAGCCGCCGTGGGGGAGCCCGCTCCGGCGCGTGGCCCCGGAAGCCCGGCGGTCCACGGGCGGAGGAGGCCGGCGGATCGTGATTAATCTGCGCGGATCATCCGACTTTGAAGGAGTATTGCGGGATGGCGGGTAAAAGATCGGCGGGACGTCTTCTCGCGGGCGGGCTGGCGCTGGCCGCACTGGGATGGGCGGTGCGGGAGATCCCGGCGGAGCTGGGCGGCCGGGCCGCGGGGGAGCGGCTGGCCCGGATGCGGCGCTCCCCCCGATTCCGTGACGGCGTCTTCCACAACACCGTGCCCGGCTCGTACACACCGCCGGTGGGCAGCCTCCCGGAGACGCTCCGGGAGATGATCCTCAACCGCGACGGCCGCCGGCCCGTCGGGCCGGTCCCGCTGGTGACCTCCCCGGTCACCCCGCCGTCGGCGGCCGGGCTGAGCGTCGTCTGGTACGGCCACGCCACCACGCTGGTGGAGATCGAGGGGCGGCGCGTGCTGTTCGACCCCGTGTGGAGCGGGCGCGCCTCGCCCTCGCGGCTGGTCGGCCCGCGGCGGCTGCACCCGCTGCCGGTCCCGCTGGCCGACCTCCCGGCGCTCGACGCGATCGTGATCTCCCACGACCACTACGACCACCTCGACCGGGCCACGGTCCGCGCGCTCACCGCCCTGCAGGGCGCGCCCTTCCTGGTCCCCCTGGGCATCGGCGCCCATCTGGAGCGCTGGGGCGTGCCCGCCTCGCGGATCGTCGAGCTCGACTGGGAGGAGGAGGCGAGCGTCGCGGGCCTGCGGTTCGTCGCCACCGCCGCCCGGCACTTCTCCGGACGCGCCTTCACCCGCAACGTCACCCTCTGGGGCTCCTGGGTGGTCGCCGGGCGGGCCAAGCGGGTCTTCTACGCGGGAGACTCCGGCTACTTCGACGGATACGCGGGCATCGGCGCCGCCCACGGCCCCTTCGACCTCACCCTCATGCCGATCGGCGCATACAGCCCCGCCTGGCCCGACATCCACATGGACCCGGAGGAGGCGGTCAACGCCCACCTCGACCTGGGCGGCCGGCTGTTCCTGCCGGTCCACTGGGGGACCTTCACCCTCGCCCCCCACCCGTGGGCCGAGCCCGTCGACCGCCTGTGGCGCGAGGCGAAGGCCCGCGACGTCCGCCTCGCGGTCCCCCGGCCGGGAGACCGGGTCGACGTCGACGACGTGCCCTTGGTGGACAGCTGGTGGGAGCTGTTCGGCGCCCCGTGAGCGGGCGCCCGTGAGCGATCGCGCGGCCTCATCCCCGACCGGCCTGTCCCGGCCGCGCGACGCCTCCCGGGGATGAGGCCGCGGGGCTCACCCCGCCCGCCAGGCGGGCGGGGTGAGGGTCAGAGGGCCGCCTTTCTCGTGGCCGCCAGATAGTCGTCGACGCGCCGCCGGTCCGGTTCGGCCGGCAGCGCGTCGGCGTCCTCCAGGCTCGCGGCCAGTTCCGTGCGCCATCTCTGGACCTCGGCCCAGGAGACCTCGCCCCGCCGTACGGCCAGCAGCCGGTCGCGGTGCTCGTCCATCCGGACCAGCGGCTCGCCGTGGCGGGCCAGGTGCAGGCTGCTGATCAGCAGCCGGATCATGTGCATGGCCTGCTTCCACCTGGGGCGCTCGGGGTCCAGGCGGCGGAACTGGGCCTCGGCGTACCCGGCGAAGCTCTGGCGGGCGCGCCTGGACACGAAGGCGCGCCGGAGCGCGAGCAGGTCCGCCCCGGCGGGGGAGACGTGCTCGACGATCGGTGACCACAGGCACTCCAGGACCGTCGGGTTGGCCTCCAGCGCGAGGCCGCAGAACCGCTCGACCTCCCAGGAGAACTGCTCCGGCAGCGGCCCCTCGACGTGCGTGGGCGGCTTGGCCAGCCGCCAGAACAGCGGGGTCGGCGCCACGAAGACCCCGCGCCGGTCGACGTCGGAGTCCTCGGTCTCCAGCCCGTAGGCGCGGGAGCCGACCACGACCGACAGGACCAGGTGATCGGGGACGAACCGTACTTCCATCCATCAAGCGTGCCAGTCCGGCCCCGCCCCGGACACGGATTTTCAGGTGCCCGGTTTAGGGCGATAGTTCGGTTGATTAGGGCTTGTCCATATTTGTACTGGGATGATTTGGTTGAAAGCTAAACCAAGTCCTCACGAAGTGGTCCCAGGCTGTGGAAGTGGGTGAGATCCGGCGCACTGCTCCCAATATGATGTTTCACGGTTTACCGATCTACGAGCCGGCCTTGACCGTATCTTTGCGCGGGGTGGCCGGGGTGATCCACCTGGGGGGACAGTGCTGGTCTTCGTCGTGCGTGTTGTGAGGTCACCGGGCCCATGAGTTCACCAGCCGACAGCACGAAGATCACCCTCTACGACTACGAACGGTTCAGCCAGCTCGCCGGGCCCATGACCGAACCGGAGCCGGGCCGGCCCTACCGCGTCCAGTACCGTTCCATGCTCGCCAGCGAGCCGCACCGCGTGCGGGCGGTGCTGCTGATGGTCGCCGCGCTCGTCGTGGAGTTCACCATGATGGCCTGGCTGCTGCTGCCCGACCACTGGACGGTGCGGGTCGACCCCTACGGCATGCTCCCGTGGTACATCCCGGTCGCCGACAAGGTCATGCTCGTGGCGATCGCGCTGATCGAGATCTTCCGCCTGGTCAGCGTGGTCTCCAACGTGCACGCCATGCTGGCGGCCAGGGACCCGGTCCCGGTCCCGCCCGAGCGCGGCAGCCGGGTGGCCTTCATCACCACCTGCGTGCCCGGCAAGGAACCGCTGGAGATGGTCCGGGAGACCCTGTCGGCCGCCCTGCAGATCCGCCATGACGGCGTGCTCGACGTGTGGCTGCTGGACGAGGGCGACGACCCCGACATCCGCGAGCTCTGCGACTGGCTGGGCGCCCGCCACTTCAGCCGCAAGGGCGTGCCCGAGTGGAACCAGCCCAAGGGCGCCTTCCGGGCCAAGACCAAGCACGGCAACTACAACAGCTGGCTGTCGGCCCACGGCGACGACTACGACTTCTTCGTCTCCGTCGACACCGACCACGTGCCGCTGCCGGAGTTCTGTGAGCGCATGCTCGGATACTTCCGCGACCCGCGGGTGGCCTTCGTGGTCGGCCCCCAGGTCTACGGCAACTACACCGCCGGGGTCACCAAGGCCGCCGAGAGCCAGCAGTTCCTCTTCCACTCCCTGATCCAGCGCGCCGGCAACCTGTACGGGGCGCCGATGTTCGTCGGCACCAACAACGCCGTGCGGATCCGGGCGCTCAAGCAGATCGGCGGCCTGTACGACTCGATCACCGAGGACATGGCCACCGGCATCGAGTTCCACCGCTCCCGCGACCCGCGGACGGGGGAGCGCTGGATGTCGGTCTACACACCGGACGTGCTCGCCGTGGGCGAGGGACCGTCGTCGTGGACCGACTTCTTCAGCCAGCAGCTCCGCTGGAGCAGGGGCACCTACGAGACGCTGCTCACCCAGTTCTGGAAGGCGGCGTTCCGGCTGTCGCCCGGACGGCTGTTCAACTACAGCCTGATGGTGACGTTCTATCCGATGTCCGCGTTCAACTGGCTGCTGGCCGGGCTGAGCGCGACCCTCTTCATGGCGGTGGGCGGCTCCGGCGTGACCGTGCCCATGGACGTGTGGCTGATGCTCTACGGCGACGCGGCGCTGCTGCAGGTCATGCTCTACACCTGGAACCGGCGGCACAACGTCAGCCCGCACGAGCCGGAGGGCTCCTCCGGGGTGGCCGGGATGGTCATGTCGGCGCTGTCGGCGCCCATCTACGTGGCCTCGCTGATCGGGGCCGCGCTGCGACGGCCGAGCAAGTTCGTGGTCACCCCCAAGGGAGACTCGGCCAGCCCCGACCAGCTCGCCACCTTCCGCATCCACCTGTGGTGGGCCGTGATCTTCGGTGGTGGGCTGCTGCTCACCCTTTTCTGGACCGGGCATGTGCACCTGGTCATGACCCTGTGGGTGATTCTCGCCCTCGTGATCTGCCTGGGGCCCCTGGCGACCTGGGCGTGGACCAGCCGAGGTAACCGTTGAGCCGTCTACGCAAGAACCTGATCGCCGCCGCCGTGATCGCCGTGATCGTCGGGGTCAACCTGCCGGCCGTCGCCGGGTTCGCCTCCCGCAAGTGGCACGACTACCAGATCAACCGGGACGACTACAAGGCGCGCTACGGCCACTGGAGCTTCCTGAACGTCCCCAACGAGTTCAAGGTCAACGCCATCCACGCGGCCCTGCTGCGCACCGGCAAGGTGCTCATCGTCGCCGGATCCGGCAACAACGCCGCCAACTTCGCCAAGGGCACCTTCAAGACCGTGCTCTGGGACCCCACCAAGCCGGGACAGGCCGGCGAGTTCAAGATGATCGACACCCCGGTCGACTTCTTCTGCGCCGGCCACGTGCTGCTGCCCAACGGCAACCTCCTCATCGCCGGCGGCACGCTCCGCTTCGAGGTGCTCAAGAGCAAGGTGAAGCGGGCCGGAGGGGCCCTGGTGGTGAAGAACGAGAGCCCGCACATCCGGCGGCAGCTGCACCCCGGCACCCTGATCGCGGCCCCCAACGGGCGGCTCTACCGGACCACCGCGCACATCACGGTGCCGCCCGCCGAGAAGGTCGAGAGCGGCGTACCGGGCAAGGTCCGGATCAAGCCCAGCGAGACCAAGGTCTTCGCCGAGTCCGTGGTCGAGGGCGCGCCCGGCGTCTTCACCTCGCCGGGCGGCTACGTCAAATACGAGATCCAGGGGCTGACCGGCCGGGACAAGCGCAACCTGTACGCCATGGGCGCGAACATGACGCTGGAGAAGCAGGACTTCCAAGGCATCAAGGACGCCTACGAGTTCGATCCGATCGCCGAGCGCTACATCAAGGTCCAGGACATGGCCGAGGGCCGCTGGTACCCGACGATGACCGCGCTGCCCGACGGCAAGGTGATGACGGTCTCCGGCCTGGACACCGTGGGGCAGATCACCAGGGACAACGAGTTCTACGACCCCGCCACCCGGACCTGGATCCCCGGGCCCAAGCGTTTCTTCCCCAGCTACCCGGCGCTGTTCCTGCTGGACGACGACACCCTCTTCTTCTCCGGCATGAGCGCCGGATACGGTCCGGGCCAGCTCGCGCTCCGCCCCCCGGGCATCTGGGACTACCGCCACGACACCGACCGCCTGGTGAAGTCCCCCGGCGGCGTCGGCGGCGTGGCGCCGGACGAGATGGAGGCCTTCACCCCGGTCCCCGGGCTGCCCGAGCCCGAGCTCAACGAGACCGGCGCCTCGGTGCTGCTGCCCCCCGCCCAGGACCAGCGGATCATGGTGATGGGCGGCGGCCCGGTCGGGGAGCGCCAGCCGGGCCTGCCGAACGCCACCGCCCGGACCGCCATCATCGACCTCAAGCAGCCCGCGCCCCGCTACGTCCGGGGTCCGAACCTGTCCGACCCGGTGCGCTACCCGTCGGCGGTGCTGCTCCCCGACGACACCGTGTTCTCCTTCAACGGTTCCAGCGACTACCGCGGCCGGGGCGACAGCGACGTCCTGCGGGCCGAGGTCTACCGCCCGCAGAGCAACAGCTTCCACGAGGCCGCGGCGCCCGCGGTGGGCCGCAACTACCACGCCGAGGGGCTGCTGCTGCCCGACGGCCGGGTGCTCAGCATGGGCTCCGACCCGCTCTTCGCCGACGAGGCGGGCACGGTGCCCGGCACCTTCGACCAGCGGATCGAGATCTACACCCCGACCTACCTGCACAACGGCGAGAAGCGGCCGATGATCACCGACGGGCGGCGGATGCTGACCCTGGGCTCCCGCGCGGGGTTCAAGACCCCCGACGCCGAGCGCATCAAGGAGGTCCGGCTGATGCGGCCGAGCGCCGTCACCCACGTCACGGACGTGGAGCAGCGCTCGATCAAGGTCGACTTCACCCGGGTGCCCACCGGCATCGTCGTGACGGTCCCGACCAACCCCGCGCTGGTGCCGCCCGGCTGGTACATGATGTTCGGGGTCACCGAGAAGGGGACCCCGTCCCCGGCCCGCTGGGTCCACATCGAAGGAGCTCGATGAACAGCTACGGCCGCGCCGCCGCCGCACTCGCCCTCGCCCTCGTGACGGCGGCCTGCGGGGAGGCCCCGGCCGCTCCCGGCGCGACCGGCTTCTACGTCGACCCCGAGGGCACCGCGGTCAACGAGGTCCGCAGGCTGGAGGCGGAGGGGAAGACCGAGGACGCGGCGCTGATCCGCAGGATCGCCGACAGGCCGAACGCGATCTGGATCGGCGACCAGGAGCCGTACGCCAGGGTCGCCGACATCACCGCCAAGGCGCAGGAGGCCGGCCAGGTGCCGGTCCTGGTGGCCTACCACATCCCCGACCGCGACTGCGGCCGGTTCTCGGCGGGCGGCGCCGCGAGCGCCGACGAATACCGCTCCTGGATCGGCCGCTTCGCCGAGGGCATCGGCGACCGGCCCGCCTGGGTCGTCGTCGAACCCGACGCGATGGCCCACATCCTCGACAGCTGCACCCAGGGCGGCAGGGCGGCCGAACGCCTCGGCCTGCTCCGCGACGCGGTGCGGGCGCTGAAGAAGCAGCCCAACACCAAGGTCTACCTGGACGCCGGGAACGCCGGCTGGATCGCCGACGCCGGGGCCTGGGCCGAGCCGATGCGGCAGGCCGGGGCGACCGAGGCCGACGGCTTCGCCTTCAACGTCAGCAACTTCTTCACCACCGAGGAGAGCGTCGCCGCCGCCCAGCGCCTGTCGGACGTGCTCGGCGGGGCCCACTACGTGATCGACACCTCGCGCAACGGCAACGGCCCGCTCCACGGGGCCCAGGGCGACGACACCTGGTGCAACCCCAAGGGGCGGGCGCTGGGCGCGGAGCCGACCACCCGGACCGGGCACGAGCGGGTGGACGCCTTCCTGTGGATCAAGCGGCCGGGGGAGTCCGACGGCGACTGCCACCGTGGCGAGCCCCGGCCGGGTGAGTGGTTCTCCCACTACGCGCTGGAGCTCGTCCGAAACGCCGGGTGACCGCTTGATTCGTTACATCCTGGATCTTGCATGTGAAGATTGCCACGCAGGAGATTGACCGGAGCAGTCAGATTTTCATCGACCCTCTCGGAGTCCCCCTCGATGAACAGATGGAAGACAGTCCTCATCGCCGTGGCAGTGGCCGTACCCTCCGGCGCCCTGCCCGCCGCGGCCGCGCAACCCGCGCCCGCGCTGATCGAGAACAACGAGACCCAGCCCGTCTACTCGCGCGCCGACGCCCTGACCGAGACCGTGTTCGTCGAGGTCGCCGGGGTCGACAGCGACCGCGACGGCCGCCCGGACCGGGTGGCCGTCGACATCATGCGGCCCAAGGAGACCGCGTCCGGGCTGAAGGTCCCCGTCATCATGGAGGCCAGCCCCTACTACGCGGGCGGCAACGACGTGCCCAACCACGTCGTGGACCTCGACGGCTCCGACCCGGCGGGCATGGAGTACCGGCGCAACAAGTTCGACGACCTGCGTGATGAGATGTTCGGCCTCGACGAGAGCGGGCCCACCTCCCGCGCGGTCGCGCCGCCCTTCCGCGGCTACTACGACAACTACTTCGTCCCGCGCGGCTACGCGATCGCGCTGGTGGAGAACCTCGGCTCCGGCCGGGCGACCGGCTGCCCGACGACCGGCCTGGACAACGAGACCGCCGGGCCCAAGGCCGCCATCGACTGGCTCAACGGCCGGGCCCGCGGCTTCGACGCCTCCGGCAACGAGGTCCGGGCCGACTGGTCGACCGGGAACGTCGGCATGACCGGCGTCTCCTACAACGGGACGCTCCCCAACGCCGTCGCCGCCACCGGGGTCAGGGGGCTCAAGACGATCGTGCCGATCGCGGCCATCTCCTCCTGGTACGACTACTACCGGGCCAACGGCGCGGTGCTCGCCCCCGGCGGCTACCAGGGCGAGGACGCCGACGTGCTCGCCCGCTACGTCCTCACCCGCGAGAACGCCGAGCAGGCCTGCGGCGCGCTGGTGGACCAGATCGAGCGTGACCAGGACCGCGTCACCGGCGACTACTCCGCGTTCTGGGACGGGCGCAACTACCTCAACGATGTGAACAAGGTCCGCGCCAGCGTCTTCCTGGTCCACGGCCTCAACGACTGGAACGTCAAGACCAAGCAGGCCGTCCAGTGGTGGGACGCGCTCGCCGAGCGCGGCGTGCCGCGCAAGATCTGGCTCCACCAGGGCGCCCACTTCAACCCCTTCTCCTTCGCCCAGCGCAACGCCGAGTGGCTGCGCCAGCTCCACCACTGGTTCGACTTCCACCTGTACGGCCTGCGCAACGGCATCATGGACGAGCCGCAGGCGGATGTGGAGTCGGGTCCGGGCCAGTGGGCCCAGCACGCCTCGTGGCCGCTGCCCGGCACCGCCGACGTACGGCTGCGCCTGGCCGCCGGGGCGGACGGGCGCAACGGCACGCTGAGCCGGGAGCGCTCCGGCGGCCGCGCGGTGGAGTCCTTCACCGACCAGAACACCCGCACCGCCGAGCAGCTCGCCGAGAACGTCGTGGCCACCGACCCGAACCGGCTGGCCTACCTGTCGTCCCCGCTGGCCAAGGACGCCAGGCTCTCCGGCACCCCGAGCGTCTCGGTCAAGGCGGCCTTCGAAGGCGGGCGCTCGCCGTACCTGACGGCCCTGCTGGTCGACTACGGCACCGACACCCGCGCCTACGGCGGCGTCAGCTACGGCCCCGACCAGGTCTGCTACGGCCAGGGCGTGCCGGGCGACACCGGCTGTACCCGCCTGGCCCAGCACGTCACGGTGACCGCCCCCTACAAGATCATCACCAGGGGCTGGCTCGACGTCCGCAACCGCCACTCCGCCTCCCGGACCGACCTGCTCCGTGAGGGCCGCTTCTACGACTTCGACGTCGACCTCCAGCCCAGCGACTACGTCATCAAGGCCGGTCACCGGATCGGGGTCGTGCTCATCTCCACCGACCGCGACTTCACCCTCCGCCTGCCCGCCGGGACCACCGTCTCGGTCCAGCCCGGCGCCAGCTCGGTCGAGCTCCCCCTCGTCGGCGGCCGCTCGGCCCTCGGCTGAGCGGTGCCCGCCACCTCACCGGGGCGTCCCTGAGGGATGACCCTGGCTTGTCCCTGACTTCGCCGCCCGGCCCTGCCGCCGGGCGGCGCCGGCGAATAGCGTTGGACACATGGGACGAATTCTGTTGATCGTGGCGGCCGTGGTGCTCGCCTTCATCCTGTTCGGCTGGCTCCTGGGCATCGTCTTCACGCTGCTCAAGTGGGCTCTGATCATCGGCGTGGTCGCGGTGGTGGCCATGTTCGTGGCCAAGATGTTCCGCTCCTCCCGCGTCCGCGACTGACCGCCGGCCCGGGTCCGCGAGATCCTCGTGGACCCGCGCCGTCCGGGCCCGCCCGGCCGCCTCAGCAGGGCCTGCTCACCCGCCCCCCGGCGACCACGCACGAGAGCTCGCAGTGCCGTGCGGCCAGGGTCACGTCATGGCTGATGACGACAAGGGCGAGACCGCGTCCGCGGCGCAGCCCGTCCAGCAACTCCATGATCGACTCCGCGGTCGCCGGGTCGAGCGCGGACGTCACCTCGTCGCAGATCAGCACGTCCGGGTCGGCGGCGAGCGCGCGGGCGATGGCCACCCGCTGGCGCTGGCCGCCGGAGAGCTCGTGCGGCAGGCGCCGGGCGGCCCCGGCCGGCAGGCCGACGTCCTCCAGCAGCCGGCCGACCCGCGCGGCGCCGCTCTCGGGGCGCCGGTGGAGCCGCAGGGGGCGGGCGATCGCCTCGCCGACCGTGCGGACCGGGTTGAGGGTGCCCAGCTGGTCCTGCGGGACGAGCTGGATCCGGCGGCACTGCTCGCGGTCACGCCGGGCGGCCCGCAGCGGGAGCGGGCGGCCGTCGAGCTCGACGGCGCCCTCCGCCTGGGAGTGCAGCCCGCTGAGGACCCGGGCCAGGGTGGTCTTGCCCGAGCCGGAGATCCCGCTCACCGCCAGTGCGGCGCCCGGGCGCAGGTCGAGGTCCACCCCGGACAGGATCGTCCGTGACCCCGCCCACGCCGACAGACCCCGCACGGTGAGCAGCGGCGGCCCCTCCGGGGACGTCCCGCGGCGCGGGGAGGGCATGGCGCGGGGCCGCCGGGGCGCGCCGAACTCCACCACCTCGTCGGCGATCCTGGCCACCAGATCCGGATCGTGGGAGGCCAGCACCACGGCCATGCCGCGCCGGTCGGCCAGCTCCCGGATCAGCTCGCCGACCTCCGCGCACAGCGCCGCGTCCAGCCCGGCCGTCGGCTCGTCCAGCAGCAGCAGGCCGGGGCGGCGGGACAGGGCGCGGGCGATGGCCAGGCGCCGCTGCTGCCCGCCGGACAGCTGGTGCGGGCGGCGGGCGAGCATCTCGCCGGTGCCGGGCAGCCGGACCTCGGTGAGGAGCCGCCGCAGGGCGTCCGGCGACGGACGCGCGGGAGAGAGCTCGCCGAGCAGCCGCCGCACCCGCATCCGGGGATTGAGGCGTGCGGCCGGATCCTGGTCCACGTAGCCGATGTGGTCACGGCGGACCGCGCGCAGCCGCACCGGATCCAGCCCGAACATGTCGTGGCCGAGCACCCGCGCCCGCCCGGAGCGCAGGACCAGGCCGCCGGGCAGGGCGCCGAGGAAGGCGCGCAGCAACGTGCTCTTGCCCGCCCCGGACGGCCCGACGAGCGCCACGACCCGTCCCCGGACGGCGGTGACGGCGGGCCCCGTCACCACGGCCGTGCCCTCGTGGTCGGCCAGCACCAGGGCGTCGAGCTCGGCGACGGTCGCGCCGGCCCGGCCGTCCGGGGAGGCCGGGCCCCGGGACCCGGGGCTGCCCGGGACCGCCCCGGCCGGCCCCGGCGGGTCCGGGAGCGGGCCGCCGGGTTCCACGACCTTCGTCGCCGGGGCGCCCGGGTCCGGGATGCTCATCGCCGATCCACCACCTGTCGTCCGGGCCGCGGCGCGAGCGCCGAGGCCGTCACCTGCACCGCGCCGGCCAGCAGGCCGATGGCCAGGCTGGGCGCGATCACCGCCCACGGGTTGAGCATGACGCCCGGGCCGTTCTCCCGGATCATCAGAGCCCAGTCGGCGGCCGGCGGCTCCGGGCCGACCTCCAGGAACGCCGCCGTGGACACCACGTAGACCGCCGCCACGAAGCGCAGGCCCAGCAGGGTCAGCAGGGTCGAGCGCAGGTTGGGCAGCACCTCGCGCCAGACCAGCCGGGGCAGCCGTTCGCCCCCCGCCGTCGCCGCCTCCACATAGCCAGACCCGGCGATCGGGGCGGCGGCCCCCGCCACGACCCGGACGGCGTACGGCAGGCCGACCGCGGTGGCCGCGGTGACCAGCGCGAGCCGGCCGCCGCCGTCCCAGGAGAGGACCACCAGCAGCACGGCGAGCACGGCCGGCAGCAGGATCATCACGTCGCAGGCCCACTCGACGGCCCGCCCGACGGCCGGGCGCAGCGCCGCGACGGTGCCGAGCGCCGCGGCGAGCAGCGTGACGAGACAGGCGACGAGGGCGGAGGTGACCAGCAGCTCGCCGCCCCCGGCCAGCAGGCGGCTCAGCACGTCCCGGCCGAGCTGGTCACCGCCCAGGGGGACGCCGGGGGCGGGAGAGGCGTAGGGGATGGCGACCGGGGTGTCGATGGGGTGAGGCGCGAGCAGCGGCCCGGCGAGTGCCAGCCCGATGACCACGATCGAGGGGACGGCCGACACCGCCGCCCGGACGCGGCGCCGCACGGGCCCCGTCCGGCCCGCCGGGGTCCCGTCCGCCGCGGTTCTGTCCACCGGGGTTCCGCCCGTGGCCGGTCCGCTCCGGCCGGATCCGCCCGGTGCCGGGTCCTCCGCCGCCGGGGCGGGCCCTCCGGGACTCATGGCCGCCGCACCGAGGTCCGGTCCCGGATCAGGTCCGAGGCGACCAGCACGGCGAGGATCACCGTTCCGGTGACCGCCACGACCCCCGCGACCAGAGGGGTGTCGCGGTCCCGCACGGCTCCGGCGAGGACCGTGCCCAGTCCCGGGTAGTTGAAGATCGTCTCCACCACCACCGCGCCGCCCAGCAGCATGCCGGCCGAGGTGGCGGCGCCCGCGGCGATGGCGGGCAGGGCGCCGGGGAGCACGTGCCACAGGAGCACCCGTGCCGGCGGGAGCCCGTCCAGGGTCGCGGCCTCGACGTGCGGGGCGGCCGCCTCGTCGGCCAGCGCGGCGCGGACGATGCGGGTGTTCCACCCGATCTGCGGCACGGCCAGCGCCAGGACGGGCAGGACGAGCATGCTCCAGGTGGCCGGGCGGCCCGTCGTGCCGGTCAGCGTGACCGCCGGGAGCAGGCCGGTCCAGAGGGCGAGGACCAGCACCAGGACGCTCGCGACCACGAACTCCGGCAGCGCCATGACGATCGTCGAGGTCCCGGAGACCGCCCGGTCGAGCCACGACAGGGGCCGCAGCGCGGCGCCGCCGCCCAGGACGAGCGCCACGGCCATGGTCAGGACCAGGGCGAGGCCGCCGAGCAGCATCGTGTTGGGGAAGTGGCGGCCGATGACCTCGGAGACCTGTTCCCCGCGTGCTGTCACGCCCAGGTCGCCGGTGGGCAGCGCGGTCATCCAGTCCGTGAAACGGCTCCAGAGCGGCCGGTCGAGCCCGAGCTCGGCCCGCCGCGCCGCGACGTCAGCCGCCGAGGCGCCCCGGTCGACCGTGGACCTGGCCGCGTCGCCCGGCAGGAACTCCACCGTCGCGAAGACCAGGGCGAGCAGCACCGCCAGCAGCGCCACCCGCCCGGCCAGGAACGCGGCGAGGCGCCTCAGGTGGCCAGCCACGCGCGCTCGAGCTGGACGCGGCCGTAGCCGGGGAGGGTGGGCAGGTCGTGGACCTTGGGGGAGGCCAGGTCCAGTCCGTCGGCCATGCCCCACAGCAGGTAGCCGGAGCGTTCGTGCTCGATCCTCTGCATCTCCTGGAGGAACGGCGCGCGCTCGGCGGTGTCGACGGTGCCGACGGCCTTGCGGTAGGCCGCGTCGAAGGCCGGGTCCTTCCAGCCGGCCTCGTTCTGGGCGGCGTCGGAGCTGAGGGTCTTGCCGGCGAAGAAGACCACCGAGTCGTTGGTGCCCCAGTAGGTGGTGTAGAGGGGGGCCTTGAGCCAGGTCCTCTCCCAGAAGACGCCCGGGTCCTGCTTGACGACCCTGACGTTCAGCCCGGCCTCGCGGACCTGGGTGGCGAACAGGGTCGCCGACTCGGCCAGGCCGGGGACGTCCTCGGTGGTGAACAGCTCGTAGGTCTGGGACAGGTCCAGGCCCGCCTGGCCGAGGAGCCGCTGGGCCTGTGCGAGGTCGCGGGCGCGCTGCGGGATGTCCTTGGCGTAGGCCGGGTCGCCGGTGCCGAGGACGTCGTTGGCGACCGCGCCGTAGCCGGACAGCACCTGCCTGACCATGGCCTCTCGGTCGACGGCCAGGCGCAGCGCCAGCCGTACGCGCTCGTCGGCGAAGGGGCCGTCGGCGGTGCGCATCACGATCGGCATGGCCATGTCGTCAGGGCGGCGCACGATGCGGACGTCGTCGCGTCCCTCGGCGGTGCGGGCGGCGACCGCGCCCACGTTGGAGGCCAGGTCGATCTGGCCGGTCAGCATGGCGTTGGCCATGGCCTGCGGCGACTCGAACATCTGGACCTCGATGGCGTCCAGCGGGACCTCGCCGCCGTGCCAGGAGTCGTTGCGGACCAGGCGGGCGCTGCCGTTCCGGAAGGACTCCAGGCGGAACGGGCCGGTGCCCGGCGCCTTGGCCACGTCCTTGGTGTCCTTCTTCAGGACGAAGGTGGTCAGCCGGAGCAGCAGCGGCAGCTCGCTGTTGGGGTAGGCGCTGGTGAGCGTCACGGCGTTGCGGCCGTCGGCCCTGATCCCGCCGGCCTCGACGCCGGGCAGGCGGGCCGTGCCGGAGGGGGTCCCGCGCAGCCTGCGCAGCGACCAGACGACGTCCTCGGCGGTGACCGGCGAGCCGTCGTGGAAGGTCGCGCCCTCGGCGATCGTGAAGCGCCACCGCTTCAGGTCGTCGCTGGGCTCCCAGGCGCTGGCCAGGCGCGGGGCCACGTTGGGAGAGGTGCCGGGGACGGTCAGCGCGTCGTGGACCAGGGCGAGGATGAGGTAGTCGCTCTCGTTGGCCTGGACGCCGTGCGGGTCGCGGGTGATCGAGGACGCCTTGCCGAGCGCGCCCACCCGCAGGACCCCGCCGCGCACGGGTCCCGCCGCCGCGGAGCCGGAGCCCGAGGGCACGGGGGTGGAGGAGGCGGGGGCGGGGGCGCCCGACGGGGCGGACCCGCACGCGGCCAGGAACAGGCCGGCTCCCACTCCCGCGCCGGTCCCGAACAGCTGCCGCCTCGTCAAACTCACGACCATCCCACTTCCGTGTCCGCAATTCAAGGTAAGGTATGCCTATCCTAAAGCTAAAGTCATGGCAAATGGGGAGTAAAGGTGTTTCACGAGAGCCGGAAGCTTGCCGCGCTTGCGCTGCCCCTGGCCCTCACCCAGCTCGCCCAAGTTGCGCTGACGACCACCGACACGGTGATGATGGGCCTGCTCGGCACCGAGGCGCTCGCCGCCGGCGGCCTGGCGATCGTGCTGTTCAACCAGCTCAGGACCATGGGCGTGGGGCTGGTGACGGGTCTGGGCAACCAGGTGGCCGCGGCGGCCGCGCGCGGCGGCCGGCGGTCGGAGCTGCGTGACCTCCTACGGGCGGGCATGGCGCTGGCCACGCTCGCCGGGGTGGCGGGCGCGCTGCTCATGGTGGGTCTGGGGCACCTGCTCGCCTGGCTCGGCCAGGACCCCCGGGTGATCGAGCTCGCCCGGCCGATGCTGCTGGCCCTCGCGCCAGGCCTGGTGCCGTGCCTGTGGTTCCAGGTGATCCGCCAGTTCACCGTCGGCATGCGACGGCCCAAGGCACTGGTGTGGATCACGGTGGCGTCCATCGCCGTGAACGCCGGCCTCAACTGGACGCTCATCCAGCTGACCGGCCTCGCCGGAGTGGGGCTGGCGACCGCGCTGGTCTATCTGCTGTCCTTCCTGGCGCTCTACGCGATCACCCGGCGGGATCCGGTGCTCGCCCCGATGCTGGCCCTGGACGCCTGGCGGGTCCGCCCCGAACGCCTGCGCGGGCTGACCCGGCTCGGCGTGCCGATCGCGGCGACCTACGGCTCCGAGGCCGGCTTCTTCTCGGTGGTCGCGCTGCTCATGGGCAGTTTCGGCGCCGCCGCGCTCGCCGCCCACACGGCCGTGAACCAGCTCGTCTACATCGTCTTCCAGGTGAGCGTCGGGCTGTCGCACGCCGCCTCGATCAGCGTCAGCGGACAGGTCGCGGTCGGCGAGTACGGCTCCGCCGCGCGGGTCGGCCGGACCGCGCTCGTCCACGGGGCCCTGACCGTGACCGTGGCCGCCGCCGTCTACCTGTTCCTGCCCGGCGCCGTCCTGCGCCCCTTCCTGGACGGCGACCCCGCGGCGCTCGCCGTGGCCGCCGACCTCCTCGTGGTGGCCGCCGTGCTGCAGTATTTCGACAGCGCCCAGAACATCGGCGTCGGCCTGCTGCGCGGCCTCGACGACACCACGTCGGGCTTCCGGATGACCCTGATCGGCTACTGGGCCGTCGGTCTGCCGGCCGCCTGGCTGCTCGGCCGCGCCGCCGGACTCGGACCGGTCGGCGCCTGGGTGGGCCTGCTGGCCGGGCTGGCCGTCACCGCGCTCCTGCTCCTGACCCGTTTCCGCCGCGCCCTCGGCGGACGCGGTGGCGCGGCCGTGCACGGCGCGGCCCGCTGACCCCTCGCCCGAGGCGGCCCTGACCCGCCGGTCCCCCGCCCTCCGGGGGCCGCGGGGCCTCACGGCGCCGGCCGCCGGGCACAGCCCGGCCCGTGCCGGGCGCGGCGGAGCCGGGTCCGGCCGGAGTGGGGCGCCTTACCAGCGGCGGCGTTCCGCGCCGAGCCCGAGGGCCCTGGCCACCTCGCCGATGTTGTGGAACTCGCCGTCGGGCAGGTCGCGCAGGCTCTCGACGATGGCGTCGGGTGCCAGCTTCGTCTCGGCGTGGGCCAGGAGCTCGTCACGGTCCGACGGCCAGTGGGCGTCGCTCAGCCACTTCGCGAGGGCGCTGCGGCGCTCGACGGCCGTCGGGGTGATCCCCTCGGGGGTGCCGGGGTCGTGTCCCGGTGGATACCTCCTGGGGGCCGCCTCCTCCTCGGGGTCGACCATCCCTCCGGGGTCGGCCCACTCCTCGGCGTGGGTGGGGCCGGTGCCGCGGACGACACCCTCGGTCTCGTGCTTCTGCTCCTCGTCGATGCGCGGGCCGTGCTTGGCGCTGCCACGTTCAGCAATCATTACCTTGACCTCCCGAAACAGGGTCGTCAGGTGTCCCGTACCCATTACCGGCGTCCCCAACATCCCCTGCGCTCCGGCCGGCCCCCACCCTCCCGGGCGGCCGTGTAAACCACCCGGAAGGGGGCACGTGGCCGGTAAAGGGTTGCCGAGGAGGTATCGATGGCGATCGCAACGGTCAACCCCGCCACAGGGGAGACGCTGAAGACCTTCGAACCGCTGAGCGAGCACGAGGTGGACGAGCGGCTCGCACTCGCCGCCGCGGAGTTCCGGACCTACCGGGCCACCGACTTCAAACAGCGGGCGGCGTGGATGCAGAGCGCCGCCGGCCTGCTGGAGTCGGAGCAGGAGGAAGTGGCCCGGCTGATGACCACCGAGATGGGCAAGACGCTGACCGCGGCCCGGAGCGAGGTGGCCAAGTGCGTGAAGGGGATGCGCTACTACGCCGAGCACGCCGAGGAGTTCCTGGCCGACGAGCCGGTGGACGCGCCCGCCGTGTCCGCGCGGCGGGCGTACGCGCGCTACCAGCCGCTGGGGCCGGTGCTCGCGGTGATGCCGTGGAACTTCCCCCTGTGGCAGGCGGTCCGGTTCGCCGCGCCGGCGCTGATGGCCGGCAACGTGGGGCTGCTCAAACACGCCTCGAACGTGCCGCAGACCGCGCTCTACCTGGGCGGGCTGTTCACCAGGGCGGGCTTCCCCCCGGGCTGCTTCCAGACCCTGCTGATCGGGTCCGGGCAGGTCGAGGCGGTGCTGCGGGACCGCAGAGTGGTGGCGGCCACGCTGACCGGCTCCGAGCCGGCCGGCCGGTCGGTGGCCTCGATCGCGGGGAGCGAGGTCAAGAAGACCGTCCTGGAGCTGGGCGGCTCGGACCCCTACGTCGTGATGCCGTCCGCCGACCTCGACGCCGCCGCCGCCACCGCGGTCACCGCGCGGGTGCAGAACAACGGCCAGTCGTGCATCGCCGCCAAGCGGTTCATCGTGCACACCGAGGTGTACGACGACTTCACCGCCCGGTTCGTGGCGCGGATGGAGGCGCTCCAGGTGGGGGACCCGATGGACGAGTCGACCGATGTGGGGCCGCTCGCCACCCGGCAGGGACGCGACGACGTGGAGAAGCTCGTGGCCGACGCGGCCGGGCGCGGCGCGCGGGTGCTGTGCGGGGGGTGGAGCCCGGATCTGCCCGGCTGGTTCTACCAGCCGACCGTGATCGCCGACATCACCCCGGAGATGAGGCTGTTCGACGAGGAGGTGTTCGGCCCGGTGGCCTCGCTGTACCGGGCCGGTGACATCGACGAGGCCCTCGCCCTGGCCAACGCCACCTCCTTCGGGCTCGGCGCCAACGCCTGGACCACCGACCCCGTCGAGCAGGAGCGCTTCGTCACCGAGCTGGAGGCCGGTCTGGTCTTCGTCAACGGCATGGTCACCTCTTACCCCGAGCTGCCCTTCGGCGGGGTCGGGAACTCCGGGTACGGCCGGGAGCTGTCGGCGCACGGCATCCGCGAGTTCTGCAACCTCAAGGCCGTCTGGATCGGCTGAGCCGCCGACCGGCCCGGGGAGGGCGGAGCTTTACGGACCGGCCCGCCAGGGGGCGGGGCCCCAGGGGGTCAAGCGGGCCGGTCCGAGATCAGGGGGCGGTGGAGCGGCGCAGGGCGACGGTGTCCTGGAGGACCTTGACCGGGTCGTGGCCGTCGATCAGCAGGCGGCGCATCAGCGCCGCGATCTCGCGCATGGTCTCCGTGCCGAGGCCGCGGCGGGTCACCTCCTGGGTGCCGATCCGCAGGCCCCGCATGGGCTCGCCGGGCACCTGGTCGGGCAGGCCGATGCCGCTGAGGTAGACGCCGCCCTCGGCCAGCAGCCGGGCCGCGTCGTCCCCGCCGCCGAACGCGGCGGCGTCCACCGCCACGTGGTGGGAGGCGGTCCAGCCCAGGTGGGAGGCCGCGACGGTGAAACCCTCGCCCTCCAGCGCCGCGGCCAGCGCCTTGGCGTTGGCGATGCAGCGGTCGGCGTAGGCGGGGCCGCCGACGGCGTGCTCGGCGGCGGCGACGGCCAGCGGGGCCAGCCGGGAGGCGTCGTAGTTCGCGGTCAGGCCGGGGTAGGCGGCCGTGGACACCCGGTGCGCGAGCTCCTCCTCGCGGGTCACGATGGCCGCGCCGGGCGGACCGCCGAAGGACTTGTAGGTCGACATGGTCACCACGTGCGCGCCCTCGTCAAGCGGCCGCTGGAACCGCCGGCCCGCGATCAGGCCGGCCATGTGCGAGGCGTCGTAGACCAGGACCGCGCCCACCTCGTCGCAGGCCGCCCGGACCCGTCCGACGTCGTGCGGGAAGAGCATCAGGCTGGCGCCGACCACCACCAGCGCCGGCCGCTGCTCCCGCAGGAACGCCGGCAGCGCGTCGTAGTCGATGTCGAAGCGCCCGGCGTCGTAGGGCAGGTCGACCACCCGCAGCCCCCGGACCCCGGCCGCGCCCTGGGAGTGGTGGCTGGCATGACCCCCGGCGGCCTCCGGCAGCACCGCGACCGTGTCGCCCGGCCGGGCGAAGGCGGTGTAGCAGGCGAGGTTGGCCATCGTCGCGCTCTGCAGCCTGACCTCGGCGAACTCGCCGCCCATCAGCGCCGCGACCTGGAGCGGGGCGAGAACCTCCAGCACGTCCAGCTCATCCAGGCCGGTCTGGAACTTCTCCCCGGGCCAGCCCATGGACGGGCGGCTGCCCAGCGAGATCTCGTGGGCGGCACGGGCCCGCTCGCTCATCGTGTTAGTGCCCGCGTACAGGACGATCCCGTCCTCGTCGAGGCGGCCCCGATGCTCGGCCAGCACCGCGTCGACCAGGCGGCTGACGTCGTGAAGGCCCAGGCCGTCCAGCTCCGACTCCAGCTCCACCAGGCGCCGCTGCGCCCGGGGTGATGCCCAGGGGGCGACTCGGCTGCGCGCTTCCACGGCGGCTCCTTCCGGAAGGGGATTGATGCGACGGTACGGCCCGTGCCGGAAAGCAGTCATCGTCCGGCCGGTGGAGATCGTTCCTACATCTGTAGGATTCGCGGGTGATCGCGGATGATGTCCAGGATCTTCTCGACTCCCTGGCCATGGCAGTGGGGCGGGGCATGGCCGTGGACGACCCCGAGGGCAGGGTCGTCGCGCACAGCGTCCACCACGGCGAGGTCGACCAGGTGCGGGCCCAGGCCATCCTGTCCAGATCCGTCCCCGCCGAGGTCGGGGCCTGGCAGGAGGCCCACGGGGTGGCCACGACCAGCGAGCCGGTCAGGGTCCCGGCCAACCCGGCGCTGGGCATGGCCGCCCGGCTGTGCGTGCCGCTGCTCCACCACCACAGGCGCGTCGGCTCCCTGTGGGTCATCGAGGGGGAGGGGCCGCTGACCTCGGAGCAGGAGGCCAGGACCGTCCGGGACGCCGCGGCCATCGCCGCCCTGCTCGACGACGGCGGGAGCTCCCACACCCTGCGCCGGCTGCTCGGCGGGGAGATCACCGCGGGGCGGGCGGCCGGGGTGCTCGGCGAGGGGCCGCTGCGCCTGCTGGCCGTACGGGGCGATCAGGCGGGTCTGGGCGAAGCGGTCGGCGACGAGCTCGCGCGGATGCGCCGTCCCCCCGCCTTCACGGTCCTCGACCGGCACGCCGTGCTGCTGCTCGGCGGCGGCGAGGACGCGCGGGCGCTGGGGGAGCTGCTGGCCGCCAGGGCGGCCGGCCACGCGGGGGTGAGCGCGCTCCACCCCGGGCTCGAATCGATCCGCCGGGCACACCGGGAGGCGGCCGCCGCGGCCAGGGCGGCGGCGGCCGAGCCGGCGCTCGGTCCGGTCGCCCGCTGGCCGGAGCTGGGCGTCTACCGGCTGCTCGCCGAGCCCGGACCCGAGGCCGGTCCGCCTGGCCCGCTCAGCCCGCTGCGCGAGCATCCGGCGCTCGCCGTCACGCTGGAGACGTATCTGGACCACGGAGGGGACGCGCAGGAGACGGCCCGCCTGCTCCACCTCCACCGCACCAGCCTCTACTACCGCCTGGCGAGGATCGAGGAGCTGACCGGGCGGAGCCTGAAGGATGGATCCCACAGGTTAGAACTCCATCTCGCGCTGAAGCTCGCCCGCTGGAATGCGGTGTAGAAGCGGATGAATCCGGGCACAGCTCTGCGGTGCTGCAGTTGATCAGCGAGCTCGTCACCATCGTGGTCGTGCTGGTGCTCGCCTGGCTGGCGATGCTCGTCGTCTCCGTGGTCGTCCTTCTCGCCCTGGCCGCGTTGGCCCTGTCGACCTCCCGGGAGCAGGATGGAGCCTAAGACTCCTGGAAGGCGGACGATGCGGCAGCTCAGCGCGGTGGACACCCAGTTCCTGAACTTCGAGACCTCGACGAACGTCGCCAACATCGCCGGGCTGGCCATCCTGTCCGGCGGGCTGTCCCGCGGGGACCTGCTCACCCTGCTGGCCAGGAGGCTGCACCTGGCCGCGCCGTTCCGGCGCCGGCTCGCCCCCGTGCCCTTCGGCCTGGACCGCCCCTACTGGACGGAGGAGGGCAGGATCGACCTCGACTACCACGTGCGGGAGATCGCGCTGCCCGCGCCGGGCGGCGACGAGCAGCTCGGCGAGCAGGTGGCGCGGCTGCACGCCCGCCGCCTGGACCGGCGTCACCCGCTCTGGGAGATGTATCTGATCCACGGCCTGAGCGGTGCCAGAACGGCCCTCTACATGAAGGTCCACCACGCCGCGATCGACGGTGTCACCGGCGCCGACGTCCTCGCCGCCCTGCTGGACACCTCTGCCGAACCCGCCGAGATCGCGATGGCGCCCGAGCGGGCGCCCGAAGAACGGATCGACACGGGCGAGATGATCATCAGAGGTGTCGCCGGTGCCGTCCTCAACCCGGCGAACACGGTGAAGTTCCTGGTCAACGCGGTCCCTCATCTGGACGAGATCCCGGTGCTCTCCCAGCTTCCCGGGGCCGGGCTGGTCTCCCGGGTCACCCGGGACGTGGCCCAGCGCCTGACCGGCGGGGCCCCGGTGCCCGCGCTGCCCCGGCTGACCGTCCCCCGCACGCCGTTCAGCGGCCGGATCACCGCCCACCGCCGCTTCGCCTTCACCGCGCTGCCGCTGGAGGACGTCAAGCAGGTCAAGAACGCCTTCGGCGTCACGGTCAACGACGTGGTGATGACCGTGTGCGCGGGGGCGCTGCGGCAGTGGCTGCTCAAGCACGACGCCCTGCCGGACCAGCCGCTCGTCGCGGGGGTGCCGTTCTCGCTGCGCGTCTCCGGCGACGAGGGCGAGGGCAACCAGGTCACCATAATGATCACTACGCTCGCCACGCAGATCGCCGACCCGGTGGAGCGGCTGCTGGCCGTACGGGACGCGATGGCCCTGATCAAGGACCGCTCGTCGCTGGCCCCGGCCCGCTGGATCCAGGAGGTCAGCGACATGATGCCCTCGGCGCTGACCGGCCTGGCCGCCCGTGCCGCCTTCAACCTGTTCGCCGGGACCGCGGGGCCGATCAACGTGGTGATCTCCAACGTCCCGGGCCCGCAGTTCCCGCTCTATGTGAGCGGCGTCCGGCTGCTCTCCTACCACCCCGTCTCAGTGATCACCGACGTCAGCGGCGGCCTCAACATCACCGCCTTCTCCTACGACGGCTCACTTGACGTGGGCGTGATCGCCTGTCGGGAGATGGTCCCCGACGTATGGGTCGTCACGGACTATCTCCGGGACGCTCTGTCCGAACTCAAGCTCCTCGTTGAGCAGGAGCGATAGCCCCGGAGCGTCCTTGACGAAGCGCAACTTCTTCTCCAAGCAGACGACCGAGCCCCGCTCCGGCCGGTTGACGAAACGGATGTCGTCGGCCAGGGCCTTCATGATGAGCAGGCCGCGGCCGTGCTCGGAGGTGGGAGGGGGCGCCGAATGCGTTCCGGCGAAGTCGAAACCGTTCCCCGCGTCCACCACCTTGATCACGCAACGGTCGCGGTGAAGCTCGGTGCTGACCATGTAGTCGTCGCTTGGCGCGGCGTGCTGGATCACATTGGAGCACGCCTCCGAGAGCATGAGCTGGATGTCCTCGCGGATGGGCGGCTCCACGCCCAGGGCGCGGAGCGAGGCGTCCAGCAGCTGCCTGATGACGGGAACACTCGCGGCGTCGCGCGGTAGGCGCAACGCAATCGTGGCCTCCACAGTTCCTCCTTCAACAGATGACCTCTAGAGCCTTGCCCCGCCCGACCCGTCCTAATCGAACGGCGGCGATCGTGTCCGGCCGCCGGCCGCTCCCGCCACCGGCTCACCCGGAGCTCCGGCAGGGGCTCCGTCTCCTGCCTGCGCCACCCCCTGCTGTCACCGCCCCGGCCGGACAGGCGTCCGGCCGGGCCCCCACCACTCACAGGGGGCCCGTGCGGGGAGGCGTGAGCCTCAGCGAGACGGCACGGACACAGAGCTCCGTAATGGCTCCGTAATGGTGATCCGCCGTGAAACCCGCCGGCCCGCGTGAGCCGTCCGGCGAGTCAGCCGATCTCGTAGACCTGCCCGGTCTGGTGGCCCTCGATGGAGCGCACGTAGGCGTTCGCGGCCCGGCGCACCGGGACGGGCTCGAAGCCGGCGAAGAGATCGCCGTACGCGTCGATGGATTCGGTGAAGATGGTAGGGCTCACCGCGTTGACGCGCTGTGTCAGCTCGATCGCGGCGGCGCGTACGAAAGACTCGATCGCGCCGTTGGCGAGCGACGCGACGGTGCCGGTGCGCAGGGTGTCGCGGGCCAGGACGCCGGTGATCAGCGTGAACGATCCGGTGACGCAGGCGGCGCCCTGGCGGACGAGCTCGACCTGGCTGATCACCTTGCCGAAGACACCGTCCAGCACGTCCTGGTGGCGGAGTTCGCCGAACGGCAGCCACGGCACACTGCCCGCCGCCGAGGCGACGGCGTCCACCTGGCCCACCTGCTCATACATCGCGCGGATCGATTCGGGATCGGTGATGTCGACCGAGACGTCGGAGTCCTTGCGGGACGCCGTGACGACTTCGTGGTTGCGCTCTCGCAGGACTTCCCGGACGCTCCGGCCAAGGGTTCCGGACGCTCCGACCAGCAGAATCTTCATGGCAAAAGCTTGGCCCCAGATGAATGATGAAGTCCAGCTACCTAAGCTTCAGGATCTTTTAAGATGTCCTTGTGCTCGATGTGAAACGGCTCATGCTGCTCAGGGACCTCGCCGACTACGGCACCGTCACGGCCGTCGCCGAGATCCATGGTGTCACCCCGTCCGCCGTGTCCCAGCAGCTCAGGGCCCTGGAAGCCGAGGCCGGTGCCGTTCTGCTGCGCAGGGAGGGACGTACGGTACGGCTCACCGCCGCCGGGTCCGCGCTCGCCGCCCAGTGCGAGCAGGTGGTGGCGGCCCTGGAACGGGCGCAGAGCGCCGTGCGCGCGCTCGACGGCGAGGTCGGCGGCGAGCTGATGATCGGTTGCCTGCCGAGCGGCCTGGAGGTGCTGGCCGCGCCGCTGGCCGCGGCGCTGGTCCGCCGACATCCGCGGCTGCGGCCCCGGATCATCGAGGCCGAGCCCGAGGAATCGCTGCCCCTGCTCAGACAGCGGGACCTCGACCTGGTCCTGACATACCGATATCCCCATCTCGGTATGCCGCTACCCGACGGTCTGACCGCACACGAGCTGTTCGACGACCCGCTCGTCCTGGCCGTGCCGGAGGACCTGCGCGGGATCGACGGGCTCGCCGACCTCCGGCGCCACTCGTGGATCACCACGCCCGCGCCGAGTGCCTGCCGCGACGTCATGATGCACGCCTGCCAGAGCGCCGGATTCACCCCGGTCGTCGAGCACAGCTACCGTGACCTGCGCTCCGCGCTGGCGCTGGTGGCCGTGGGTCGGGGGGTGACGATCCTGCCGATGATGCTGTGCCGTACCCCACCGCCCGGCATCGCCCTGATCCCCCTGCCCGGCAAGGGCCGCACGGTCGAAGTCGTGATCCGCGCCGGGACCGAATCCCATCCGGTCATCGCCGCCGCTCTCCACGTGGGGTTCTCCAGCGGCGTTTTCGACGGCCCGCCGGCCCCTGACGGCGCGTCCGACTGAAGATCCGAAGTCCGTACAGGCCCCTGGTGCGATGTCCCTGAATGAAGGCGTACATCCCTACTGGCCCGGGGCGATGATGGTTTCAGGGGATCGTCGTGCCGAAACCGCCGTACGCGCGTCCGCCGGTGAACGCCCCCGCCCCGTAGCCGCCGGTGTGCGCCGGCGCGCGCATCATGTCCGGAGAGAACGGCGCATCGCCGTGCTCGCTCCCCAGACCGTACGCGACAACGCATCCGCTCCTTGCAGCTCGGGTACCGTACGCAGCAGCCGGATCTCCACCGGCGAACGCCCGATCATGCCGAGAAGTCTCGCGCCGACCAGCCCGTTCCCCGTTGGCCGTGCCCCCCAAGTCACTCGGCCGACTCTGTGCTGATCTCCTGAAACCGCAGCTGCAGGGCGAGCGCCAGCCGCAGGTCGGAGTCGTCGAGGTCGATTACCTCCGCCAGCCGCCGCAGCCGGTGGCGAAGGGTGTTGGAGTGCAGCATCAGCGCTTCGGCGGCGCGCGGGACGTCGTAGTTGGCGGCTATCCAGCAGCGCAGCGTTCTGACGTAGTCGGTGCCGTATCTGGCATCGTGGTCGAGCACCGTCGACAGCGGCTCCGCCTCCAGCGCCGGCAGGAACCGCATGGCACGGAACACGTCGAGGAGGAACAGGGGCGCGGCCACCGTCTCGTGCCGGCCGATGAGCCCCTTCCCGAAGGGGCCGCAAACCACGTCGAGGGCCTGTCGCGCCTGGTTCAGCCCGGCGGGCGCATCGGACAGGTCGTGCAGGAGCCGGCTGAACCCGGCACGCCACTCGCCACCGAACTGCTCGCCGGCACGGGCCAGGACGGTCGCGATGATCGACTCCAGTACCGGGGTGTCCCCTGCGGCGCCGACCACAGCCACCGCGTGCGCGTCCTGTGGACCCGCTGCCGCCCGTAACCGGTAGGCCGACAGCCCTGCCCGCAGCAGGTCGCCGACGTACGCGGCGGCCGACTCGGCCGACGCCCCGCGTGGCCGGTCGGCGGGTGAGTCGCCCGCCCTGCCGACCACCACCACGGTCGCGGGGGCGTCGGCCACCAGGCCGAGGGAGTCGGCCAGTTCCTTGGTGGATCCCACGCCCTTGAGCAGCCGGCTCAGCCGTTCAGCCCGCAGCCGCCGCTCGTTGTTCGTCGCCAGATTGAAGCGGGCCAGATGCGGCGCGGCCAGGCGGGCGCCCTCGGTCAGCACCTTCTCGGCGTCCGGGGCGAGCGGCTGGTCTCCCAGCAGCACCCAGATGCTGCCGAGCGCCTCACCGCGGTCGCGCACCGCGATGGCCAGCCTCGGCCGGTACTCACGCGGCTCGTAGCTCCAGACCGCGGTCTCTGAACGGAGCACGGTGGTGTACTCCTCCACGTGCGTGGGATGGTCAGGCACCCGGCGGCCGAGAATCCCGTCGCGCCGCATGTCATCCACCTCCTGCCCGGGGATGGTGGAGTAGGCGAGCACCCGCATCGACAGGTCCTCGATGGCCACCGCTCCACCGGCACGCACGGCGATGTCGTTGGCCAGCGCGAACAGGTCGGCCGGGTGCCGCCTCTCAGGCTCCGGCACCGAGCCGGTGATCGCCTGAAGGGTGCTGATCAGGGTGTACAACTGTCCCCAGCCGACCTCTTCGGAACAGCACAGCAGGGCCACGCCGGCGCGCGCGGCCGCCGCCACCAGCGGCTCCGGATCGGCCGTCCCCGCCCGCAGCACCACGGCCGCGACCTGGTGCTCGGCTGCCCAGTCCAGCAGCTTGACCGTGGGTCTGCCGGGGACCAGCAACACCCCGTCGACCAGCCTCGCCCCTGCCTGATCCGGGTCGTGGATGCTGGGCGAACCGATCGGCACGTTCCTGCCGCACGGCAACGTCAGCGGGCGCACCAGGTCGGTTCCCAGGCTGTCCAGGAGCACACCCAGCGTGATGCCTGCCGGGATGCTCATCGGCGCCCTGACCGGAGCATCCGACCACGCCGCACCCCGGTGAACTCGCCGTCGACGATCACGGGTTCGCCCTCGAGGAGGACGTGCACCATCCCGGTCGGACGGACGTCCGGCTGCTCGTAGGTGCCGGCGTGGCCGATCGCGGCCTCGTCGAGGACCACCAGGTCGGCCGCGGCGCCCGGCCCGAGCCAGCCCCGGTCGGTCAGGCCGAACTGGGTGGCGGTGGCGGAGGTGACCTTGCGGATGGCCTCGGCCTGCCCCACCACGCCCTGGTCGCGGACGTAGTCGCCGAGGAACCTGGGGAAGGTGCCGAAGGTGCGCGGGTGGTTCGTCCCGAACGGCAGGCCGCTGTCCGATCCGATGGCCACCAGCGGGTCCGCCATGATCGCGAGCACGTCGTCCTCGTGCATGGTATGGCACACGGTGGTCGCGTGGGGGTCGGCGATCAGCAGGTCGCACAGCGCGTCCCAGGGTTCGCGCCCGTTCAGCACCTGGGCCAGGGTCCGGCCGGCCACCGCCGGGTCGGTGTGCTCCAGGATCTGCAGGTCCTCGGGGTGGAGCTCGCGCCACAGCCCGACGCCGGCCCCTGACGGCCCCTCGGCCGTGGCCAGCAGCGCGGCCCTGGTGGCGGGGTCGGCCAGCCTGGCGCGCATCGCGTCGATCCCGCCCTCGCAGGCCTCGGGAGGCAGCATCGCGGCCAGGCCGGTGCCGAACGCCTGGTAGGGGTACTGGTCACCGCGGACGTCCACGCCTTGGCGCCTGGCCTGGGCGAGCTTGTCCAGGATCATCTTTGCGGACCCGTGTACGGCACGCCCGGACGCCTTGCAATGCGACACCTGCAACCTGATGCCGGCGGACCTGGCCACCTCGATCGCCTCGTCGAGCGCGTCGGCCAGGCCCTCGCTCTCACTGCGGCTGTGGGTGGCGTAGACCCCGCCGTACCGGCGGGCGACCAGCGCGAGGGCGACCAGCTCCGCCCTGTCGCCGTAGGCGCCGGGCACATACTCCAGTCCGCTGGAGAACCCGCAGGCTCCCGCCCTGAACGCCTCTTCCACATGCGCGCGCATCGTGTCCAGCCCACCAGGTGGCAACTCCCGATCCATGCCCGCGACCATCAGCCGCACCGTGTTGTGCCCGACCATCGCGGCGAGGTGGTTGCTCGGCCCCGCCGCCGCAGCGGCATCCAGATACTCGGCGAACGTCGCGAACGTCTGCCCCCCGAGGCTGACCGGGGCCAGCCCCGCCGTGGCCGGGTCGGCAGGCCCCATGGAGAAGCCGCAGTTGCCGACGATCTCCGTGGTCACTCCCTGGAACAGCTTGAACGGCTGGGCGTCCGGCAGGAACGGCACGCTGTCGGAGTGGCTGTGCGGATCCACGAACCCGGGCGCCACGACCAGCCCGTCCACGTCGACCGTCCGCCTGGCCGGCCCGAGCCCGGTGCCGACGGCGGTCACCCGGCCTGCCGAGACGGCGACGTCGGCGGTGATGGGCGGGTTTCCGAATCCGTCGTGGACCTGGCCGCCGGTCAGGATCAGGTCGTTCATGCGTCGCTCCTCGTGAAGGTCGGCACCGAGGCGACGAGCTGGCGGGTGTAATCATGGCCGGGCGAGTCCAGAACGGACGCGGTGACACCGGTCTCGACCACCTTGCCGTGCAGCAGCACCATGATGCGGTCAGTGACCTGCCGGACAACGGCCAGGTCGTGTGTGACGAACAGCAGCGCCGTCCCCAGTTCCGAGTTGACGGTACGCAGCAGCTCAAGGATGTGGGCCTGCACCGACACATCCAGCGAGGCGGTCGGCTCGTCGCAGATCAGCAGCGCCGGGCCGACCGCGAGGGCTCGGGCGATGGCCACCCGCTGCTTCTCCCCGCCCGACAGCCGATGCGGCCGCAGCTTGGCGTAACCGCTCGGCAGGCCGACCAGCTCCAGCATCTCGCCGACCGGGCGCCGGTCCTGCTCCTCGGCCAGGGCGGCTGCCTCTGCCAGGGCCGCGCCGACCGTCATGGCCGGGTTGAGCGAGGTGGACGGGTCCTGAAAGACGCACTGCACCAGGGGCCGCACCGCACGCTGCCGCGCGGCGGGCAGGCGTCGCAGCCGCGTGGTGTCCATGCCGCCGAGCTGGATGCTGCCGCCGCTGGGGTCGACCAGGCCGAGCAGGCAGCGGGCCAGCGTCGTCTTGCCGGAGCCTGACTCGCCGACCAGCCCGAGACGCTCTCCCGGTTCGATCCGCAGATCCACGCCGTCCAGCGCGACGGCCTGGCCGTACCTTTTGCGCAGGCCTTCGACCAGCAGCAGCGGGCCGCCGGAGGACGCCTCGCGTGCGGAGGGCACGGTCGCGGGGGCGGGCGCGGGGACCGACCCGGCAGGGACCACGTCGTACCTGCAGGCCGTCAGCTGGCCGGAGTCCAGCGGTCGCAGCGGCGGCCGTTCGGTGAGGCAGTCGTCCTGCCGTTGACCGCACCGGTCGGCGAAGGCGCACTGGCAGGCGACGTCGGCGGCCCTGGGGACCGAGCCCGGAATGCCCTCCAACCGGACGGCGGTGCGTTCCACGGCCGGCAGGGCGCTGATCAGGCCGAGGGTGTAGGGATGTCCGGGACCGGTGGCCAGAGCTTTGCTCGCCCCTGATTCGAGGACTCGACCGGCGTACATGACCTGCACCCGGTCGCAGAGCTGGAAGGCCACCCGCAGGTCGTGGGTGATCAGGAGGACGGCCATGCCACGGGACTCCTGGATGCGGGCCAGGAGCTGCATGATCTCATGCTGGATGGTCGCGTCGAGCGCCGTGGTGGGCTCATCGGCGATGAGCAGCTCCGGATCTCCCGCGAGGGCGGCGGCGATGGCGACCCGCTGCCGCATGCCGCCGGAAAGCTGAAAGGGGTAACGGTGCGCCACATCGGGGTTGGTGATGCCGACCTCGGCGAGGCGGCGGACGACCTCCTGCCTGTCGCGCCTGGCTCCGCGCGGCAACGACTCGGCGATATGGGCGCCGGCGGTCAGCAGCGGGTTGAGCATCGCGAACGGGTCCTGCATGAGCAGCCCGATCCGCCGGCCGCGGACCTTGCGAAGCGCCCGTTCCGAGGCGCCGATCAGTTCGGTCCCGGAGATCCGTACCGAACCGCCTGCGGCCAGCGTCGGCGGCAGGAGGCCGGCGACCGCCCGCGCGGTCAGCGACTTCCCGCTGCCTGACTCGCCGACCAGGCCCACGGTCTCGCCGGAGCCGACCGCCAGATCGACGTCGTCGACGATCCGGCGGTCTGCGAGGCTGACGGTGAGCCCGCTGACCCTGAGCAGTTCGTCGCTCATGCGGTGAGCTCCTTCCCGGCGCTGAGGCGCTCGAAGATCTTGTCGCCCAGGATCGTGGCCGCCACCGCCGTGACCGTGATGAGCAGGGTGGGCGCCACCGCAGCCCACGGGTTGAGGTCGAGGATCGTCCGGTTCTCCTGGATCATCAGCCCCCAGTCCGGGGTGCCGGCCGGCAGCCCGATCCCCAGGAAGGACAGGCCCGACAGGGCGATCAGCGCGAAGACGAAGCTGAGCAGCAGGTTGGAGGTCACCGTCGGCGCCAGGTTGGGCAGCACGTGGCGGAACATGATCCGCCGGTCGGACAGGCCCATCGTGCGCGCGGCGTCGACGTAGGCCAGTTCCCGCTGGCTGAGCGCGAGGCTGCGGATCACCCTGATGTCGACGGGGGCGCCGAGCACGATGAGCGCGACCACCGCCGTGACGTACGACCCGCCCGCGACCCCCACCACCACGATGAGGATGAGCAGCCCCGGCAGCGCGAACATCAGGTCGGTCAGCCGCATCATGATCGCATCCAGCCAGCCCCGCCGGAACCCGGCGAGCAGGCCCAGCGTGGTGCCCAGCGCGGTGGTCCCGGCGGCGATGAAGATCGGGCCGATCAGCGCGGTGCGCGCCCCGGCCAGCAGCCGCGAGAACACGTCGCGGCCGAGGTTGTCGGTGCCGAGCAGATGGTCGGCACCCGGTCCCACAGCGCCGAGTGCGGCGTTCTGGGCGCCGGGGTCGTAGGGCGCCAGCCACGGGCCGAGCAGCGTCGCCAGCGCGATGACCACCAGCACGACCAGGGAGATCAGGCCCAGCACCCGGCGGGGCGCGAGCCTGCTTCCTGCGGCCGGCGCCGCCACGGCGCTCACGCCTCCGCCCTCGTGGAGGCTCCGTGCCTGACGCGCGGGTCGACCACCATGTAGGCGATGTCGACGAGTAGGTTCACCGCGATCACGACGGTGCCGCCGAGCATGACCAGTGCCTGTACCAAGGGGATGTCCTTCTGATTGACGGCCTGGACCAACAGGCTGCCGAGGCCGGGCAGGCTGAAGGCCTGCTCCACGAAGACCGCGCCGGTCAGGTTCCCCGCGGTCAGCAGCCCCGCGACGGTGAGCACCGGCAGAGCGGCGTTGCGCAGCGAGTAGCTGCCCCAGATCCGCAGCCGCGACAGCCCTCTGGCCCTGGCGAAGGTGACGTAGTCCTGGCCGCCGACGTCCAAGGCCGCGGCCCTGGTCTGCCGGATCACCACAGCCGCCTGGCCGAGGGCGAGCGCGGTCGCCGGCAGCACGTAGTTGCTGACCTGGTCGGAACCGTAGATCGGCACCCACTGCAGCGCCACCCCGAAGGTGTACAGCAGGACCAGCGCGATCCCGAACGGCGGGAAGGCCAGCGCGACCAGGGTGCTGAAGGTGATGCCCTGGTCCAGGACACCGCCGCGGCGCAAGCCGGCTGCCAGCCCCGCCGGGATGCCGACGGCCAGAGTCAGCGAGATCGCGAATCCGGCCAGCGTCGTGGTGACCGGCAGCCGATCGCCGATCACCGATAACACCGGCTGCCGGAAGTAGATGGAGCTGCCGAAGTCTCCCGACAGCGCCCCGGTCAGCCACTCCCAGTAACGCACGGGGAAGGGCTCGTCCAGGTGATACAGCGCGCGGATCGCCGCCCTCGTCTCGGGCGTGGAGGCCCGATCACCCAGCAGCGCCTCCTCGGGCCCGCCCGGCGCGAGGGCGAGCAGCGCGTAGGTGAGCACGGACAGCGCCAGCAACAGCACCACCACCGCGCCCAGCCGCTTGGCCGCCACTCTGGCGAAGTCCATCTGCCTACTCCGCTCTGTGCCTAGTTGCCGGCAGGTTTGATGGAGGCGATTCGCTGGATCGTCCAGGGGCCGGTCTTCTCAGTGAATTTCTCATTCAGCGCAATGCCATAGTGAACGTAGTAAAGCGGGACATAGGGCACCTGCTTCGCGGTCTCGGTGAGGATCTCCGTCACCGCCCGCTCGCGCTCCTCGCCCTTCAGGGCCAGCATCCGGTCCATCCTGGCATCCAGCTCGGGGCTGGCGTACTGGGCGAAGTTGAAGCCCTGCGGCTTGGCCGCGGTGCTGCCGAGCAGGTCGGGTAGCGTCTCGCCGGGGTCGGGGGTGCCGTAGCCGAGCTGCGACAGGCTCATGGTGAGGCCCTCGTGGCGGAAACGCTTGGCCCGCTCGGCATCGCGCGGCATCGCCTTGAGCTCCACCCGGATGCCGATCTTGGCGAGGTCGGCCGCGACCGACTGGAGCGCGTCGACGCGCTGATCGTCGGTGGCGTGGGTGACCTTGATCGTGAAGCCGTCGGGGTAGGCCGACCGCGCCATCTCGGCCTTGGCCGCCGCCAGATCGTGCGGGTAGGCGGGCAGCGAGGCGATCACCTGCTCGTACGCCTGACCGTACAGGGCCTGGAGCTGCGGCAGCGGCAGGATGGTCGAGGCCGCCGACGCCTTGTCGCCGACGGCGGTCCGCTGGACGGCCTCGCGGTCTACCGCGTGCGCGATGGCCCGCCTGACGTGGACGTCGGACAGGTACTTGTCCTTGACGTTGAGCGCCAGGAAGGCGATCGACATGCCGGGGTAGAAGCGGACCTTGACCTGCTTCATGCCCTCCCACTTGCGGGCGTCCTGCGGCGGGACATCCGTGGTGCCGTCCACCGAGCCCGACGCGATCGCCAGCCGCAAAGCCTCAGGCTCGCTGATACCGATGATCTTGACCTTGGCCATGGGAGCTCGGCCGCGCCACCACTTGTCGTTGCGTTCGAGGGTGAGCCCGTCGACGCTGAAGGAGGCCACCTTGTACGGGCCGGTGCCCAGCGTGGGAGCCTCCGGCGTACCGAGGTCGGCGAGGTGGGCCTCGGCCAGCTTCCTGGGCACCACCTGCCAGACGAGCGCCGCGTTGGGAAGGAAGGTCGGGCTCGGGCTCTTCAGTTCGACCGTCACCTCGTGCTCGCCGGTGGCCTCGACCTTCTTCACCAAGATCACCGTGCTGGCCGCCTGGGAGGCGACCTTGGGGTCGGTGTGGCGTCGCAGAGAGTAGGCGACGTCGTCGGCGGTCATCGGGGAACCGTCGGAGAACACCACGCCGGAGCGGAGCTTGAAGACGTAGGTGCCGGGCTTCGGCTCGGTCCAGGACTCGGCCAGCGACGGCTGGATCGAGCCGTCCTCGCCGAGCGTCACCACGGTGTCCAGGATGGCGAACTGCACCAGGGTGGACGCGTCGTTGAAGCCGTGGGCGATGTCGAGCACGTTCGGGGGGGCCGCGGTGGCCAGGGTGAGCGTGTCGGCGTTCGCCTTGCCGCCACCACCACCGTTGGTGGCGCAGCCGGACAGTAGCAGGGCGCCGCACATCACGCCGGCCAGAAGGGTGCGGAGCTTGGCAGACATCGAATACCGCCTCATATGGGTTGGGATCTGAAGTGGTGCTATTTCGGCCCCCGTGGCGTCAGTCCGTACGTGCTCAGGCCGTGAGGTTGAGCCCGGGCGGCACACCGACCGGGCGGGTGCCGTCGGGCTGGCGGACGAACCGCAGCCGGTATGTGCCGGGGATACTGATCAGGAGGTCGTCGCCGTCCGGGCGGAGGGTGACCATGCCGGCGGAGAAGCAGCCGCCGGGGGCCGGCTCGATCGGCGCCACCAGGCTCAGCCCGAGCTCCAGAACACCTTCATCGGTGATCGTGGCCAGGGTTCCGACCTCGGGGCTGAGGTAGACGGCCGCCGGCAGCATGGCGCCTTCGACCGGCGCCGCACAGGGCAGGAAGGCGCGGGCCCGTCCCGGGGCGTAGATCGACCCCGCCAGGATCTCGCCGTCGATCACCTGCAGCCGGTTGTCCCCACCGTGCCAGGTCCCGTCGCTCGTGAGCGCGAACGTGCCTGAGAGGTGGCCGCCGCCGGTCAGCGCGATCCTGCCGTCGTCCGCCGGCTCGACCTGGAATGTCGTCTCGGTGCCCGAGTCGTGCCAGAACCCGCTCAGTGCCTCGGCCGCCGCCTGGTCCGCGACGAGGGCGGGCCGGGCCTCGTCGGGCAGTCCGGCGGCCAGGCGCAGCGCCTGGTAGCCGACCCTGCCGGGGTCGATCGAGGTGTTGTTGGTCAGCGCCGCGATGCCGATGCCCTGCTCGGGCAGCAGGAGCAGCTGAGAGCGGTAGCCGGGCGCTCCGCCCGCATGGCCGAACGCGGGCTGCCCGCTGACCGTCGTGTGGTAGATGCCGAGGGCATACGGAGCATCCGTGGCGTCCCGCTCGAGCAGCGCGTCGCGTACGTCGGCGCCGAGGACCCGGCCGTCGTGGAGGAAGCCGAACCACGGCCCCAGGTCGGCGACGCTGGTCACGATCATGCCGTCGCCGACGGCGCACTCCTCGGTGTCCGCGCGGCGCACCCCCTGCTCCGAGACGTCATAACCGTAGGCGTACCTCGCCAGCGGCTCCTGGCTGTCGTCACGGAAGTGGGTGTCGGTCATGCCCAGCGGGGCGAACATGCGCTCGGTCGTGAACGCGCGCAACGACTGCCCGGTGATCCGTTCGATGGCGGACGTCACGAGGATGTAGCCGGTGTTGGAGTAGGAGAAGTCGGTGCCCGGCTCGAAGTTGACCTCGGTCAGCCCGGCGACGAAGGCCAGCGCCTGCGCCTGTGTTATCCGGGTCAGCGACCGGCCGGCCAGCATGGACAGCGACAGCCACTCCCGCAGGCCACCGGTGTGACGCAGGCACTGGGCCACGGTCACCGGCACGGACAGCTTGAGCTCCGGCAGGTGCTTGCGGATGTCGTCGTCCAGCGAGAGCCGCCCGTCGCGGCACAGCAGCAGGGCTGCCGTGGCCGTGAACTGCTTGCTCATCGACGCGATGTCGAACCGCGTCCCGGTGTCGATCGGCACCTCGAACTCCACGCTGGCCATTCCGGCAGCTGCGTGCTGGATCAGCCTTCCGTCGGAGTAGACCCCGATCGCGAGCCCGGGACCCCCTGGCCGCACCGACGAGTGCACCAGGTCAGACAACCTCTCTGTGACATCCATGCCCGACATGGTGGCAGGGGGTGAAGCGCCCGAGTTTGTCGGAACACCCAAAGTAAATGGCCTGGACATTGGCCTGCGCGACCAAATGCCGCGCTCGGCCGACCGTTGCCGACGTGTGGACGGGCCTCCCCCGAGATGTGGACACCTTGAGTGCCCGATCACGGAGATCTGGAGACCAAGGAGTTCCTGGTGGCCATGCAGGTCCACCCGCCTGAGTTCAACGCCGATGCCGTCGCGCTGTACCTGGCGGATCCGGCCCGGACGGTCGCCCCGGTGGCCCGGGACCTGGGCATCAGCCGTGAGACGCTGCGGTTGTGGGCGCGTCAGGCTCAGCCGGCGGGCACCGCACCGGAGAAGGCCGCGGCCGGTGCCGAAGCGCTCGGACGCCCGGACCAGGAAGATCCACGCGGAGTTCGACGGCACCTACGGCAGCCCGCGTATCACCGTCGAGCTGCGCGAGGGCGGGGCACGGGTGAACCACAAGCGGGTGGAGCGGGTGATGCGTGCCCACGGCACCGCCGGGGTGCGCCTGCGGAAGAAGGTCCGTGGCACCCCCCTGCTCGACCAGGCCGGCCACACCATCGCGTCCACCCCGAAGCGGCTCTACTCGGCAGCAGACCTCACCGCCTACGCCCTCAGCGCTGGCGCCTTCCCGGAAGAGATCAACTCAGCGAGTCGATCATCGGCAAGTCCTTGTCGCCGTGTGCTGGAAGCGATGATCACCCGGGTGCCGTCCACGCGAGCCGGCCGGCCAGGACCGCCGGCAGGCCTCATGGATCCCGGTCAGCCGATCTTGGCCGGGAGTCGCTTGCCGAGGTTGGTGAACAGCAGGATCAGGCCGATGGTCAGCAGGATGTGGCCGAGTCCGGCGATAGCGGGGATCACCGGACTCGTCCGAGCGCCGAGTACGGTCTGGGTGCCGTGAACGGTCATCATGAGCACGGTCAGCGCCAGACCCGCGTTGTAGACCCAGAAGAACCAGTCGAAGAGTTTGCCGGCGGTCAGGGTGAAGGTCTTCTCCAGTATCAGCACGATGAGGAAGAACATCATCCCGAGCGCGAGCAGGTGCGTGTGCACCACCCCGAGCTGGGTGTCGCCGGTGAAGTCGTTCAGCTTGGTGATCTCGCGGTAGGACAGGCCGCTGACCCTCGTGCGCCAAGATGGTCATCATGTCCCCGATCGGGGTGCAGGCCTCGACCAGGAGCACCCAGCCGAGGGCGCGCCGGTGGCGCGTCACGAGCAGCACGAGGAGGATCAGGCCGGAGACGACGTCGCGGATCCCCTTGAGAACGAGGAAGCCGTCACCGTCCCCCTACGGCCAGCTCGACAGGCCGAAGTTCGGGGCCGTCGATTCCGGGATGAGCGCGTAACTCACGCCGACGTACAAGATGAACAAGGCTCCAAGAGCGGCGAGAACGGTATTGACGGTCTTCAAGGACATGGTGGTTCCGCTTCCGGTGGGTTGCCGTTGAAGATCGAGGGCGACCTGTCATGCCTCGGTCGGAGCGACCCGTTCGACCGGCTGGACCACGATGCCGTCGGGGTCGGTACGGACGAGGGAAACGGTCCCCGGGCCGCGGCAGCTTCCCCAAACCCCAGGTGGGTGGTGAAGAACTCGCCCGAGGCGGTCACGTCATCGACGGTCAGCGAGACGGTGGTGGTGATGTTCACTGGTTCCCTTACGAAACAAGCCGAAAGGGTGCTTTCAGGCAGCCCCCAGCCTCGGGCACCACCCTGACCGGGATCAACGCCGGATCGGGTAGCGTTCCGCAACCTGACACTTAACGAAACATGGGTGTTCATGGAGCTGCGGGATATCGAGATCTTCCTGACTCTGGCCGAGGAACTGCACTTCGGACGGACCGCCGAGCGGTTGCACGTATCCTCGGCGCGGGTCAGCCAGTCGATCAAAAGACAGGAGCGACGCGTTGGCGCCGCCCTGTTCGACCGCACCAGCCGTACGGTGGCCCTGACCGCGATCGGCTGCCGGCTACGCGATGACCTCCGGCGGGGATACGACCTGATCCAGGCCGGCCTCGCCCGCGCGACCGCCGCAGGACTCGGAGCGAGCGGGACTCTCCGGCTGGGTGTCATGGGCGCGCTGGGAAACGGACTGCGCCCGGTGATCGAGGCGTTCCGCGCCCACTACCTCGACTGCGACGTCCAACTCCAGGAGTTCCACTTCACCGACGCCTTCACCCTGCTGCGCGAGAATGCCGTTGACATGCAACTGATGTGGTCGCCCATCCGTGAACCCGACATGAGCGTCGGGCCTGTCACACTGACCGAGGGCCGCGTGCTCGCGATCGCGGCCGACCATCCGATGGCCGTCAAGAAGGCGGCCTCGATGGAGGACTTCGGCGACCACCCCACCCTTTCCCCCCGACCGTCGACGCGCTTGGCTGTTCCCGCGGCCCAAACGACTCAGGACTCACTCCTCTAGCCCGCGAACGCGTCCACGGCGGCCTGGCAGAAGGCCTTGAGGTCGTCGGGCTTGCGGCTGGTCACCAGGGTGTTCGGGCCCGCCGTGCAGATCACGACCTCGCGGTCCTCCCAGTCCGCCCCGGCGTTGCGCAGGTCGGTCCGGAGGCTGGGCCAGGAGGTGAGCTTGCGGCCCCGCACCACGTCGGCCTCGATCAGGGTCCAGGGCGCGTGGCAGATGGCCGCCACCGGCCTGCCCGTGTCGAAGAAGTCCTTGACGAACTGGACGGCGCTCGGCACGGTCCGCAGGAAGTCGGGGTTGGCGACGCCGCCGGGCAGCACCAGTCCCTCGAAGTCGGCCACCAGCACCTCGTCGACCGTCTCGTCCACCGGGAACCGGTCGGCCTTGTCGAGGTGGTTGAACGCCTGGACCTCGCCCGGTCGCGTGGAGATCAGCCGGGGTGTCGCCCCCGCCTGCTTGACGGCCTGCCACGGCTCGGTGAGCTCGACCTGCTCGATCCCCTCCGGGGCCACGAGGAACGCGATCGTCTTGTCGTTGAGCATGGTTTCCCCTTTGACGTGCGACGATGCCTTTCAGAGGGCGGTCATGCCCGGCACGTCGAGATCCATGCGGAATCTCGCGCATCGGGGACGGGATGCGTGCGGGTCGTCGATTCAGGGACGTGTCTTGCGTCGGCGCAGACCTGAGGCGACGAGCCGGGTGAGCAGCTCGCGCGATGACACGGCCTCCGCCCCCAGTTCGAGCGCCCTGTCGTAGACGGTCTCGGGGACGTCGTAGTGGTCGCGGTCGAACGCCCGGGGCGGCACGCCCAGCAGGGCGGCGAAGGCGTGCAGTTCCTCGGTCGAGCTGTCGCTGACCAGATGCGACCAGAGCATGCCGTGCGGACCCGGCCAGTCCGGCGGGTCGATGAGCACGCTCACCGCTGGAGGAGTTCGAGCGCGACCTCCAGGGCGGCGGCCCTGCGTTCGTCGTCGGAGACGTCGTCCTTGAGGATGAACCAGGCCGCGTGCAGGGCGAACAGGGCCATCGAGTTCTTCAGCCGGACGGCCGTCGGATCGGCGGGGTCGGCCAGGAAGGCGAACAGCTCGAACATCCGGCCGCGGGTCTTCTCCATCACCGGATGATGTTTCAGCGCGGTCTGGTTGCGCTCGAAGAAGCGCATGATCTCGTGGTGCCGGCCCCGGTGCAGGTCCTCGGAGTAGCGGCGGACCAGTTCCCGGCGGGTCTCGTCGGTGCGGGGCTGGGAGGCGGCCCAGGCGGCCAGCTCCTCGACCGCGTGCAGCCGGTTCTCCGCCAGGCTGGTGACGATCTCGTCCTTGCTCTTGAAGTGGTAGTAGAGGGCGGCCTTGGTCACGCCGAGGGCCTCCGCTATCTCGCGGAGCGAGGTCGCCTCGTAACCCTGCTCGACGAAGAGCTTCAGGGCGGTCTCCTGGATCCGGGTGCGCGTATCGGCGTTTTCCCTCATGGTTCCCTTTGCAGCGAAATCAACTTGACGGCCGGTAAGTGATCGGCCTACATTCCCAGCATATCCGACACTAGCCGGTCGGCAAGTAAGTAAGATCATTGCCTTAGGGGGCGACAAGAGGTGAAGGAGACCGCAGCCGCACCAGTGCGGCGGCGTGAGGTCATGGTAGTGCTACCGGGCCTGATGCTCGCGATGGTCCTGGCCATGCTCGACAACATGATCGTCGGCACCGCCATGCCCCGGATCGTCGGTGAGCTGGGTGGGCTGACCCACCTGTCCTGGGTGGTGACGGCCTATGTGCTCGGCACCACCGTTTCCACCCCCATCTGGGGGAAGATCGGCGACCTGTACGGCAGGAAGAACATCTTCCTCGCCTCGATCGTCATCTTCATGATCGGTTCCGTGCTCTGCGGCATGGCCGGATCCGAGATGCTGGGCGGTCCCGGCGACGGCATGGCCCAGCTCATCGCCTTCCGCGCGCTCCAGGGCCTCGGCGCCGGCGGCCTGATGGTCAACGCGATGGCGATCATCGGTGACCTCGTCCCGCCCCGCGAGCGCGGCCAGTACCAGGGGATCATGGCCGGCGTGATGTCACTGGCGATGATCGCCGGTCCGCTCGTCGGCGGGTTCATCACCGACCATCTCGACTGGCGCTGGGCCTTCTACGTGAACCTGCCCGTCGGGTTCATCGCGCTGGCGCTGCTGGCGGCCAAGCTGAAGCTCCCCAAATACCGCACCGAGCACCGCATCGACTGGCTCGGCGCGGCCCTGCTGTCCATCGGCATCACCGCGCTGGTCCTCATCACCACCTGGGGCGGCAACGACTACGAGTGGGGCTCGCCGCAGATCCTCGGCCTGGCCGCGCTCGCCGTGGTCACGCTGGCGCTGTTCATCCCGGTGGAGCGCCGCGCCGCCGAGCCGATCATGCCGCTCAACCTGTTCCGCAACCGCAACTTCACGCTGATCTCCCTGGTCGGCTTCCTGCTCGGTTTCGCGATGTTCGGCGCCATCAACTTCCTGCCGCTGTTCCAGCAGACGGTCCAGGGCGCCTCGGCCACCAACTCGGGCCTGCTGCTGCTGCCGATGATGGGCTCGGCCATGGTGGTCTCGCTCTTCGTCGGCCAGGCCATCACCAAGACCGGCAAGTACAAGGTCTACCCGGTCCTCGGCGGCGTCATCATGGCGGTCGCCATGTGGCTGCTGTCGCTGATGGACGTCAACACGCCCGCCTGGCAGACCGGCGTGTTCATCGCGGTGCTCGGCCTCGGCATGGGCTTCCTGATGCAGACCACCATGCTGATCGCGCAGAACAGCGTGGAGCAGAAGGACCTGGGCGTCTCCAGCAGCGCCTCCACCTTCTTCCGCTCCATCGGCGGCTCGTTCGGCGTCTCGCTGTTCGGCGCGGTCTTCAACAACCAGCTCACCTCCAACCTGGAGAGCAAGCTGGGCCCCGTCGGCGACAAGCTCGCCTCCAGCGGCGGCCAGTTCAACCCCGCCGCCCTGCACGAGCTGCCCGCCAACGTCCGGGCCGGCTTCCTGGAGTCGCTGGCCGGCTCCATCTCCAGCGTGTTCTGGTGGGCGATCCTGTTCGCCGTCGTGGTGCCGCTGCTGGCCGCCTTCATCAAGGAGATCCCGCTGCGCGGGGCCCCCGAGCAGGGCGCCGACGCCGAGGCCCCGGTCCCGGCCCCGGTCCTCGACTGACGCCGGGCGCCGAGGCCAAGCCATGACCCAGCCGGCCCCAAGTCACCCCGGGCAGGTTGTGCTCATGGAGACAACCGCCACCGCCGCCGGGTACGTCACCCGGCGGCCTCGGGCCGAAGACGCGCACGACATCCACGAGCTGATCTCCCTGTGCGACACGCAGGTGATCGGCAAGGCGGACATGACCTTCGACGACGTCGTCGACCAGTTGAACGATCCTTCCTTCGACAGGGAGACCGACGGCTGGGTCGTCCACGACGGGGCCGGGCGCCTGGTCGCCTGGGCCTGGGCCTGCCGCAAGGGCACAAGCGACAACGTCGACATCGACGTGGCCGTACATCCCGACGCCCCCGGGCTGACCGGCGGGCTCTGGGACACCGTGACCGAGCGGGCCGGGCAGATCACGGCCGGGCTCGGTCACGACAGGGCCGTGCTGGACATCGGCCTGTACCGGGAGGACAGCGGCAAGCGGGCCATCGCCGCCGCCCGCGGGTTCAGCGCGGCGACCAGCTTCATCCGGCTGCTGGTCGACCACGGGACCTCGGTCCCCGACCCCGCCCTCCCGCCCGGCCTCTCGGTCCACCAGGGGATCACCGACGAGGTCCGCCGCCAGGGACACGCCGTCCAGCAGGCCGGCTTCGCCGAGCACTTCGGGTTCACCCCCAAGGACTACGACAAGTGGCACGAGGAGCTGGACTCCTCGGCCAGCGGCGACTGGTCGCAGCTGACGGTCGCCCGGATCGACGGCGAGCCGGTGGCGATGCTGCTGGGCACCAACGCCTTCGCCGGCGACGAGAACTGCGGCTACGTGCGCCAACTGGCCGTGCTGCCGGCCTTCCGGGGCCGCGGGCTCGGCCGGTTCATGCTCCGCAGGGCCTTCGCGGACGACGCCCGGCGCGGCCGGGTGGGCACCTATCTCCACGTGGACGCCAACAACAGCACGCCCGCGCTGGAGCTGTACCTGTCGGTGGGCATGCGCCAGGTGCTGGCCATCGACGTCTGGCGGCGGACGGTCTGACCGGTCCGGGTACGGCTGCGCGGGCCGTACCCGGGGTTCAGCGCCGCAGCAGCGGCAGCGCGCACACCCCGGTGACCAGCGCCGTGACCGCCAGCGCCACGCCGGTGCCCGGCGCCGAGCCCAGGCTCAGGTACAGCGTGCCGAACGTGGCCACGCCCACGACCTGGCCGAGCTGGGTCACCATGACGAACAGCCCGCTGGCGTCGGGGGCGTCCCCGGGGGCGACGCGGGACAGCGCGAGCGCGAGCACCGGGCTGAACGCCCCGCCCAGCCCGGCCCCGACCACCGCCAGGGCCGCCCACAGGAGCGGCTCGCCGTGGCCGCCGCCGCTCAGCGCCAGGGACAGCCCCAGATAGCCCAGCGCCGCCACGCCGAAGGAGACGATGATCATACGGCGGTGCAGCCGCTCGGGGACCCGCCGCCAGTTGAGGCTGACCACGGCGAAGGCCGCCGCGCCGGGGACGAACGTCAGGCCGGCCCGGAGCGGGCTGTCGCCCAGGGCTCCCTGCAGGTGCAGGGCGAGGGCGAACAGGAACCCGCCGTAGGTCGCCATCGCCCCGAAGACGGCCAGCGCGGAGACGGCCACCCCGGGGGCCCGCAGCACCCGCGCGGGCACCAGCGGCGCGGGGGCCCGCCGCTCCACCAGCACGAAGAGCCCCGCGGCCGCCACGCTCGCCGCCATCGCGGCCCAGCCCCACAACGGCCAGTCCTGCTCGTGGCCCAGCACCAGCGGCACCACCAGGAGGCTGACCGCCAGCGAGAGGGTGACCAGGCCGGGCAGGTCCAGGGCACGGTGGCGCAGCGGGCCGTCGGCCGGCAGCAGCCTCGCGCCCACGGCGAGCAGCCCGATCCCGATCGGCACGTTCACCAGGAAGACCGGCCGCCACGCCGTGCCGTACAGGTCGGCGGAGACCAGCACGCCGCCCAGCACCTGGCCCACCACGGCGGCCCCCGAGATCACCGTCGCGTAGAGGCTGAGCGCGCGGGCCCGCGCGGCCCCCTCGAAGTTCACCTGGATCATGCTCAGCACCTGGGGCATCATCAGGGCCGCCCCCGCGCCCTGAAGCAGCCGGAAGGCGACGAGCTGCCCGGTCGAGACGGCCAGACCGCAGGCGAGGGAGGCGGCGGTGAACCCCGCCAGGCCGTACAGGAACAGCCGGCGCCCGCCGTACCGGCCGCCCAGCCGGGCACCGGTGATCAGCAGCATGGCGTAGGCGATGGTGTAGCCCGAGATGACCATCTGGAGTCCCGAGCCGGACGCGCCGAGGTCGGAACGGATCACGGGAGAGGCGACGTTGACGATGGAGACGTCCAGGATCGCCATGAACTGCCCGGTGAGGATCACCGTCAGCAGCCAACGGGTGCGCAGAGCCGGGGCCCTGGTGGATATCGCGGTCATGGGGACGAGTGTGGGAGCGCGCCGATACCGGTAACGGGAGCCTGCTGATCCTGGTACTGCCGGTACCTGGCAGCCGGTCCGCCCGTCGGCCAGCATGGGGGAGTGACCATGACCCACCCGCGTGCCCGCCGTGCCGAGCTGGCCTCCTTCCTGCGCAGCCGCCGTGACCGCCTCACCCCGGCCGAGGTGGGGCTGCCACCGGGGCTGCGCCGCCGCACCCCGGGCCTGCGGCGTGAGGAGGTCGCCCTGCTCGCCGGGGTGGGCGTCACCTGGTACACCTGGCTGGAGCAGGGGCGGCCGATCAACGCCAGCGTGCAGGTGCTCGACGCGATCTCCCGGACGCTCCGGCTGGACGACGCCGAGCGCGAGCACCTCTACCGGCTCGCCGACGTGCCGAGCGTGTCCGTCTCCGACGCCGGCGCCGTCCTGGAACCCGAGACCCAGATCATCCTCGACCGGCTCGCCCCGATGCCCGCCGCCGTCTACAACGGCCGCTACGACCTGCTGGCCTGGAACCGCGCCTACGCCGCGCTGTTGCCGTCCATGACGGTGCAGCCTCCCGCCACCCGCAACGCGCTCTGGCAGCTCTTCGTCACCAGGCAGTGCTGCACCTCGGTGGTCAACCGGGAGGAGGAACTGCCGCAGATGGTCGCCACGCTCCGCGCGGGCTTCGGCCGGCACCTGCGGGAGCCCGCCTGGACCGGCTTCGTCCGGCGGCTGTCGGCCGCCAGCCCGGAGTTCGCGGCCATGTGGGCCACCCACGACGTGGCCAGGCCGGGGAACCGGATGAAGATCTTCCAGCACTCCGCGGTCGGGCTGGTGCGCACGGTCTCGACGAGCCTGGCGCTGCCGTCGCCGCCGGAGACGCGGATGGTGGTCTACACGCCGATGGACGAGGAGAGCCGCGAGCGCATGGTCTGGATCACCGCGCACCCGGAGATCGGGCCGGTGCCGGCCCACTCCCACTGACCGGGGATCGGGCCGGTGCCGGCCCGCGCCCACCGAACGGCGCGCCCGTCCCGCAGGGTGCCCGGCTCGCAGGGTGCCCGTTCGAACGGCACGCCCGGAGGTCCGGCGGTCGCCCGCGCGCACCCGGCGGGCGGCGTGTCCGGGGCTCCGGACGGCGCCCGCCCGCACCGATCTCCGGCGGGGCGGCTCAGTGGGCGGCCACCCGGTGCTTGGCGAGATGGGCCAGCACGGCCTGGTTGGCCTCCCAGCCGTCGGGAAACTTCACCGGCACGCCGAGCTGGACCGGCTCGGCCGACGGGTGGGCGTCCAGCAGCTCGGGGATGCCCGCCCTGGCGACCACGACGCAGGCGTGCCGGTGGCGGGAGGTGAGCACGCACAGCCGCCCCGACTCCAGATGGAAGGCCGTGGCGTCGCGGCGGCCGGAGAGGGGGTGGAGCACGATCGTCACGTCGTACTCGCGCCCCTGGAGACGGTTGGCGGTGTCCACCGTGATCTCCTCCGGCACCCCGGCCGCGCGGATCGCGGCGACCTGGTCGCGGTGGGCGGCGCCGATGGCGATCCGGTCGGCCGTGACACGGTGGCTGCCGCGCTCGGAGTGGGCGACCGGCGCCCGCTGCAGCAGCCGTACGGCCAGCACCGCCACCGCCTGCACCGCCTCGGCGTCGGTGCGCACGGTGTGACGGCTCGGCAGCTCGTAAAGCGCCCAGCCCGAGGCCGCCGCCTCCTCCAGCGCGCGGTCGTAGGAGGTGCGCATGCCGTTGACGGTGAGCTCCAGCGACCGGTCGGCGTGCCCGGTCCCGGCCCGGAACCCGGTGAACGGGTAGAACGCCTCGGAGACCACCGGGGCCGCCGAGGCGGGCAGCCGCCAGGAGACGGGCAGCCGGTGCACCGGCAGGTCGGGATTGTGCCGCAGCAGCACCGAGACCGCGCTCTGCACCGGATCCCACGACAGGCCCGCCCAGCGGTCGCCGTCGACGATCGAGAACGGGTCGAGCTGGCCCGGGTCGCCCACGAACAGCGACCGCTCGAACAGCGAGGCGATGCGCAGCAGCTTGTCCGAGCGCATCTGGTACGCCTCGTCCACGATCGCCCAGGGCCAGGTCCGGTCGCCGATCCAGGCCCACTTGTCGGCGGTGGCGACCACCACGGCCGGGTCGCCCAGGTCGGGCAGCTTGCCGGCGACCGAGACGTTGGCGTGGGCGAGGACGCGGCCCGGGGTGACGTAGCCGCCGGCCGACAGGCGGCCGATCGTGAGGTCGGGGTGCTCGGTGGCGAGCCGTTCCACCAGGTCGTCGACCTGCTCGTTGGTCTGGGCGACGATCATCAGCGGCTCGCCGGTCTCGGCGATGTGCCCGGCGGCCCTGACCACCAGGGTGGACTTGCCCGCCCCGGGAGGGGAGTCGACCACCACACCCCGGTTGCGGGGCAGATCCGCCAGGACCGCCTCGACGACGGCCGCCGCCTCCTGCTGGGGCGTCATGCCGCGCCCGCCTGCTGACCGTTCACGACCATTCCTCCTGCGCGTCGTCGTCGCTGGGCACGTACTCCTCCGGCGGGCCGCCGTGGGTCCACGGCGTCCGCTCGGGGTCGGGGAGCGCCGCCGAAGTCTGGAAGTCGTCGGTCAGCGAGGTGTAGGAGACCCGCTCACCCGGCTCGGGCACCGCGCCGGGGGCGGGCGTCCTGCCCCGGCCCATCCCCTTGGTGACCTTCAGAGTGATCTCGTCGCCGGCGATCTCGACGATCTCGGCGGCGTGGCCGCGCCGGTCGGGGCTGCCGACCGTGGCGCCGGGGGCCAGCCGTACCGGGTCGTCGGTCCGGACCGTGATCAGCGGCCGCAGCTTGCGCGAGCGGCCCTCGCCCTCGGTGTGCTCGGGGTCCGCGCCCGTCACCGTCCCGGCGAACGCCTCACCGGTCAGCCGGTATTCGGCCATGATCAACGGGTCGTCGTAGGCCCGCTGCACGTCGTAGCTCGCCCGGGCCCGCTCCAGCCCCGCCAGCCGTGCCGCGGCGCCGACCGCGCCGTCCCTGCGCGCCTGCGGCGGCCCGCCTTCGGCCAGCCGCTCGACGAACCTGGTGAACGAGCCGCGGTCGGCGTCCCAGCGGTCCTTCACCCGCCCGCCCTCGGGCAGCGCGCGCAGCAGGCCGGCCGCCTGCCACATCAGCCGCCAGGTCGGTTCGAGCTGGGTCCGCAGCGCCTGGGTCAGGCGCTCCACGGCATGGTCGGTCGGGGCCTCCTCGTAGGCCCGTACGGCGGGGCCGAGCACCTCGTTGTCGAAGCCCGGGTCGGTGGCGGGGCCGGCCGGTGGCCAGAGCAGCGGGTCCTCGGCCTCCTCGGCGGCCCGCCGGCCGCTCATCCCCGGGGGAGGGGCGATCCACCCCAGCAGCGCCGCCAGGTTGGCGTCCTCCAGGCCGCTCTGCCCGGTCGCCCAGTGCATGCTCAGCGCCTCGGTGGCCACCAGCAGCAGGCAGGAGCCCGGCTGCCGCGACCGGTCGGCGAAGTAGGTCAGCCACCGCCCCAGCAGTGGCACCGACGGGTGCACCGGATAGGGCCCGTCGGCTCTGCGGAAGCGGGTGGAGCGGCCCAACAGCCCGGTGAAGGCGGCCGCCGGCCGGTTGGGCACCAGGAGCTGCGGCGCGTCCAGGCACCGCTCGTACGGCTCCCCGCCCTTCCTCTCGACCGTCTCGGTGGTCTTCTCGAACCCCTCGACGTACGGCAGGAGCACCTCGGCCAGCTCTGCGGTGAAGGCGAAGCGCAGGTCCCGGTTGCGGGGCTGGGGGACCACCAGCAGCCGGGGGTGGTCCGGATCGGTGCCCACCATGGCGGCCAGCGGCGCGGCGGCCTCGCCGGCGAGCTTGAGCGGGATGAACACCATCGGGTGCGGGGCGATGTGGCAGTGCCGGACCGTGGTGATCGGCTGGGCGGCCCCGTCCCGGATGGCGCGCAGCCGCGCCAGCGCCGTCAGCGCGCTCACGTCACCTCCTCCGTCGGCTCCGTGAGCGCTGCGCTGCTGTGTTTGTCGGCTCGCTCGCTCCGCGCGCTCACGTCACCTCCTCCGTCGGCTCCGTGAGCGCTGCGCTGCTGTGTTTGTCGGCTCGCTCGCTCACGCCGCCTCCTCCGCCGGTCCGGCGGGCGCCGTGCCCGCCGGGCCGCTCGCTCCGCCGGTCCGGCGGGCGCCGTGCCCGCCGGGCCGCTCGCTCCGCCGGCTCATCGCAGGCACTCCTCGCGCAGGCGCTCCGCCAGGCGGAGCAGGCGGGCGATCTCCTCCTGGCCCTCGGCGGGCTCGACGGTGCCCTCGGCCAGGCCCAGTGCCTCCGTCATGCCGCAGACTCCGCCGAGCTGGTCGCGGATCTGCCGGCCGAGCAGGTCGGTGGAGCCGCTGCCGCGGGCCTCGTCGCGGCAGAACATGCACATGTCGCAGGTGGACAGGCAGTCGGGCGCGTAGCGGGCGGGCACCCTGGCCAGTGCCTGGGCCAGTTCCTCCGCCGAGCGGGTGGGCACGCCGTCCCCGTCGGGGGCCAGGTCGAAGGTGACCCCCTCGGGGAGCCCTTCGAGCAGGCGGTCGACCCTGGTCATCCGGGCGAGCTGCCGTTTGAGGACGGCGAGCTGCTTGCGCACGTCCACCAGCGTCGCGGTCGGCCGGTTGGCGAAGTTCTCCGGGCAGACGAGCACCACGTCGTGGGAGACGCGCTCGGGGTCGTGCCCGAGGTCGGCCAGGAGCGTGCGCATCGCCAGCACGTAGACCGCGGCCTGCCTGGCCGCCGCCGCGACCTTCTCGGGCTCGGCCTGGCCGTCGATCACGCTGAAGGACTTGATCTCCACGATGTGGAAGCGCCCGCCGACCTGGAAGGCCACCACGTCGGGCTCCAGGTAGGAGGTGTGTCCGGCGATCTCCAGACTGAACAGCGGATGGTCGTAGAAGACCGCCGTGCCGTCGTGCTCGCGCGCCGCCCGGTCGACCAGTGTCCGGGTGTGGGAGTGGCGCAGGTGGGAGCCGACGCTCTCCACGTCCTGGTAACCGACCTGGGCGACGGGCAGTCCGAGCAGCTCGCGCAGGAGCCGCAGCAGCTCGGCGCAGCCGTTCTCCTTCACCAGCGACTCGAACACGTTCCCGCGGGTGATCGCGAACTGGGACTGGCCGAAGGGGGCCGGGAAGCCGAGGTGCCGGGCCGTGCGGTCCTTGTCCACCCCGGCGGCGTCCATCAGCGCCCGGCGGGCACAGCCCGGGTTGGCGGCCAGGGCCGCGATGGCCCGGGCGTCGTGGGCGCGGGGCGGCACCGGCCCGCGCAGCTCGTCGAGCCGGTTCACCGGCCACCCCCGGTGCCGCCGGCGCGTGCCGTGTCCCGGCCGCCGATCAGCCGGCCGGGGCACGTGGCGCGCCCCGTCCGGCCGGCGGGCGTCTCCGGTGGACCGGCCGTCCACGCCGTGTTCCGCCTGTCCATCAACAGGCCCCTCTCAAGTTGCTCATCGCGCTCAAGTTGTTCATCGCGGCGGCGCCGAACAGGCGCTCCACGTCCGGTAGTTGCCTGCTCGCCCGCGCCGCCACCTCGGCCCGGTGCGCGGCGTCGGCCGCCCGGTGCACCTCCAGCTCGGCCCGGGCCGCGCGGAGCGCGGTCACGGGGTCGGCCTGGACGGGGCCCTCGACGGCACCGGGGATGTTGTGCGCCATCCGCGACAGCAGCCGCAGCGCCCCCGGCGGCGGCTCGGCCAGCCGGGCGAGGTGCTCGGCGATGCGCATGGTCGAGGTGAGGAAGTCGACGCGGGGGCTCAGCGGCCCCAGCACCCGCAGCTCGGGCGCCCAGGTGCTGTCGGCGAGCAGCCCCCGCGCTGGGGAGAGACGGTCGGTCAGCGCGGCGCACAGGTAGTAGGGCCGGGCGTAGGGGTCGCTGCGGAAGGAGCGCTCCTCGTCCCTGCGCAGGCTGGTCAGCTGGGGGCCGCGCAGCGCGCCGGAGAAGAACGCGTCGTTCACCGCCACGATCAGCTTGGCCGCGGTGGGCACGCCGAGCAGGGCCAGCGCCTGGTGCACCTGCTCCCGGATCGGCAGCAGCGAGGTCTCGGGCTCGGGGGGCGGCGGCACGGGCTCCTCGGCGCCGACCGCCGCGTCCCACGCCTGCTCGGCCCGGCGGAGGTCGCCGCGCAGCGACCGGGCGAGCGAGTTCTCCTTCGCCTTGACCGCCCGCCGCACCTCGGCGCGGAGCTCGGCTATCCGCCGTTCCAGCGCGTCCAGTGATTCACTCACGGCCCGGAGCGTAACAGGAGTTCCACCAGTCTCCCTGGAATTCCAGCGAATCTCCCTTGAGTTCCAGCGAATTCCAGTATTAAAGTGCAGGCCATGGCGCAGTAATGCTGGGCCGAAAGGGGCATTTAGTGCGCAACCTATCGGAAGGTCGGGCCGTCCACCTGCTGGACGTGGAGAACCTCGTGGGAAACGCGCGCCCCGCCACCAGAGACGTCCAGGCCATGATGGACCGCTACCGCGAACGCGTCCCCATCGGCGGGATGGACCAATACGTCGTCGCGGTCAACCACGGCGCCATGCTCCCCGTCGGCCTGGCCCTGGCCGGGATCCAACTCCTGGTCCGCTCCGGCCCGGACGGGGCCGACGCGGCGCTGGGCGAGGTGATCCGCCTCGACCACCTCGCCGACCGGTTCGAGCGCGTGGTCATCGGCTCCGGCGACGGCGTCTTCGCCGAGTCCGCCGGCTGGCTGTCCGGCCGGGGCGTCCTGGTCGTCGTGGTCTCCCGCCCGGGAGCCCTCAACCGCCGCCTGCGCCGTACGGCGGGCCAGGTCATCCCGCTGGACCTGGCCGCCTGACCGCCGGTGGTGCCCGGCGAGCACGCCGCCGGGCGGAACCGGCCGGTCCCGGCGGCCCAGCGGCAGGCCCACCCGTCGGCCTCCGCCGGACACGCCGTCGCGATCTTCTTCGCGCCGGTCTTCCTCGACACCGGCACACCGCTCCGGCCGGGTGATGTGAGTAGCCCCCTACTCAACGTGTTCCCAGCGAGATCCTTGTTTGTCATGCTGTGGCCATCACTTCTCTGGAACGGAGAGAACGGTGAATCTCGGCCTCAGGAGACTGCTCCCCGTCTTCGTCACCCTGACGCTGGTGGGCGGTTGCGGCAACAGCGTGCTGGACGGTTCCCCGGATGACGGCGGGCAAGGTCAGGCGCAGGAGGAAAAGACGGCAGGCGGTGGGGACGACCCGCACTACGGGCCGCTCGACCTGCCGATAGGCAACACCGGAGTCAACAGCGGTCCCGGCGGCATCTACGACCTCCTGCTGGAGAAGGACTGTTCCGGGGCCCGCGCGCAGCTCGACGAGCGTCAGAGCGACCCCGCGTACGCGATCGACGACAAGAACACGGTCCTGCTGCTCCGCGTCGGCATCGCGTTGTGCGAGGGCAGGGGCGCGGCCGCCAAGAAGGCGTTCGCCGGCGCCGTCAGGACGGACACGCCCCAGTTCATGTGCTTCCTCTACGTGGCGGAGGCGAGCCTCATCCGGCGGAAGCCCAAGTCCTCCTTCGCCGCCTGCCCGCCCGACGTTCTCGACAGCCCGCCGCCGACGGACCAGGGAGGCACCGACGACCCGCCGCCGACGGACCAGGGAGGCACCGACGATCCCTCGCCGACGGACCAGGGAGGCACCGACGACCCGCCGCCCGGCGACCCCACCTCTCCAGACGGCACGTCCCCGGCTCCGGACGGCGAGCCCACGGGAGAGACCGGTTGACCACACCCGCAGAACCGACGCCGCCGGAACCGTCGGAACCGGCACCGGCGGCTCCGGCTCCATCGGAGCCGGAGGCGTCAGAACCGGCACCGTCAGAACCGGCACCGGCGCTTCCGACGGTGCCGGCGGAAGCCGCGGAGGGGCTGCAGGCCGTGGCGGGGAACTCCACCCTGCTGCAATGGGTCTCGGCCATCCTCGCGAACGCGACGGTCGTCACCGCGCTGCTGTTCTATTTCGGCTGGGAACGCAGCGACGTGATGGCGCGCAGGCTCGGCATCATCGAGAGCATCCTCGGCATGTCCACCAGCGACTACGTGCTGCGCAGCGTCCGCCCGGTCCTGGTGCTCCTCCTGATCGTCGGAGCGGCCGGCTTCGCGTGGCTGTATCTCGACCAGTGGCTCACCCGGACCCTGCGCAGGCCGAGCCGGTTCACCGCCTACCTCCTGCGGACGCTGTCGCTGGCCTGGCTGGTGCTGCCCGCCCTCGTCTGGCTGCTCGGGTACGTCCCCGCGTGGGGCGCGTTCGTCTATGTCGCTTTTCCGTTCAGCATCGGCGCGGGTGTTCTGCTGGCGTATTACGCCGCTCATGTCCGCGCCTCACTCCCCGGCGGCGCGCCGCCCGCCCGTGAAATGGCGCTGCGTGCCTTCGTCGTGCTCAGCGTCGGCTTCGCCCTTTTCTGGGGCACCTCCCACTACGCGACGGTCCTCGGCAACACCCTGGCTGACGGAGTCAGGCCCGGCGCCCTCACCAAGGTGACCGTCTACAGCCCGCAGCGGCTCCACCTGACCGCTCCAGGAGTCGTCGAGACACCCCTCCAGGACGACAAGAGCACCTACCGGTACCGGTACACGGGCCTGCGTCTCCTGGACCACACCGGCGGACGCTACTTCCTCATCTCCGACGCCTGGACGCGCACCACGGGCGTCGTCATCGTTCTCGCCGACAAGGACCCCGTCCGGATGGAGTTCGCCCACGCCTGAGCTCCGCGCATCGCCGGTGGCAGGCGTCCGGACGGCGCCTGCCACCGGCACGACGGGAGCGGGTCCTCAGGCCCCGACCTCCGAGCGGTCACCGGACCAGAGGGTGTGGAAGGAGCCCTCCCGGTCCACCCGCTGGTAGGTGTGCGCGCCGAAGAAGTCCCGCTGCCCCTGGATCAGGGCCGCGGGCAGGCGCTCGGCCCGCAGGGAGTCGTAGTAGGCCAGCGCGGTCGAGAAACCGGGCGCCGGGATGCCCAGCTCCGCCGCCTTCGCCACCACCCGTCGCCAGGACTCCTGGGCCAGGCCCAGGGCCTCGGCGAACAGGGGGGCGGTCAGCAGGGTCACCGGCGGGGTGTCCTGCTCGTAGGCCTCGCGGATGCGGTCGAGGAAGACCGCCCGGATGATGCAGCCGCCCCGCCAGATCGTGGCCAGCGCGCCCGGGTCGACGTCCCAGCCGTACTCCGCGCTGCCCGCCCTGATCTGGTCGAACCCCTGCGCGTACGCGATGATCTTCGACGCGTACAGCGCCCGCCGCACGTCCTCCGCGAACCCCTCGCCGACCGACCCGGCCGGCGCCCCAGTGGGGCCGGGCAGGCCGCGCGCGGCCTGCCGCAGCTCCGCGTGGCCGGAGACCGAGCGGGCGAACACCGCCTCGGCGATGCCGCTCACCGGGACCCCCAGGTCCAGCGCGATCTGGACGGTCCACCGGCCGGTGCCCTTCTGCTCGGCCCGGTCGGCGATGACGTCCACGAGCGGCCCGCCGGTGGCGGCGTCGACCTGCCTGAGGACCTCGGCGGTGATCTCGATGAGGTAGGAGGACAGCTCCCCCTTGTTCCACTCCTCGAAGACGTCCGCCAGCTCCGCGGGGCTCAGGCCGAGCCCCTGCCTGAGCAGGTCGTAGGCCTCGGCGATGAGCTGCATGTCGGCGTACTCGATACCGTTGTGCACCATCTTGACGAAATGTCCGGCGCCGTCAGGGCCGATGTGCGTGCAGCAGGGCACGCCGTCCACCTTCGCGGCGATGTCCTCCAGCAGCGGGCCCAGCGCCTCGTAGGACTCCCGGGAGCCGCCCGGCATGATGCTCGGTCCCAGCAGCGCGCCCTCCTCGCCGCCGGACACCCCGGCCCCGACGAAGTGGACGCCCCGCTCGCGCAGCGCCGCCTCCCGCCGGCGGGTGTCGAGGAAGTGCGCGTTCCCGCCGTCCACGAGCATGTCGCCCGGCTCCAGCAGGGGGGCGAACTCCTCGATCACCGCGTCGGTCGGCGCGCCGGCCTTGACCATGATGATGATGCGCCGAGGGCGCTCAAGCGCCGCGACGAACTCCTCCGGGGTCTCGCAGGCGACGAACGCGCCCTCGTCTCCGTGCTCTTCGATCAGTGCCTTGGTCCTGGACTGCGACCTGTTGTGGACGGCTACCGTGTGCCCGTGCCTGGCCAGGTTGCGGGCGAGGTTCGCCCCCATTACCGCCAGCCCGGTCACACCGATCTTTGCCTCAACCATCGTCTGACACCCCCTTCGTGTCCAAGAATGTCAGCTTGCATCCAGAGATGGTCGTCAGCGGGGTGCGGTGGAGCCGCCTCGCCGGCTCAGAGGGAGAGAGCGGGGACGGGGAGGACGAGGTGAGGGGGCAGGGGGGAGCGGCCCGGGGTGGACACCGGGTCAGGGGTGGAAGGCGGACACCTGGTCAGGGGCGGAAGAAGGTGCCGGGAGCCTCCGAACCCAGCACGCCCCCCAGGCAGCGGTAGGTCCGCACGCCCAGACCGAACTGCTCCTTCGACGGGGGCAGGACCGCGCTCCGCCACTTGCCGGCGGGCGCGGCGGTGCGGGCGTCACCGTGCCGGGAGGCGAGCATCACCTGCGTCGCGCACACCTTCTTCACCGACGGGTGTTTCTCCAGAGCGGAGGCGTCGTAGGTGAGGGAGTCCGCCGGCAGAGGGGCGATCGCGAAGGTCTCCCAGGAATGGGACTCCTCGCAGCCGATCCGCTTGGCCGTCGAGTCGCCCGAGATGCTGACGATCCCGCCCCAGCACTCGGCCTCCTTCACGCAGGCCGCCCGCGCGCCGGGCACCGCCGCGGCCGGGCAGCCGGCCGTGACCGTGGCGACCCGCCCGACCCCCTCCGTGCCGGCCGGCCGGCTGTCGGCGCCGCTCTGCTGACCGGTGGGCGGGTCCGGATCGCGGTTCTCCAGGAACATCAGCCCCACCCCGGCCAGCAGCAGGATCGTGAAGGCCGCGGCCACCGCGGCGAACACCCGGACGTTCGACCCGCCGGGGGCCGCGCCGCCCACCGCGGCGGGGGACTGGGTGTCCGTCACACCGCGCAGGCCCGGCGAGGTCAGGTGCGCGCGCACCGGCTCCCCGCCCCTCGCGGGCTGGACGGCCGGCGCGCCGTACGGCGCGGACGACCCGATGAAAGGCCCCGAGTGCCCCGAAGGCCCCGAAGGCCCCGAAGGCCCCGAGTGCCCCGAAGCGCCCGAGTGTCCCGAAGGGGGAGTGGGGGAGGGGCCCGTGGCGGGGCCGGCGGCGGAGGGGACGGAGGGCGGGGTGACCGGTCGGGGCGCCGGGGCGCCGCGGTCCAGACGCAGGTCGGTGAGGGCGTCCCGCAGCGCCGCCACCGAGGGGGTGCGCTGGGCCGGATCGGAGGCCATGGCCTGCCGGAGCAGCGCGGTGAGCTCCAGCGGCACGCCCGGGATGTCCGGGACGGGCAGCCGGTGCAGGGCGATGATGACGGCTATGTTGGCCACGCCGCTCTCCGGGAACCTCGGCGGGCGGCCCGACAGCAGCGCGTAGAGCGTCGCGGCCAGGGAGTAGACGTCTCCGGCGGCGGCGGGCTCGCTCAGCTCGAACGCCTCGGGCGGGGCATAGGCGGGGGTGAGCGACTCGCGGGTCACCGACGCCTCACCGCCCGCGGACGGCATGGTGGCCAGGCCGAAGTCGGAGAGCACCACGTTGCCGTACCGGTTGATCAGGATGTTGGCGGGCTTGATGTCGCGGTGCAGCACCCCCGCGGCATGCGCGGCCGCCAGCGCGTCCGCGATGCGGATGCCGATGTCGGCCACCTCGGCCGGCGCCAGCCGTCCCTCGGCCCGCATCCGGTCCAGCAGCGATCCGCCGGGGCACAGCTCCAGCACCATGTACGGCCGGCCGTCGGGCAGCACCCCGGCGTCGTAGACGTGGGCGACATGCGGATGCCCGGAGAGGGCGCCCGCCGAGGTGACCTCACGCATGAAGCGGCGCCTGTCCCGCTCCGAGACCAGCACCCGATTGTCGACCTTGAGCGCGACCTCGCGGTCCACGGCCAGCTGCCGGGCCCGGTAGACGATCCCGAAACCACCTTGACCGAGGACGCCGGACACCTCGTAGCCCGGCACCGCCACGGCACTCGATCCGGCCACCCGTCACCTCCTGGAGATGACGGGCAGATTACCGGATCTTTGCCTTCATCCCGCTTGTATCCGCCCGCCCGCGCCCGCCCGGGGGAGGCCCGCGAGCGCCGGGGAGGCCGCCGGGGAAGGAGGACGGGGGGCGACCGTGACGGCCTGCTCCTGCCCGAGGTCGGCCAGGAGCGCGTCCCACCGGGCACCGACGGCGTCCAGGTCGTAGCCGGCGGCCGTGCGCACGGCGTTCGCGCCCAGCGTGCCGCGCAGTTCCCGGTCCTCGATCAGGCGGCAGACGGCCCCGGCCAGGTCCTGGGCCTTCTTGGAGCGCACGAGCAGGCCGTCGTGCTCGTGGGTGATGATCTCGCGAGGGCCGTGCGGGCAGTCGAAGCTCACCACCGGCACGCCCTTGCTCATCGCCTCCAGGATCGTCATGCCGAACCCCTCGTAGCGGGAGCTGACCACGTAGACCGACGCCTTGGCCAGCTCCACACCGATCTCCGGGGAGCTGCCCATGAGGAACACCTTGTCCTGCAGGCCCGCGTCCTCGATTCTGGCGCGGAGCCTGGCCTCGGCCTTCGCCGCGCCGCGGCCGTAGATGCGCAGCACCCAGTCCGGATGCGCCGCCGCGACATGCGCCCAGGCCCTGACCAGGCGGTCGAAGCCCTTGGCGTGCACCAGCCTGCCGATGGCGACGACGGCCTTCTCCTCCAGCGGCGAGATGTCACCGGCCAGGTCGGGCACGGCGTTGGGGATGCGCAGCAGCCGTCCCGGCGGGTCGGTCCTCAGCGCCTTGGCGTACTGGCGCAGATCGGCTTCGGTGAGGGTGACGAAGGCGTCCAGCCTGCCGTACCGCCGCTTGATGAGCCGCCGGATCTCGGGGAGTGGATGTCGAGAGCCACGTGCTCCTGGCCGACGGTCAGGACTCCCGGGGGCGCGAACAGCGCGGTGACCAGGTTGAACCCGGGCCGGGTGGAGATCACCACACCGGTGCGCATGGACCGCAGGAAACCGACCAGCCGCAGGTCGGTCCAGAGCGTGACCGAGCGGTAGACGTTCTCCTGCTCCGGGATCAGCACGCTCGGGAAACGTGACAGCAGCCGGGGGATCCAGCCGCGGGGTCTGGTCCTGTCATCCAGGAACGACACCCGCACGCCGGGCGGGATCGGGAAGAACGGCTCCTCCGCTGTCCGGATCATGCTGACGATCTCCACATCGCGCTCCCGCGCCAGGTATCCCGCGAGGTTGAGCACGGTCCGGATGGTGCCGCCCATCCCGTAGGCGTGCTGCAGCAGGATACGGACCGTCCCCGTATCCGGCGCGGGCGCGTGGCGGGTCCGTCTCTCGTTGACCCGCTTCAGCAGCCACAGCGCCCCGCGTCTGGCTGCTCCGCGCACTGTCCCCGACAGTTGTCTCCCCTGAATCTGTCTCCCCGTTGTCTCCGACAATTGAGATCCCCCTGCTCAACTGGTCTCCGGCCGTACGGCGCGCTGCCGGACGGAGCTCTCACCCTGCCCCGAAGTGCGTGGGATATACGTAAATGCGCCGTTATGGCGCTTTCTAGTCCTGTCGGCGCACCAGCGGCCCTGCCCGCCTTCACGTCTCTCCGACGGGCGAGACCTATGCTGTTTCCCTCTGAGAGGGGAAGAGACGGTGAGCGGACGGGATCCCGACAGGCGGCGAGCGCTGCTGGACGCCGCGGACCGGGTGATCCGGCGGGAGGGGCCGGAGGCGTCGATGGCCTCGATCGCCGCCGAGGCCGGGATAACCAAGCCCATCCTCTACAGGCACTTCGGCGACAAGAGCGGGCTGTACCAGGCCCTGGCCAACCGGCACGTCCGCACGGTGGTCAGCCTGCTGCGCCCGGAGTTCGACCGGGACAGGACGGACCTGCGCAGCCGAGCCCGGTCGACCATCACCGCCTACCTCGACATGATCGCCGCCAACCTCAACCTCTACCGCTTCCTGTTCCACCGGGCCGGAGCAGAGGACAGCCGGACCCACTCCCAGATGACCGCCATCGTGCGCAGCCTCGGCGAAGAGCTCGGTGCCGTCATCGCGGCGGAGTCGGCGGTCCCCGACCCGGTCCGGGCCCAGGTGCTGGGACACGCCTTCGTCGGCATGGTCCAGGCCACCGGAGACTGGTGGCTGGAGCACCCCGAGGTGGACCGGGCCGAGGTCGTCGAGGGACTGGTCAGCGTGGTCGTGGCGACGATGTCCGCCACGCTGCCCCGCTGACCTGCGGGGCAGCGGCCTCCGCGGCAGGTGGACACAGTTGATTTGACGAGGTGGGGCGCGGTCCATAAAGTTCACCAGGCCCGAGAGAGTCGGCGGCAGCGCCGAGACCTCGGGGACCCTCCCTGATGAACTCCACTCATTGAGATCGTTATGTCTCGATGTGGCTCGATTCGACACGAACCGGGCAACGGAGTAAGTTTGAAGGGTTGCTCCGGAAACGGGGCGGCCGGAATTCCGGTAGGGCCAGCTAGATCAAGTCAAGTCGTTCCAAACGGGCGGGTTTGACACGGAAAAGCGGGCCTGAAAGAATAAAGGCACAACGGAACGAACGAAACGCCCTGAAGCCGGGACCATGGTCACGGTGACGGAGAACGCGTCCGTTTCTTGAGAACTCAACAGTGTGTTAAAAGCCAGTGCATGAAGCACA
>NZ_JBVJHH010000052.1:0-56472 GCF_055586905.1 Streptosporangium sp. NPDC048886
CGAATGCGGGTCATACCAGGTGCCAGCGTCGAGCGTGGCAGGCCCAGCCGGGCCGTAGGTCAAGAATCACAGTTCCGATGCTCGTCATGCCCCGACTCTCCTTCGGCTCCGCACGCGCGCCGGTCCCGGCCTGCTGGGCGGCGATCGCCCGCCGCTGAACCTCCCGGACCTGGACCTCGGCCTGCTCGCGCGCCTGGGCGATCCCGGCCGGCCTCGATACGCTGCTCGGCCTCAGCGGTCACGGCGGCGTCATGCTCACGCACCTCGCCCCGTATCTGGGGTTGCCAAACGAACTGGCCGGTCAGCTCTCTGATGGTCGTTAAGCCACGTCCTCGGTGGGGGAGGGGCGTCGAGAGCATCGGTTCGAGAGGCGCTTGGGGGAGCGCCCGGCAGTGCGCACGTCGCCTTACCTTGTCTCTTGGTGGAGAACAAGATAAGGCGACGTGCAACTGGTCTCCGTGGACGGGCTTCAAGGGTCTGCTCACATGAGCGCTGACGCCTCAGAGTTATTAATCTACATTGTAAAGGCGTTCGGCTGAGTTTCAAGATCATTTAATATGGACTGAAGACTCCTCGCCTACAGAACACGGGGCGTTGCGCCGGTGGATTGGCCTGCTGCGCCCTGAAGGGCGTCTGGTGCCCATCGAGGGTGCTCGATGGGTGCCGAGCCGGGCGAGGACCAGTCTCACTGCACTTCCACGGTTCGGGCGATGCCCAGGTGGAGGCTATGGGCGGTGAGTTCGCCGTGGTTCTGGCGCTCATCGTGGACGGCTACGGCTCGGACCGTTTCGGGCGGCGTGTACGGCTTGAGCCAAGACCGCCACGTACCGCAATCGGCGTTGAGGGCCCACTGTCGGGAGAGCCGCTTCCCGGCGGGGAGCCCTGCCGCCGTGTCGATGCTCCCTCGCCCACAACCCCACAGCGGATCAGCGTGACTCCGGCCGGACAGTTCGCAACGGACCGGCACGATCGCCTGCCCGCTGAAGGCTGAACCCGTCCCCGCGGTGCCCCGAGAGCCCGCTGACCGGGCGCGTCCGGCTGTTCGGCGCGATCATGCCCCGCGTCTCCACCGCGACGGGGTGTGCTCCACCCAGGCTGTTTCCGCGGCGCTCGCCCTCCCTTTCCCGTGATTGCCGTGTACGGACATTCGGGATACTCTCATCATCCAGATGATGAGAGTATCTGCTTCTGATGTGTGACTTCAGGGGGATGTATGACCACGATCGGCGCCGGAACGGGTGGCAGCGGCGACGACTTGGAGGCGAGCGGCGTTCCCGAGGTCGACCTCACCAACGCGGAGGTGATCCGCGACCCCTTCACCGCCTACGGCGACGTCCGGGAGCGCGCGCCGCTGGCACGGTTGCCGATCCCCGGCATGCCGATGTGGGCCGTCACCCGGCACGAGGGCGCCCGGGCGCTGCTCGCCGACCCGCGCTTCGAGATCAATGAGAGCAGCTTCATGCGGCCCGACGTGCCCGCCGACTGCCTGCCGTACATGCGGACGATGAGCGAGACGGAGGGGGCGGAGCACCTGCGGCTGCGGCGGCTGGTGGCGCCCGCGTTCACCGCGCGCCGCGCTGCCGCGTTCCGGCCCCGGATCGAGCGGATCGTCGAGGGACTGCTCGACGACCTTCCCGGCCACGCCGAGGGCGGCTCGGTGGACCTGCTGTGGCACTTCGCTCGCCCGCTGCCGATGGACGTCATCTGCGAGCTGGTCGGCATCCCCGAGTCCGACCGCCCGAGCTGGCGCGAGTACGGTGCGACCATCGCCTCGGGCGCGGGACAGGCGTTCGCCGCGGCGATCCCGGCCGTCATGCGGGGCGCCGAGGCGGCGGTTGCGCGGCGGCGAGAGGAGCCCGGCGACGACCTGCTCTCCGACCTGGTCCGTGTCCGGGACGAGGACGGCGACCAGTTGAGTGAGATCGAGCTGGTCATGCTGGTCTGGCAGCTCGTGCTGTCCGGTCAGACGCCGACGAACCTCATCACCAACGCCGTGGCGGCCCTGCTGGAGCACCCCGAACAGCTTGCCGCGCTGCGCGATGGCCCGGCGCTCATGCCGCGCGCCGTCGAGGAGTTGATCCGCTGGTGCGGCCCGACGCTGCTGACGATCCCTCGCCACGCCCGGGAGGATGTCGAGCTGTACGGCGTGCCGATCGGCAAGGGTGAGCCCGTCACCGTCGCGGTCGCCGCCGCCAACCGCGACCCGCGCGCGTTCGCCGACCCCGACCGGCTCGACGTCACCCGGGTTTCCGGCACCTCGGGTACGGCGAGCCACCTCGGGTTCTCCCACGGGCCGCACTTCTGCGTCGGGGCGTCACTGGCCCGTGTGCAGACCGAGGTCGCGCTCACCGCCCTGCTGTGCCGCTTCCCCGACCTGTCGCCGGCCGTACCACCGGCCGGGTTGCGCGCCCCCGACCCGGGCACCTGGCGCCTCACCGCGCTGCCCGTGACCGTTTGACAACGGTAATGGTGACGTCGGGTGTCGGAACCCTCTGAACGCCTTTGTTGATCAAGGTTTGCGATCTTGCTCTGGGAGGTAGGGGCTGAAATGGTCGGCGACGATCCCCGCGATCGCAGCGGCGTCGCGGGAGCCGTCGACTTCGACCACGCGGATGCCGAGCTGGTGGGCGGTGCGGACGGCGTCCTCCGCGACGAGGCGATCCCGGGTGAGGCGGTTGGCCTGTGCGCGGGCCGGATCGCTGACGCGGTGCCCGAGCGAGGCGGCGCGCGGTAGTTCTTGGAGCTGGTGTCGGCGGAACTCTGGCGTGGGCACCATGACGACCATCCGGCGCGGTGAGTCGATGATGGGTGCGACGAGTTCGGGGCGGAGTCCCCAGCCTTCGGCGATGATCGGATGGCCTGAGACGAGCGCGCGCAGGTCGTCCAGGGCCCACTCGAACCGGTCCGGGAAACCGGCCAGGGTCGCGGCGGCCATCTCTTCCGGGGTGGTGTGGACCCACATCTTGTCCGGGTCGGGCTCGGTGGCGGGCTCGCCGAGGCCGACGCGACGGGCGATCCGGCGATCGTTGTGACCGCGGGCGTCGTGGTAGTCGTAGTGATAGACGGTGATGCGGTATTGGACGGCCAGGAGCCGGGCCACGGTCGACTTTCCGGCCCATTGGCCGCCGCCAATCCACAATGCGCGGCGCAATGTGCCGAAGGGGTCCCGGACTTCGCTGTCGGCAGGGGAGTTGTGGCTGGTCATCTGGTGTCCTCCTATGTCGGGGTGCGGCGGCTGATCTCGGCGGCGTAGTTGGCCCAGTCGCCCGCGGACAGATGCTGCCAGGCGACGGCGACATCGGTGTGGATGCCCAGGGTTCGGGCCCGGTGCCGGACCGGGCCGGCCGCACCGAGGCCGTCGATGCCACCCCATGGCAGGCGCCGGGGTGTCACGAGTCGACCGGGTCCGCGCAATGCGGCATGCGGCGGGACTGCTGCGGCCGGTCAGCCGAGGGCGACGCCGTACATCGCCTTGATGATCTTGATGGGGATGTCCAAGGTCTTCGGCTCGACGTTGGTGTGGACGACGACGCTTCGCCGGCCGTCGTCGGTGCTCAGCGCGAGGGTGAAGGATCCAGGGAGGATGCCGCTGACGCCACGCACGGTCAGGCCGTCCATCCCCGCGCTGTCGAACTCGATCACGCCGAGGCCGTAGCGGGCGTGCGGCAACCAGACGACGCTGTCGTTGGCGACCGTGGTCCACATCTCGTGGTGCTGAGCCGGTGGCAGTAGGCCGCCGGTCGCGATCGCCTTGAGAAAGTGGGTCAGGTCTTCGGTGGTGGAGACGATGCCGCCGGCCGCCCAGCCCCATGAGGTGTTGAGCGCGGTGACGTCGATGGGGGGTCTGTCATGGTCGATCATTGACGCCCAGTTCTCCGCGGTGAGCGTCGCCGGGTCGACGCCGTCCTTGAGGGCGCCGGCAACGTAGGCCGTGGGATGCGGGTGGGGGTAGCTTGTGGCGTCGGCGGGCCGTACGTAGGTGTGGGTCAGGCCGAGCGGCCGGATGACTGTGCGTTCGACTTCGGCGGCGTAGGTGTTGCCGGTGACCTTCTCGATGATCGCGCCGGTCAGGTAGTAGCCGCCGTTGGCGTAGATGAACTGCTCGCCCGGCTCGCCGGCCGGCGGCTGGGACACCGCGAGCTTCACCAGCTCGGAGGTGGTCCAGACGCGGGTCGGCTGGGTTGCGATGCTGTGCTGTAGTTCTGGTGCGAGGCCGGTGAGGAACAGGCCGCTGGTGTGGTTGAGCAGATGTCGGATGGTGATCTTGTCGCCGTCGTAGCCGCCCGTCTCCATGACGCCGGGCAGCCAGGTGTTCACCGGGTCCTCGAGGCTCAGCTTGCCTTCGGCTGCCAGGGCCAGCACGGTGGCGGCGGTGAATGCCTTACCGGAGCTGCCGATGTGGAGGTGTTCCCCGGGCTTACGCCGATGCCGGGTGGCGAGGTCGGCCACTCCTGCGGTGCCGAACCATGTTCCGTCGGCGTCGTGAACTTCGACGACGATGCCGGGAATGCTGTCCTCGGCAGCTCGGTTCAGGATCTGCTGCATCACTTCGTGGATGTTTTGCGCCATTCTGATGCCTTTCGGAGGAGAACTATTCGGAGGAGAACACGCGGTCCGCAGACGCCTGGAGCGTTCAGCGCCCTCTGCGCATGTAGGCGCGGAGCGACAGCGGGACGAAGATCACCAGCAGTGCGGCCGACCAGAGCAGGACGGCGCTCACCGGATGCGCGAGTGGCCAGGCCACGTTTCCGGACGGGGCGCCCGGGTTGCCGAACAGCTCCCGTGAGGCGGCGGTGAGCGCGCTCACCGGGTTCCAGTCGGCCAGGAAGCGCAGCCAGCCCGGCATGCCGCCGGTCGGGACGAACGCGTTCGACAGCATCGTGAACGGCAGGCCCAGCGGCACCATCGCGTCGGCGACCTGGTCGTTCTTCACCGCCAGGCCCAGATAGACGCCCACCCAGCTCAGCGCGTACCGCAGTACGATCATCAGCAGGAACGCCTGGGCCGTGGGGATCAGGCCGCGGTGCGGCTGCCAGCCCACCAGCAGGCCCGCGCCCACCATGATGGCCAGCATCAGCAGGCCGATCAGCAGGTCGGCGCCGGTCTGCCCGAAGGGCACCGCCAAGCGCGCGGTCGGCATGGAGCGGAACCGGTCCATCACGCCGCGGGAGGCGTCGGTGGCCATCCGCGTCATGACCCCCAGCCACGCGGAGAAGGTCACCATCGCGAACAGGCCGGGCATGAGGTACTCGCGGTAGTCGCCGCCGTCCGGCACCTGGATCGCGCTGCCGAAGACGTACCCGAACAGCACCACCATGACGGCCGGGAAGACCAGCGCGGCGACGATCTGTCCGGGTTCTTGCCGGAGCCGTCCCAGCTCGCGGCCGACCAGGGTCAGCCCGTCGAGGAGGGTCCAGCGCAGGCGACCGAGTGGTGAGGTGAGGGCGGTCATCGGGCGGGCTCCTTGCGGTCGGTGAGGCGCAGGAACACCTCGTCGAGGGTGGGACGGCGCAGGCTCACGTCGGCGGCGGCGACTCCGGCGCGGTCGAGTTCGCGCACGATGTCGGCGAGCCGGAGGCCGCCGCCGGGCAGGGCGACGCTGAGCCGATCGGCACCCGCCGTCGTGGGATCGGTGCCGGTGAGGGTGTTCAGGACGGTCATCGCCGCAGGCATCGCGGCGGGGTCTTCGAGGGCGACGTCGAGGCGGTCGCCGATCGTGGCCTTCAGCTCGTCCGGCGTGCCGGTGGCGATCACCTGCCCGTGATCGATGACGGCGATGTCGTCGGCCAGCTGGTCGGCTTCGTCCAGGTACTGCGTGGTGAGCAGCACCGTGGTGCCGTCGGCCACCAGCTCGCGGACGCTGTCCCAGATCTCGCCCCGGCTGCGCGGGTCCAGGCCGGTGGTCGGCTCGTCCAGGAAGAGCACCTCGGGACGGAGGATGAGACAGGTGATCAGGTCGAGGCGGCGCCGCATGCCGCCGGAGTAGCCGGCGACCGGACGATCGGCGGCGTCCATCAGGCCGAAGCGTTCGAGCAGCTCATCGGCCCGCCGGTGCGCCTCTCGCCGGGACAGGTGGGAGAGGCGCCCGAACATGCGCAGGTTGCCGCGGCCGGTGAGCTTCTCGTCCACGGCGGCGTACTGGCCGGCGAGCCCGATCCGCTCGCGTACTCTGCCGGCCTCGCGGACGACGTCGTATCCGGCGATGCGGGCGTGGCCGGCATCGGGATCGGACAAGGTCGCCAGGATGCGCACCGCGGTCGTCTTGCCGGCGCCGTTCGGCCCCAGCACGCCGCAGACCGTTCCTCTCGGGACGCTCAGGTCCAAACCCCGCAGGGCATGGGTATCGCCGAAGGACTTGTGCAGCCCTTCGGCGACCACGATCGGATCAGGCATGACCCCTCCACTGGGTACTTTGTACGCGGTTATGGCGGTCACGTTAAACCACTGGGTACTATGTACGCAACAAGGAGGTGGAACGGTGACCGACGCCGAGTACGTGAACATCTGGATGCGGCCCGAGCGCCCCGCCCGCGGGCCGAAGCCGGCCTACAGCCGCGCCCAGATCACCGAGGCGGCCGTCCGGATCGCCGACGCCGAAGGGCTGGAAGCCGCCACCATGCGGCGCATCGCCGCCGAGATCGGCGCCGGCGCGATGTCCCTCTACCGGTACGTCCCCAGCCGCGACAACCTGGTCGAGCTCATGGCCGACCGGCTGATGGGCGAGATCGACGTCACGGGCATGCCCTCGGGCGACTGGCGAGCCGACCTGACCCGCTACGCCGACGGGCTGCGGGCCATGTGGCTGAGGCACCCGTGGATCGCCACCGTGCAGCGGTCACTCCCCAGCTTCGGCCCCAGCCAGCTGCTCTTGATCGAACGGCTGATGGGAGTGCTCGACGCCTTCGTCTCCATCGACGAGAACCTCGGCCTCATGGCCATGCTGAACAGCTACATCGAGGGCACCGTCCGCGAGGAGATCAGCTCGGCCAGGGAATTTCGCCGCAGCGGGCTCAGCGAGTCGGAGTGGATGGCGCGGAGCTACCCGTACATCGACCGGCTGGTGAAGAGCGGGGAGTACCCGATCTTCACCAGGATCGTGATGGAGGCGCGCCAGCCGCACCTGAGCCGCGACGACCAGTTCCGGTACGGGCTCCAGCGCGTCCTCGACTGCATCGCCGCGGCCCTCCCGTCAACGGCCGAGTCTCCGATGCCGGCGCACCGAGAGGAGCGGGAAGGGCAGGAGGGGCCAGGGCGGGCTCGTAGTCGATCGTCCGAGAGGGCATCAAAAGCGAAATAGACGCATCGAACATGCCTGAATGCCCACCGAAAAGGCGCAGCGGCGGCCCGTGTCCGGTCGCGGGTGGAGTCCGGGGCCTGCCGATGCCGGGGTATTGCCCGCAGCCGATCGGCGCCGGCCCCGGCCCGGCGGTCCGGCCTGACGGTGAAGTTTTTCGAGCAGGAGGCCCGGTTCTCGCGGCATGTGGGTGAACTGCCCGAGGCCGCGGCGGACCATGCGGCCGGCCAACTGAAGGCCGATCCGGCGTTGTGGCGGAGTATGACTGGTCGGGCCGGGCGATCGAGCGGCACCGGGCCGGCCGGCGTCGTGCCCGCGGACTCGACGTTCTTCCACCGCGTCCGTGGTCAGCGTTGCGTGTGAAGACGGTTTCAGTCCCCGCCGTGATCTTGCAGCCGCCGGCCGGGTGGGCGCCAGCCGTGTGTGAGCAGGTCGAAGACCTCTTCGGCGGCCGCTCGGGGATCCTGCAGGCCTCGGGTGAGCACTGGTATGTCGAGGACGAACCGGGCGAGTGCGCGGCAGGTGATGTCGTCGTGGCTGACGCCGGCGTCATCGGCGATGGCCGTGCTGAGGGTGGCGGCGTGCCGGGTCCACATACGTTCGGCGTACTCCCGCAGCGCGGGCGTGGAGTCCACGAGGTCGGTGAATTCGGCCCGGAGCGGGTGGGTCGCGACCTGGAGCCAGGAGGTGAGGACATGCTCGCGAAGCGCATCGACGACGCCTTGACCGGTGGGGCGCCGGCGTACCACGGCGATCAACTCCACCTCTCGGTCTTCTTCCTGGTCGAAGACCAGTGCCTCCTTGCCCGGGAAGTGCTTGAACAGCGTGGTGGTCGACACGTCGGCCGCTTCGGCGATGTCTCTGATGCTCACCCGGTCGTAGCCCCGCTCCAGGAACAGCCGCAGGGCGGCGTCGGCGATCGCTTGACGGGTTGCCGCCTTCTTGCGTTCGCGGCGACCGACGACGGGTGGCGTGTTCATGCAGGCACTCTACCAAAGGTGGTCACAGACAATTAGTGGACCAATTGCACTTTTTTAGTTGTTCTGCTTTTCTGTGGTGGCGGGGCTGTCGCCGGCTCTCGGGATCTCGGGAACGACGTGCACGAGCAGCTGCGACAGGCGAACACAGCTTGCGGCCCCGCGCTACCGGCAGCCGCGTCCGCGATCCCGCCGCGGCTCGCACACCGTCATGAACGAGAGGACCAGCCATGAACTCACCAGCACCGGCCACCGCAAGGATCAGCATCATCGGTGCAGGTCCCGGTGGCCTCACCTGTGCCCGCATCCTGCAGAAACACGGCATTCCTGTGACGGTCTACGACCGCGAGACCCACCCGGAGGCGCGCAACCAGGGCGGCACCCTCGACCTGCACGCCGACGACGGGCAGCTCGCCCTGCGCGAGGCCGGCCTGATCGAGGAGTTCTTCGAACTGGCACGCCCGGAGGGACAGGAGATGCGCCTCCTGGATCCGACGGGGCGCGTCCTGGGCCAGCACGTCCCGGCCGAAGACGAGCTCTTCAAACCGGAGATCGACCGGGGCCAGCTGCGCGATCTGCTGCTCAACTCGCTAGAGCCGGGGACCGTGCAGTGGGACCACGCCGTCGAGAAGGTCAGCGGCCCGGCCGACGGCCCCCGACGGGTGCACTTCCTCGATGGCACGACCGTCGAGACAGACCTGGTCATCGGTGCCGACGGTGCGTTCTCCCGGGTCCGCCCGGCGCTGTCGCCGGCCGTGCCGCGGTACACCGGGGTCAGCTTCCTGGAGGCCTGGTTCCAGGACGTCGAGAACGCGCACCCCGACCTCGCCGCGCTCGTCGGCCAGGGCAGCGCCACCGCCGCCGACGGTGACCGCGCTCTGTTCGCCCAGCGCAACAGCGGCGACCACATCCGGGTGTACATCATTCAGCGCTTGCCCGCCGATTGGATCACCGCGAGCGGTCTGAACGCCGCCGACACCGCCGGGATCCGCGCCCGGCTGCTCGACGCCTTCTCCGGCTGGTCACCGCCCATGCTGAAGATGATCACCAGCAACGACGGGCCGTACGTCGATCGTCCGTTGTTCGCCCTGCCCGTCCCGCACACCTGGGACCCCACACCGGCCATGACCCTGCTCGGCGACGCCGCCCACCTCATGCCCCCGCTCGGCGTCGGCGTCAACCTGGCCATGCTCGACGCCTGCGAACTCGCCCTCGCACTGGCCGGCTCCACCACGGTCGGCGACGCCGTCGCCACCTACGAAAAGACCATGCTTCCCCGTGCGACGGACACGGCCCGGAACCTCGAAAACGGCGCCGAAGCTCTGCTCGAGCGACACGACAGCGATGAAATCGCAAGATTCGGCCCACCTCGGCACTGACCGGTCGACCGATACCGAGCGCCGAGAAGGCGCTGGAGAAGGCGTGGTTCCAGATCCGGGGCCGATTGGTCTCACATTCGCGTAACCCTTGGCCAGGCCGCACGCGGTGGGAACGGTGTCGCCGGCGGGTCGGCCGTCAATGCGTGGACAGCAGGATGACGCCGACCGTCACGATCCCGGCCGCGGCGATGCGCCGGGGGCCGAGCCGCTCGGCGAAGAACATCGCGCCGATGAGCGCGCCCCACAGGATGCCCGTCTCGCGGAGCGCCGCGACCTCGGCGAGCGCGCTGCCGGTCTGCGCCCACAGCACCAGCCCGTACGACAGCATCGAGATCGCCCCTCCGCCGGCCGAGATCCGCCAGCGGTCGCGCGACGCGGACACGATCGCCCGCCCGCGTACGGCTGTCATCAGCGCGAAGGCCAGGACCCCCTCGACGGCGAACATCCACACCGTGTAGCCGAGCGCTGTACCGGACTCCCGTACGCCCATGCCGTCCACCACCGTGTACGTCGCGATGGTCGCTCCGGTGAGCACGGCGGCGGTCACGGCCTGGCGGGACGGCATGCGCTGCGGTCCCGTCCCGGCGAGCGCCAGCGCCGCCAGCCCACCGCATGTCGTGGCCAGGCCGCACACCTGGAGGATCGTGAGCCGCTCTCCCAGGAACGTGACCGCGACGGCGACGAGCAGCGGCGCGCTCCCTCTGGCGATCGGATAGACCTGGCTGAAGTCGCCCAGCTCGTAGCTGCGGATGAGCAGCAGCATGTACACCAGTTGCATCGCGATCGAGACGACGCCGTACGGCCAGGACCCGGGCGCGGGTGGAGCCACGAAAGGCAGCAGCGGCAGGCAGATCAGCGACTGGGTGATCCCCATGACGCCGAAGGCCGCGTGCCGGTCGGGCACCGCCTTGGCGAGCGCGTTCCACGTGGCGTGCAGCAGACCGGCGAACAGGACCGCGACAGCGGAAAACATGATCGATCCTCGAAGTCGAGCGGGTCAGCCGGAGACGCCGGCACGGCCGTTTTCGAGACGGCCCATCATCCGGCGGTGGAAGGACGGGTCCTCGGCGACGGTCAGCCGCAGGTCGTACCAGCCGGACGCGGTGTCCCAGTCGATGACCGCCCGGTCCCCGGCCGCGACGGCCACCTCGCGACGGCCGGCGCCGTAGGCGAGGGCGTCGAGCGTGAACGTCAACGGCGCCGGTCCCGGGTTGGCGATCGTCACGGTGAGCCGCCCGCCGCCGCCCCGGGAGGACACCGCCGTCCGGGCAGCCGGGCCCGTACGCGACCCGGCGAACTCGCGCCGGAACCCGTTCGGGCCGGTGAGGGTCAGTTGGTAGGCGTCCGCACAGACGGGGATGGTGACGGACTGCGCGCCGAGCACGTCGAAGTGGCGCGGGAACGCGAACTCCCCGGCGTACGGGTAGAGCACGACATGGCTGCCCCGCTCCCCGGTGTCGGTCATGGTGACGATCAGCCCGTCGTCCGTCAGGACGGCGGACGCCTCCGGCCGGTACGGCAGCGGCCGGGCGGGCCGCGTGCCGGGCTCCTGCGCGGCGAGCCGCCCCTCGGCGGGCGGGGTCGCCGGCCAGCGCACCCGGAACGGGGGCACGGTCACGGCCGCCGCCGCGGGTACGGCAGGCGGGGCCGAGGTGAAGTCGAACGCCGCGGGTACGGCAGGCGGGGCCGAGGTGAAGTCGAACGCCGAGGTGAGGTCTCCGGCGACCTGCCGCCGCCACGGGCTGATGTTGGGCTCGGCGACGCCCAGCCAGCGTTCCACGAAGCGGATCGTCGACGTGTGGTCGAACACCTCCGAGCAGACGTGCCCACCGGCGGTCCACGGCGACACGACCGTCATCGGCACCCGGTAGCCGAGCCCGATCGGCAGCCCGTCGACGAACTCGTCCTCGGCGCCTTCCGGTGGCAGCGGAGGCGGCACGTGGTCGTAGAACCCGTCGTTCTCGTCGAAGGTGAGGAACAGCGCGGTCCGCTCCCACACCGAGGGGTGCGCGGCGAGCGCGTCCAGGATCTCGTAGACGAGGCCGGCGCTGTGCGCCGGGCTGGACGGGTCGGGGTGCTCGGAGTACGCCTCCGGCGCGACGATGTAGGAGACCTGGGGCAGCCGCCCGTCGGCGACATCCGCGCGGAAGGCCGCGGCCAGCCGCCCCGGCGGGACCCGGTGCAGGCCCCGCTCGTAGGCGTCCCGCTCGGCCGGGGTGAGCGCCTCGACGCCTTTGCGCAGCGCCGCGAGCATCTCCTCCCGCTCCTCCGCGGGCAGCCCGGCGATCGAGGTGTGGAAGGAGTGCAGGCTCCGGCAGGGCGTGTGGGCCAGGGCCTTGCGGGCGACGTCCTTGAAGGACGCGAAGTAGTCCAGGGAGTTGCACTGGTAGTTGTCCCACTCCTGGTAGACCCGCCAGGTCTTGCCCGCCGCCGTCAAGCGCTCGGGGTAGGAGACGTGGGTGTAGCCGGGATGAGCGTCCTCGTCACAGGCGTCGTTGGCGGTGGTGCGCCGCCCGGACGGCTCGTATCCGACGGTCCCCGACCAGTGGTACAGGCGGTTGGGGTTCGTCGGTCCGAACATCGAGCAGTGGTAGGCGTCGCACAGGGTGAAGGTGTCGGCGAGCTCGAACTGGAACGGCAGGTCACGGCGGTCGAAGTGGACCATCGCACCCGGCCCCTTGCCCGCGATCCAGCCGTCGTGCCAGCCGCCGCCCCGGGTCCGCTGCCCCGTCTCCCATTCGTGGTCGACGCCCTCGACGTACTGGAGGTCGCCTTCGGTCAGGTCCCGGTCACCCGTCCCCGCGCGTACCGGGTAGGGGAGGACTCCGGACTGGTCGAACACCGGCCGGCCGTCCGGCAGCGTGATGGCGTTGCGGTCGCCGAACCCACGCACTCCGCGCAGTGTCCCGAAATAGTGGTCGAAAGAGCGGTTCTCCTGCATGAAGAACACGACGTGCTGGAGGGAGCCGAGCCCCCCGGGCGGCACCGGCCGAGCCAGTGCCGCCCGCAGAGACGGGGGAAGAGCAGACAAGGGGAAGGTGGCCTTTCAGATCTTGCGGCAGTACAGGGCGTCCGGCGTGCCGTATCGGCCGGTGCGGTAGGAGAACGCGATCCCGGCGGCGTACTCGTCGGACGCGCACTGCGCCTTACGGTAGCCGGAGGCGTAGTCGCCGCCCTCGCCGGAGGAGGGGCGGCTGTCGCTCCGGTCGTCCCACAGGGTCCGTCCGGCTCCGGCGAGCGGGATCCGCCCGGGGGCGCACAGCACCGCCGACACCTTGTCGCCGCGCAGGCTGTAGCCGGTCATGAACTGGCCGGTGGGGCACTGGTACTTGGTGAACGTGGACGCCCAGTCGGTCGTGACGTTCTCACTGGTCACCACGGTGGCCGGACCGGAGGCCCACAGGTCCGCCACTCCGGCGTCGGTGCACAGGCCACCCTGGCCCTTCTGGCTGATGCCGATCAGGCGCTGGTCGTCCGGGCAGGACAGCTTGTGCGCGCCGGAGTCCCAGTCGCCCCGGGCGCGCATCCGCGCGGACTGGTCCGCGTCGGCGTGGATGGCCTGGAGCATGGACCAGGTGCGGACGGGCGCGACCTGTCCGGTGTGCCCGGTGGCGGCGATCAGGCGGCGCCAGTGCGCGGCCCGCCAGTCGTCGGTGTCGAGCACGCTGCGCAGCGCGCCGTCGGCGGCGTAGCGGACGAGCCCCCAGGTGTTGCCCTGGTCGTTGTCCTGGAAGCCGACCATCGGCCAGTAAGCGAAGTCGGTGTCGTTGTCGACGAGGAAGTCGACCATGTTGGCGAACCAGGCCTTGTCCTTGTCGGTGGCGGCTTTGCCGACGCCGAACTCGCTGATCCACACGGGGGCGGTGAAGTGCCGGTCCGGGGTGGTCGCCACGTAGGTGGCGGTGTCGCGCATGACCGTGAAGAGGTCGGAGCGGCTCAGATCCCGGTAGCGGTAGTCATGGGTCTCGCCCAGTCCGTCCGCGCCGGTGTGCTGCGGTCCGGTGTAGCCGTAGAAGTGCGCGGCGTAGACGAGCTTGTGCGAGCGGACGAGCGTCTGCGAGAGCGTCGCGACCGGTTTGAGAAGCGGCCTGTCGTGCCAGACGCCGTCGACCGGGATGCCCGACCAGTTGATCCCCTCGATCATGATCAACATGTCCGGGTTGGCCTCGGTGAGGATCCGGTCACCCGCCTGCTGCGCGGCGGCGGCCCAGTCGTGGCCGTCGCCCATGCCCCAGTTGGGGTTGTCCCAGGTGTCACGGCGTACCTCGTTGCGGAGGTCGGCGCCGACGACCCGCTTGTTGGCCTGGTACCGCCGCGCCATGAACACCCAGTCGTCCAGCCATTTCTGGGTGGTCTGGCTGCTGTTCCACCGTTCGTTTCCGTCGACGCCGCAGCACCAGCGGGTGGTGGTCGTGTGGTTGTTGAGGATGACGGCGAACCCGTCGGCGGTGAGCGCCTCGACGACCCTGTCGTAGACCTGGAGCGGAGTGAGGCCGCGCAGCTGCGGGTTGGCCGCCACGCCCGCGTCGGTGACCGGACGCGCGTCGGTGATCATCTGGTTGGAGAACGGCAGCCGGATGCTGTTGACACCGAGCGTGTGGAAGTCCGTGATCAGCTTGCTCATCGGGGCCCGGTCCAGGCCGAGCGGGACCCGATGGGAGGTCTCCGACGCGTAGTTGTTGGCCGGGTTCTCGTCGTCGCCGCTGCCGGTCCAGGTGCCGCTGGCACCGTGCCAGTTGCCGGACTGCAGTTTGAACCGCTTTCCGGTGGCGTCCACGACGTAGCGGCCCTTGGTGCTGAGAGGTCCTTCCCAGGACGCCGCGAGGGGGGTCGGTGTGTCGGCGGCCGCGGGCTGGGGGAGCGCGGCCAGGCTGCTGAGGGCGGCGGCGAGCACCGCCAGGAACGCTCGTGTCCTCATCAGGTCTCCTCGGAGGGGGAGTGACGCGCGAGAACCGCGACGTCGCGGGGGTGGAGGATGACCTGCTCGACCTCGGGACGCCCGGGGGCGAGCAGATGGTGGAACCGGTACGGCAGATCGACCGTGCGGGCCTGGGTGGTGTGGTTGAGCAGCAGCAGGAACTCCCGGCCTCCGCCCGCGCGCACCGCGGCCTGCACGCCGTCGGGTAGGCCGGGCAGTACCGGCTCGGCGCCGGCCTCGGCGAGCGCCTCGGCCATGACCGCACGCATGATCGTCTCGTCGGGGCGGGTGGTGACGTAACGGACCGTGCCCGCGGCGAACCGGTTCCTGGTGACCGCGGGCGTGCCGTCGGGGAAGGCCAGCAGGACGTCCGCGCCCTCGATGCGTACGTCCTCCCGCCACAGATCGGCGGTGCCTTCCCCCAGTGGGAACGTCTCGCCCTCGGCGGCGGGCAGATACTCCTCGACGCGCAGGCCGAGCGCCTCGCGCAGCGGCCCCGGGCAGCCGCCGTGGTGGACCCGGTCGTTGCCGTCCACCACGGAGGTGAAGAACGACACCAGCAGGTGGCCTCCGGCCGAGACGTAGTCGGCCAGCCTCCCCGCGTGCTCCTCGGTGAGGAGATAGAGGTTGGGGACCACGACCAGCTTGTAGCCGGACAGGTCCGCACCGGGCGGCAGCGCGTCCACGCCCACACCGAGGTCGAACAGCGGGCCGTAGTGATCCAGTGCCCGGTCGACGGCCTTCAGCCCGTCGGACGGATGGGAGTCCAGTTCGAGCGCCCACCAGCTGGTCCAGTCGAACAGCACGGCCACCTCGTTCGCCACGCGGGTTCCGGCCAGCTCCGGCACCGCGGCCAGCTCGGCGCCCAGAGCGGCGACCTCCCGGAACACCCGGGTGTCCGCACCTCCGTGCGGCACCATCCCGGAGTGGAACTTCTCCGCGCCGCCGCGTGACTGCCGCCACTGGAAGTACAGGACGGCGTCGGCGCCGTGCGCGATCGCCTGCCAGCTCCACAGGCGCATCCGGCCGGGCTCCTTGATCCCGTTGCGTCCCCGCCAGTTGACCGCCGACGGCGCCTGTTCGACCAGGTACCACGGGTCGCCGCCGTGCGCGCCGCGCGCCAGATCGTAGGCGAGGCCCGCCGCCACGTGCGAGCGCGGCCAGAACGGGTCCGGGTAGCTGTCGAGCCCCACGATGTCCATCCGGTCGGCCCAGGAGTGCAGGTCCACGGGCTTGTGGTGAGCCAGGAAATTGGTCAGGACGGGCACGCCCGGTGTGACCCGTCGCAGGACCGCGGCCTCGAGCTCGAAGCACGCGCGCAGCGCCTCGTTGCTGAACCTCTTGAAGTCCAGTTGCTGGGCCGGGTTGGCGTACGTCGGCGCGAGCCTCGGGGGCAGGATCTGGTCGAAGGAGGTGTAGCGCTGGGACCAGAAGTCGGTGCACCAGGCCGCGTTCAGCCGCTCGATGTCGCCGTACCGCGCACGCAGCCAGCGACGGAAGTCGCGGGCGGACTCGTCGCAGAAGCACTCCGAGACGTGGCAGCCGTACTCGTTGCCGATGTGCCAGAAGCCCAGGGCGGGGTGGGCCTTGTAGTGCGCGGCGAGCGCCTCGACCAGCCGGGCGGCCCGGTCGCGGTAGACCGGGCTGGACGGGCAGTAGTGCTGGCGGCCGCCCGGCGACAGGACAGTGCCGGACTCGGTGACCGGCAGGATCTCCGGGTGTTCGGCGGCCAGCCACGGCGGCGGTGAGGCGGTCATGGTGGCGAGGTCCACGGTGACCCCCGCCGCCGCCAGCTCGTCCATCACCGCGTCGAAGTAGGAGAAGTCGTACGCGCCCGGCGCGGGCTCGACCCGTGCCCATCCGAAGACGCCGACGGTGACCAGGTTGACCCCGGCCTCGGCCATCAGGAGCACGTCCTCGGCGCGGATCTCGTCCGGCCACTGCTCGGGGTTGTAGTCGCCGCCGAATCCCAGGCCGCCCAGGCGGTCGGTGAAACTCATGTACTCAGTCCTTCATTCCGCTGGCGGCGATGCCCTGGACGATGTAGCGCTGTGCGACCAGGAAGATCGCGACCAGCGGGAGGATCGTGACGACGGCGCCGGCGAAGAGCGCGGGCAGGTTGATCGACTGTGAGGTCAGGAAGGTGGACAGCGCGATCTGGGCGGTCCACGACTCCGGGTCCTGGCCGATGACGAGGGGCCAGAGGAAGGCGTTCCAGCTCTCGATGAACGACAGAATCCCCAGCGAGGCGAGCAGGGCGCCCGAATTGGGCAGCGCGAGCCGCCAGTACACGCCCAGATGGCCGAGGCCGTCCAGGCGGCCCGCCTCCTCGATCTCCTGCGGGAACTTCAGGTAGAAGTTGCGGAACAGCAGCACCGAGAACGCGTTGAACAGGCCGGGCGCGATGACACCCCAGAGGGTGTCGACCCCGCCTATCGCGCTGACCAGCACGAAGGTGGGCACGAACGTGGCCGAGGTGGGGATCATCAGGGTCACGATGACGAAGGACATGACGGCGCCGCGGCCGGGCACCGAGATGCGGGCCAGGGCGTAGCCGGCCATCGAGCCGAGCAGGGTGGAGACGGGAGCGGTGACGATCGCGATGACGAAGGAGTTCCCGAGCGCGCCGGCCATCGGCACCGACGGGTCGTCGAACACGTCGATGAAGCCCTGCAGGGTGAACGGGTCGGGCAGCCAGTGCCAGTCCGGGTCGGTGATCTGCATTCCGGTCATCAGCGCGGCGCGCAGCATGAAGTAGAAAGGCGCCAGGAACAGTACGGCGGCGACGCCGACGAGCAGGTAGGTCAGGATCGTCACCGGAGTCCTGCGCGTGGTCTTACGCATGGTCAGTCCTTCCGGCCGAATCCGACGAGGCGGCCCTGCAGCAGGGTCACCAGGATGATCAGCAGCGTCAGCAGGAACGCCCCCGCCGAACCCACGCCGTAGTCCTGGCCCTTGAGCGCCGTGTCGTACAGGAAGACCAGCGGCGGCCGTACGGGGGCGGTGGAGTTGCCGGCGGCGGTGATGAACACGTTGTAGAACTCGTCGAAGGCCTGGAACGCGGCGATGAGGATCAGCATGAGGATCGCCACCGAGGTGTTGCGCAGCATCGGCAGGGTGATGTGCCGGAACTGCGCCCACCGGGACGCTCCGTCCAGGGAGGCCGCCTCGTACAGGGGGACCGGGATGGCCTGGAGACCCGCCAGGAAAAGGATCATGTAAAGGCCGACCTGGAGCCACAGACGCACCGTGATGATCACGATCCAGTACAGGGGCGGGTCGGTGCTGGCGATCCACGACTGGACGTCCCAGCCGAACAGCCCGCCGATGGTGTTGGCGACGCCGGACGGCAGGCCGTTGAACAGGCTCATCTTCCAGATCAGGGCGGCGACGACGTAGGAGACGGCGGCCGGGATGAGGAAGCTGGTGCGGAAGAAGGCCCGGCCGCGGCGCATCCCGTGCAGCAGCACGGCGAGCCCGAGCGACATGCCGAAGGTCACCGGCACGATGAAGAACGTGAACAGGATGATCCCGGTCATCGAGGACCGGAACGCCTCGTCCTCGAGCAGGGACGCGTAGTTGTCGAAGCCGACCCAGGATCCGAGATCGACGGTGCCGCGCGCCTCGCTGAAACTGAGCAGGAAGCTCCAGCCGATGGCGACGTATTTGAACAGGCCGAGGCCGAGGAGCATGGGCGCGGTCAGCAGGGTGAAGGCGCCCACGGCCTTCCAGTCGGTCCGCCGCCCGCGGCGGCGGGGCCGGACCCCGGCCGGGCGGGCGGCCGTCGCCGCCCGCCTGGTCGTAGCGGTGTCTGACATGGTCAGGCCAGCTGCTTGTCGAGTTCGGCCTGGGCCTTCCCCGCGGCCTCGTCGAGCAGCGACTTGGCGTCGCCCTCGCTCTTGGCGATCTTCATGACGGCCTGCGCGAACGCGGAGTCCATCGTGGTGTTCCACAGGTTGGAGTAGGCTCTGCTGGTGTTCGCCAGGATGTCGGCGGCGTCCTTCGCCGGGCCCGAGCTGAACTCGGTGGTCTGCGCCGCGACGCTCTTGCGCGCCGGGACGTGGAACCCGTAGCTGACGCACCAGTCCTTCTGCAGGTCCGTCTGCTTGATCCAGAGCCAGTCGAGATACTTCTTGGCCTCTTCGACGTGCTTGCCCTTGGCGTTCACGGCCGCGAACCAGCCGCCGATGCGGGAGACCGCCTGGCCCGTGTCGCCGAACTTCGGCCACGCGACGACGCCGAAGTCGTCACCGAGCGCCTTCTTGATGGCGGGCATGGCCCACAGACCGCACCACTGCATGGCGGCGGCGCCCTGGATGAACGCGCCCGGGTCGTACCAGTCGGTGGTGAAGTCCAGCAGCAGCGACTTGTCGTCGTGCAGCTGCTTGAGGCCGGCGAGCGCGGCGATGGCCTCGGGCGAGTTGAAGACGACCTTCTTGCCCTCGGGGTCGAGCAGGTCGGCGCCGTTGGACCACAGCAGCAGGTACCCCGCGTTGCCGATGCCGTCGGAGCCGACGAACAGGCCCTTCTGCTCCCGGCTGGTGAGCTTCTTGGCGGCTGCGGCCAGCTCGGCGAAAGTCTGCGGCGCGGCGATCCCGGCCTTCTCCAGGACGCTCTTGCGGTAGTACAGGACCATCGCGTCGTCCATCATCTTCAGGCCGTAGAGCTTGCCGTCGGCCGTGGCGGAGTCCAGCGACGCCTTGGAGTACTCGGCCTCCTGTCCCTTGATGATGTCGTCGAGCGGAGCGAGCAGGCCGTTCTTGACGTCGACGTACTGGAAGTCGCCGATCTCGAACAGGTCGGGCGCCTTCGGGGTGAGCAGCGTCGAGTGGAGCTTCGCGGAGTAGTCACCCGCGATCCAGTTGACCTTGATGGCGACGTCCGGGTTGGCCTTGGTGTACTCCTTGGCGTACCGGATCACCGCCTGCTGGGTGCCGGCCTCGCCGTAGGCGTGGTACCACTGCTCCAGCGTGACCTTGGCGCCGGCCTTGACGGCGTCGTCCTTGCCGCAAGCCGCGAGCGCCACACCGCCGACGAAGAGGAGCGAGCCGCTCAAGAAGGCGCGGCGGGATGTCAGGGAAGTGCTCATTGGGGGGTTCCTTCCTGGGGCCGGGTGCCCGTCGGCCCACAAGGGCCGGTGTTCCCGGAGACTGTGCTAGGTCGTGATCGGCGGATCTTCTCGGCTCCGCCGCGGCGGAGATCCGCCGATACGCTCCCTAGCCTGGGGATGTGACCAGGGACTGGACGGCGACGGCCGCTGCGCCGCGCGCCCATTCCTCGAACGGCAGTGGACGGATGACGAGGCCGCACCGTCCCGCGCTGCCGTACGCCTGGGCGGAGAACGCCTCGCGGATCGATTCCTCGAACAGGTCGTAGGCGTCGAGTCCCTCGCCGGAGACCACGAGGCTCTCCGGGCCGAGGAGGTTGGCCACCACGGCCAGGCCGAGGCCGATGGCCCGGCCGGCGACGGCGAAGACCTTGCGGAGGACCTGGTCGCCCGAGCGGGCCAGATCGACCGCCTGGTCGATGGTGAGGTCGTCGACTCCCGTGGCGCGGCGAGCCTCGGTGAGCAGTGCCTGGGTGGAGGCCACCGCTTCCAGGCAGCCCGTCGCGCCGCAGTGGCAGCGCGGTCCCTCGACGCCGATCGGCACGTGGCCGATCTCCCCGGACACGCCGAACGCGCCTGAGACGAGACCGCCGTTGACGACGAACGCGCTCCCTATGCCGGTGCCGATGGTGACCAGCGCGAAGGAGGACGCGCCGACGCCCGCGCCGAACCACTGCTCGGCGGCCGCGAGGGCCTTGACGTCGTTCTCCAGGGTGGTGGTGAGCCCGGTGGCGTCGTTCAGCAGCGCGGCGAGCGGGACGTCCCGCCAGCCGAGGAAGGGGGAGTAGCGCACGATGCCGGCGGCGCGGTCGACATCGCCGGAGATGGCGACTCCGAGCCGGTGGGTCCGCTCCCGGAATCCGGGCCGCATGTCCAGGAGCTCGGTGACGATCGCGGCGAGGGCCGCGACCACGTCGGTGGGCTGCATGGGGGAGGCGGAGGCGTCGGTCCGCACGTCGAAGCCGGGCACGGCGTGGTGGCGAGCGGCGACGATCCGGGAGCCCAGGTCGGTGACCACGCCGATGAGGTCATCGCCGGTGATCTTTATGCCGATGAAGTACTCGCGTTCGGGCGCGATCGCCAGCGGGCTGGCGGGCCTGCCCGCGCCGGGCGCCGTCCGCTCGGTGGGGGCCAGTTCCCGCAGGTAGCCCGCCTCGATCAGGGGGCGGGCGGCTTTGGTCACCGCCGCCGACGAGAGGCCGGTGAGCCTGCACACGTCGACCCTGCTCACCGGGCCCCGGGTGAGGACCATGGTGAAGACCGCGCTGGCGGCGGGGCTGGTGATGGGCGCCCCGGAGCCCTGGCTTCTCGGCATGCGAGTCACCGTAGGGTCAACTAATTAACTTCGTCAAGAATTTAATTCCGCGCGGATCGGCGGTACATTTCCCGGACCGACATCGCCCCCAAGGAGTGCCCCACCGTGATCGAGTACGACCTCCAGCAGCGGATCTGGCTGCTCAGCACGCCGACGACCGCGTACGCGCTGAGGCTGGACGACGACGGCACGCCGCGGCACGTGCACTGGGGACGCCCTCTGACGTTGGAGCAGGCGGCGGCGGTGCCGCGGTTCCGCGACCCGGCGGACAGCAGCTTCGAGCACCCGCGGGCGGACGGGGTGGAGCTGCCCGTCACCGGGTTCGGGCCGGCCGCGCTCCAGGTCCGCTTCCCCGGCGGCGGACAGGAGATCGAATGGCGGTATGACGGGCACGCGGTGGACGGCGGCCACCTGACGATCCTGCTGCGCGACCGGCGCCATCCGCTCGCCGTCGAGCTGCACTACCGGGTGCATGAGGACGTCGACGTGCTGGAGCGGTGGACCGTGCTGCGGCACACCGGGGACGGCGCGCCGATCGAGCTGCTGCGCGCGGACTCGGCCTCGTGGGCGGTTCCCCACCTGGCGGCCTACCGGCTGAGCCACGTGACCGGGGCGTGGGGGAGTGAGTTCCGGCTGCGCCGCGAGGCCGTGCCCGGGGGTGAGACCGTGTTGACCAGCCGGCGGGGTGTGTCGGGGCACCACGCCAATCCATGGGCCATGATCGATGACGGCACGGCCGGCGAGGAGCACGGCGAGGTGTGGAGCTCCGCGCTGGCCTGGAGCGGGAGCTGGCGGATCACGCTGCACCGTTCGCCCGCCGAACGCCTGTGCTGGAGCGGCGGGTTCGGCCACGAGGGCGTCACCTGGCGGTTGGAGCCGGGCGAGACGCTGGAGACGCCGGTGTTCGCGGGCCTGTACCGCCCCGACGGATTCGGCGGGACGAGCCGGTCCTGGCACGCCTACATCGCGCGGCACGTGTTGCCCGCCGCCTCCGAGTCGCGTCCGGTGCTCTACAACTCGTGGGAGGCGACCGGCTGGGCGGTGACGGAGGAGGGGCAGAAGCGCCTGGCGGGCCTGGCGGCCGAGGTCGGCGCGGAGCTGTTCGTCATGGACGACGGCTGGTTCGGCGCGCGCGACAGTGACGAGGCCGGTCTCGGCGACTGGACGCCGAACCCCGGCAAGTTCCCCGCGGGGCTGGACGGGCTGATCGCCGAGGTGCACCGGCTCGGCATGCGGTTCGGGATCTGGGTGGAGCCGGAGATGGTCAATCCGGACAGCGACCTCTACCGCGCCCATCCCGACTGGGTGCTGCGTCAGCCGGACCGGCACCGCACGCTGCTGCGCAACCAGCTGGTGCTCGACTTCGGGCGGCCCGAGGTGGCCGCGTGGGCGCACGACTGGCTGGACCGGCTGGTGGCCGGACACCCGATCGACTTCCTCAAATGGGACATGAACCGGGCCTTCACCGAGGCGGGACGGCCCGGGGCCGGCGACCCGGGCCGGGTGTGGATCGAGCATGTGCGCGGCGTCTACGAGGTGATGGATCGGCTGCGCGCCGACCACCCCCGGCTGCGGATCGAGGCGTGCGCGGGCGGCGGCGGCCGGGTCGACCTCGGCGTGCTGCGCCGCACCGACGAGGCGTGGACCTCCGACAACACCGACGCCGCCGACCGGATCGCGATCCAGCACGGGTACGGGCAGATCTATCCCGCCCGCACAATGGCGGCCTGGGTGACCGACAGCCCCCACTTCCTGACCGGCCGGGAGCTGCCGCTCCGGTTCCGCTTCCACGTGGCGATGGCCGGCGTGCTCGGCGTGGGCGGCGACCTGTCACGCTGGAGCGCCGCCGAGCGTGCGGAGGCGGCGGAGCTGGTCGCGATGTACAAGGAGATCCGCCCGGTCGTCCAGCACGGCGTTCACCACCGGCTGGGGGAGCCGCCGCTGACCGGCGCGCAGTATGTCGCGGGCGACCGGGTGGTCGTGCTCGCCTGGCGGCTCTCCTCCCGCTTCGGGGCCCCGCCCGTCCCGCTGCGGCTGCGCGGCCTGGACCCGGACGCCCGCTACCGCGACGACGACACGGAGGCCGTCCACTATGGGGCCGTCCTCCTGGCGCACGGCCTGCCCCTCGAACTGCCGGGCGCCGACCACGCCAGCGCCCTCGTCCGCCTGACCCGCATCGCCTGAATCGCTCAGCTCGGTGTCCGGCGTCCCGGACGTAGACGAGACGCTCTCCTACATGGCAAGAAGGATCTTGCCGAGCACGTGGGCGAGGCGATCCTGGTCCTCCTGGACGTAGCTCTCGGCGGCCCCGGGATGTCGGGCAGGGGGTGGTCGGCGATGGAGACGTACACTCCGGCCAGCGGAAGCGCCGCGGCATCCGCCAGCGGAACCGTGGTGGGGGCGGCCGCCGGCAGCCGGGTGGGCAGGGCGATCTGCTCGGCCCAGGTACCGCGGCCGGTGGCGACCTGTGCCGACATCGCGATCACCCGGTCCCCGGGGCGGTAGCCGGGGTGGTCGGTGGCGATGACGACTACCAGGTGCGGGCACGCCGGTTCTTCCCTGTGGTGTCCCCGGGACCGGAGTTGATCTGTGCTGTCACGGATCTGGGGAGCCGGCGAAGGGTGAGAATGCCCAGTGCCATGTGCAGGGCGCCGGCCACCGCGGCGGCCAGGTGCAGGCCGGAGACGAAGGCCGTCTTCGCCTCGGCGACCACCGCGGGCGCGAGGCCCGGAAGCTGGAGGGTCTCATCCAGGGTGGGTGCCAGGTCCGGCCCCTGAAGTCGGAAGACCAGGGCAGCGAGCGAGCCGAGAAGCGCGATGCCGAGGGCGTTGCCGATCTCGTTGCTGGTCTCTGCGAGCGCGCCCGCCGAGCCGGCTCGTTCCGCGGGAACGGCACCGACGGCAGTGTCGGCGACAACGCTGAAACAGATGCCGTAGCCGACGCCCGAGATGACTGTGGAGGCGACGTACCAGCCGATCCCGCCCGTGATCGCCGTGGGGAGCAGGAACAGCAGGCCCGCCGCGATGGAGAAGTGGCAGATGATGAGGGCGGTTCGCTTTCCGATGCGATCGACCACGAAGGGGGTGACGACGCAGGTGATGGTGAGAACCACGGCGCCGGGAAGCGCGAGGAGCGCCGTGTGCAGGACAGGCAGGTCGAGGATGGACTGAAGGTAGATGCCCGCCAGGTACGCGGCCGCTGACCACGCCGCCAGTGGCAGCAGACCGGTGATGATCGCCACCGTGAAGACCCGGTCGCGGAAGAGCGAGAAATCGATCAACGGGTGCTGAAGGCTCCGCTGCCGACGGACAAACCATGTCAGCAGCACCAGCCCTGCGATCCCCACGAGAACCGGGATGATCGACAGACCTTCGGCGGCGGCGTGCTTGAGGCCGTAGATCGTGAGCAGCAGGCCGGTCGCGGAGGTCACGACACTGATCGCGTCGACGCGACCCGGGCGAGTCGCGCGCACCTCACGGAGCAGGATCGGCGCGAAGAACAGGAACAGGGCGATGACGGGAAGGTTGATCAAGAAGACCGAGCCCCACCAGAACCTTTCCAACAGGATGCCGCCGGCGACCGGACCGACGGCGAAGCCCGCCGCGAACGCCGCGGCGAAGACGCCGATGGCTTGCGCCCGTCGCCGCGGGTCGGCGAACAGCTCACTCAACACGGCCAGAGCCGATGGCAGAAGGGTCGCACCTGCTACTCCCATCAGCGCACGGGCGACGATCAAAAGCTCGGCGCTGGGCGCGAACGCCGCCGCCGCGGAGCCGACGCCGAAGACCGCCGCGCCGATCAGGAGCAACCTCAGCCGGCCGTACCGGTCGCCGATGTTACCGAACGCGACCAGCAGGGAGCCGACGGCGAAGCCGTAGACGTCCAGAATCCACAAGGCCTGGTCGGCGGTTGGCCTGAGGGCCTGGCTGATCCGGGGTATCGCCAGGAACAGGATCGACCCGTCCATGGAGACCAGCAGTACGGGCCCGAGGATCACCAGAAGGCCGAGCCAGGCCCGCAGGCCCGGTGAGTTGTGCGCGTGCTGTCGAGACATGTTGTCGACAGTGCGGCAGGAGGGGGTCGGCAACCATCCCCCTGCTGTGGGTGCACCCAGCAGGTATACCCACAGGCGTGCTCGGTCGGCCTAGGCTCGATGTCGTGGAAAGTCTCGGAGCGTTTCTGAAGAGCCGTCGTGATCGGGTCACGCCGGCTGAGATCGGGCTACGCACGTTCGGAACCGCTCGCCGGGTTCCCGGCCTGCGACGTGAAGAGCTCGCCCAGCTCGCGGGGGTCAGCGCCGGATACTACACACGCCTGGAACAGGGGCAGGCGGAAACCGCCTCCAAGCAGGTGCTCGACGCCCTCGCACGGGTGCTGCAGCTCGACCGGATCGAAGCCGTTCACCTGCACAACCTCGCTCGACAACCCGCGAATCCCCGGCTGTCCCAGCCGCCCCACGAGGAGCCCCACCCACGCGTTCTCGCACTCCTGGAATCGCTCGGGGACGCGACGCCGGCGGTCGTGCTCGGCCGCCGTGGCGACGTGCTCGCATGGAACCGCACAGGTCACGCGCTCATGGCCGAGCACATCGCATTCGACGCACCACAGGAGCCGACACACCGCCCGTCCATCCCGAGGATGTTCTTCCTCGATCCGCTCTCCCGTGACCTGCACCGCAACTGGGACGAGCTGGCCCGCATCCACGTCGCCTATCTCCGGCTCACCGCGGGCCGCTTCCCCACGGACGCACGCCTGGCGGAGTTGATTGGCGAGCTCACGATGCGCAGCGACGAGTTCGCGATGATGTGGACGATCGGAGAGGTCGCCGACTGCACCGTGGGCACCATGCACCTGCAACATCCCACCGTCGGTGCCGCGAGCGTGGCCTACCAGGTCTGGCTTCAGCCCGACAGCCCCGACCACCGGCTTGAGATATACACCCCGGACGACCCGAGCTCCGCCGACGCCCTGCGAATCCTGGCGCATCAAAGCCGCCGGCACACCGGGTCAACCCCTGGCACCGGATCCGTTCGGTGACGGCGCGGCGGAAGAAATCGGCCAGGGGGAGCAGGAGAGTCACCGTTCAGCCGAACCGTACCGGCTCGTGCATTCAGGGCGCCGGTGATACCTCGCGGGCCGGGACGTCGGCAAACAGGACTGGCCGGCGCACCGGGTCGACTGGCTACGCCTGAGAACGCCGAACGGCCCGCGCTCCGTCCCCGGCCCCCGATCTATCGACGCCGTCGCCGTCGTGTAACAGCCCGGCGGGGGGACCGGGCGGCGCCTGCTACGCCGCCCGGCTCGCCGACGCGGTGGCGGGCCTGCGCCACGGCGAGCCCCTCGCCGATCCGGGCGTGGCGCACCCGGTGACGCTGGAACATGGCTGGCGCGTGGGCATCGCCGAGGTGCAGCCCACGATGGACGAGCACCGCGCGCAGGGCGCAGAGCGTCGGCACCTGGCCGGCCGCTCTAAGCGCCGCTCGCCGGATCTGACGCAGGCGGATGGGAGTGGGCCACAGGGCCTGATACGGCCTTCAGCGCGTTCTACCCGGCCGGAGCCTCCTCGCCGGCCCGCCGCTCGGGTCCGTACCGGGGTTGAGGAACCCCGGCCCAGGCCCGGCTTCGCCGACCAGCGGCGCGCGGCGGCCCGGACGGCCTCACCGGGTCTGGGTGACAGCGCCGCCTGCTCGCCCAAGAACGCACCTACCGGCCACCGGCGGCCGGCGAGGGCCGGCGTCGGCCGGTCGGGGCGGCGCACAACGGCGGATTCCGTCCCGGCCGACCCGATCACTGGGAGGGGTGATCCAGCTCAGCATCGCACGCCGGGTTGCGCACGGTCAGGCTTGGTCAGGTCGTGCAGGCGGTTTCGTGCGGCCGTCCGTCCTCGACCCTCGCGATGGGCTCGCCGGCGAGATCTTGCAACGCGCTCTTCAGAGCGGTCCGAGCCGAGGGGGCTAGGTCGGCCAGGAGTCGGTCCTCTACTGCCTCGACGTCGCCGCGGGCGGCTTTGAGGGCACGGCTGCCTTCGGTGGTGACCTCGATGATGCGCGCCCTGCGGTCGGCGGGGTCCGGCCGGCGGCGGACCAGACCAGCGCTTTCCAGTTCGTCAAGGATGAGAACCAGCTTGCTCTTGTCGACCGACACGGCCTGGGCGAGGGCGAGCTGGGTGCGGGCGGGGGCTTCAACGATCGCCATCAATACCGTGTAGCCCCACAGGGTCATGCCGTGCTCACGCACGACTACGGTCTCGGCCGTGGCCAGGCCCTGCTTCAGGCGCGCGAACAGCCAGTGCAGGTCCTGGTGCAACCAGCTGCCGGGCGAGTCTTCCGGGGCGGGAGCGTTGGCCATGCTCAGCATGATACCAAGCCAAGATGTTCTTGACTCAAGACCATCTTGGTTTATATTGATTGCGAATTCAGATCATCTTGAATGTGGGGCAACCTTGTGACGCATCTTCTCCATCTGGACGCCAGCGGACGCAGTGACTCGTTCTCGCGCAGGCTCGGCAAGACCTTCGTGGCTGACTGGCGGACCACCCATCCCGACGGGGCCTACACCTATCGCGACCTGGTGGCCGACCCGGTGCCGCCCATCGACGAGGACCGCGTCCACCTCGCCACCCAGTCATCCGTAAACGGGGTGCGCGACATCGAGACCATGGACAAAGTGGCCGCCGGCACCCCCGAAGTGGCCAGGAGCTGGGCAGCCACCCGCCCGCTGGTGGAGCAACTCCTCGCGGCCGACGTCCTGCTCCTGGGCGTTCCGATGTACAACTTCACGGTGCCCGCCGCGCTCAAGGCGTGGATCGACCGCGTGACCCTGCCCTGGCTGCCGCTCAAGGGAAAGTCGGCCGTGGTGCTGAGCGCGCGCGGCGGAGGCTACGGGCCGGGAACGCCCCGCGAGCAGTTCGACTTCCAGGAGCCCTATCTGCGCGCCTACTTCTCCGTGCTCGGACTGGACGACGTGGAGTTCGTCCATGCCGAGCTCACCCATGCCACGGTCATGCCCTTCCTCGCGCAGTTCCGCGACCAGCACGAGGACTCCCACGCCGCGGCGCTCGACGCGGTGCACACCCTGGCGACCCGAGCGCACGCCAAGACGCCGTCCTGACCACGGCTCTCTGCCCGATCAGCGAAGACAAGAGGACAACCGCACCATGAACACAGATCTCAACGGCCGCGTGGTCCTGATCACTGGCGCGTCGACCGGGATCGGCGCCGCGACCGCCCGCGCCTATGGACACGAAGGCGCCCGGGTGGCGATCACCTACCGCAACAACCTGGACAACGCCGAGAAGGTGGCCGCCGACGTCGAGGCCTCCGGCGGGCAGGCGTACGTCGTCCGGCTCGACCTCGAAGACCCGCCCACCATTGACCACGCCGTCGCGAGCGTCGTCGAGCACTGGGGCGGGATCGACGTCCTTGTCGCCAATGCCGTGCGCTGGGGCGGCGACGGGCCACCGGACCCCGGTCTCCGGTTCGAGGACGTACCGCTGCAGGAATGGGACGCGATGATCAGTGCCAACCTGATCGGAACAGCGGCCACGGTCCGGGCGGTCCTGCCCGGCATGCGGGCCAAGGGCTGGGGCCGAATCGTGCTGATCTCCTCGAGCGTCGCCGAGGAGGGCCTGCCCGGGCCGGGCCCCTACGGCACCGCCAAATCGGGCCTGTACGGCCTCGCCCGCAGCCTGGCCTGGAACGGCGGCCGGGACGGGATCCTGGTCAACGTCGTGGCACCGGGCTTCACCCTCACCGACAGCCGCCCCGACATCCCGGCGTTCGTCACCGACGCCCTCGCCACCGCCACCCCCACCCGTAGGCTCTCCCACTCCGACGATGTGGCCAACCTCATCGTCTTCCTGGGCTCGGGGGCCAACGGCAACCTCACCGGTGAGGTGATCCGGGACGGCTCCGCCGCCGCACGTGCACCGCACATCAGCGGATAGCAGGTCAAACCCCGCATCACCTGAATCCGCTTCCCGTCCGGCCACGCGGGCGGGGAGCGGTTCTCACCTGCCGCCCGGCCGCCGGTGTTCGACCCCGCCATCTGCGCGGCCGAGGGACTCCGTCGGATTCGGCTGTCGGCAGGCAGGTTGTCACTTCGTTGAATGCGCTGCTGGGGCTGCGGAGGGGGTAGCGGCCCGTAGGAGGTCTCGCCAGTCGGCGGGCCAGTTGGCCAGCGCGAAGATGCCGGCGATGACGAGGTGCGTCGGCGCGGCCCAGCTTTCAGCCGGCACATCGTGGTTGATGATGTGCGTGGTGACCGCTCCGGTGAGCACGAACGCCAGCATGGTGGCGCCCAGGAAGCGTGTCCGTCTGCTGGGGATCACGAGCAGAATGGCGCTGAGACCTTCCAGGCCGCCGATGACGAAACGCATCCAGGACGGGTAACCCCACTCGACGAACTGCGTCGAGTAGGGCGGGCCGAAGAACGTTTCGCCGGGCCAGTACTTGGTGATGGCGCCCAACGCGAACTGGAAGGCCCAGAACCAGTACACGCCGGTCATCAAACGCCGCTGCCACACTCGGGTGGTCATACATCTGTCCTTTCAAGGAAGATCGCCGACGGGGGTCGGCGCCTAGACAGGGAGCGCGGGCCGGTCCCCGGTCTCGCCGGATGTGGCGTGGCCGGGGAGCCTGCGCGAGGTCCGTGGGTCAGGAGGCGTAGGTGGTGACTTTCCACAGATAGCCGTCCGGGTCGCTGAAGTAGCCGAAGTACCCGCCCCACTGGGCGGGGGCCGCCTCCTTGACCACGCTGCCGCCGGCAGCCACCGCGTTGCGCATCATCTCGTCCACGACTTGCCTGGAGTCGGGGCTGAAGTGGAGTGAGGCGCCGCGGAATCCGGATCCTTCCGCGGAGACGCCGGCGTCCTTCGCCGCTGCCTCCCATTCGTAGAGAGCCAGCTGTGGTGATCCCTCGCCCAGGTCGAACGAGACGAAATGACGGGTGTCCTTGTCGATCTCGCAGCCCAGGCTTGCATAGAAGTTCTTGGCGCGGGCCAGGTCCTTGACGCCGAGCATGATGGCGCTTACCTGCAATGACACGAGTCTCTCCTGGTGATTTCGGTACGTGTGCTGCCTGACCGGCAGGCCGGGCATCCGGGCCGGGCTCGGATGTCACATCGGCGTGGGTTCGCCGGTCAATCGATATGACCGCCGAAACGGAGGAATGTGACAGATGGTCGAGCAAGATTGGGTCAGCGAGCGGTTCGCCGAGCACCAGGACCGCTTGCATGCGTTGGCCTACCGGATGCTCGGCTCAGCCGGCGAGGCCGAGGACGCGGTGCAGGAGGCGTGGCTGCGGGTCAGCCGTGCCGACACCGGCCAGGTGGAGAATCCGGGAGGGTGGCTGACCACGGTCGTCGCCCGGGTCTGCCTGAACATGCTCGAGGCACGCCGCAACCGGCGTGAGGACTCGGCCGGGGCGCTGCCGCCCGAGCCGGACGCGCCGCACGCGAGTATCCACCCGGCTGGCCAGGCCGGCCCCGAGGACGAGGCGCTGCTGGCCGATTCGGTCGGTGTCGCGCTGATGGTGGTGCTGGACACGCTGGCTCCCGCAGAGCGGCTCGCGTTCGTCCTGCATGACGTCTTCGCCGTGTCGTTCGGCGAGATCGGCCCCATCATCGACCGCTCCCCGGCGGCGGCCCGGCAACTCGCCAGCCGTGCCCGGCGCCGGGTGCAAGGAGCGGCCGGGGCGTCCGATGCCGCGCGATCGGCGAAGCGGGACATCGTCGAGGCCTTCCTCGCCGCCGCCCGGGGCGGGAATTTCGCCGCCCTGCTCGAGCTGCTCGATCCGGACGCCGTGGTCGGCGAGGTCCGCGGTGGCCGCGAGGTGGCGGCCTTCTTCGCCGCACGACGGGCTCAGGCCGCCCGGCTCGCCCTGGTCGACGGCGTCCCGGCGGCCGTCTGGTCGCACCTCGGCCGGCCGAAGGCCGTCTTCATGTTCACCGTCAACGACGAAAAGATCAGCCGCATCGATATCGACACCGACCCCGACCGGCTCCGCGACCTCGACATCGTCATTCTTACCGCCAACGACAAGGAGCGGCGTTGACCCGCACAGACTTCAAACTCTCCTCTTGCACTCTCACCGTCCACGACCTCGACGAGGCGCTCGGTTTCTACCGTGACGTGCTCGGTTTCGAGATACGCGACGACGACGGATCTGAGGGAACGCGATGGGTGAGCATCGGCTCCCCGTCGCAGTCGGACGTGCAGATCTTCCTCCAGTCCCCAGGCGCGGACCCGGGTGTCTCGCCGGCCGACCGGCAGGCGATCGCGGACCTGGTGGCCAAGGGACTGCTGGGCCGTCTCGACTTCGTCACCGATGACTGCGACGCCACCTTCGAGCACATCGAGGCCGCGGGCGCCGACGTGATGCAAGAACCGATCAACCAGCCCGACGGCGTCCGCGACTGTGCCTTCCTCGATCCCTCCGGCAACATGCTGCGGTTCACCCAGCCGAAGCAGGCGGTCTTGGCCCCGCTCGGCTAGCACACCACGACCAAGGGCCCTGCTGACCGGCTGGCGCTCTCGGCGGCGCCGTCGCCGACGGCCATCCGGAACCAGCGGCGGGCGGCCACGGAAGCGGCGGCGGGCGGGCAGTGGAACCGCAGGCCCTGTCTCGGGCCGCCGTCACCGCGCCGGGCGGGGCCGGATACGATCGCGTGTATGGATCATGTCGCGGTGCGGGAGTTCGTGGACGGCTGGGTGGCGGCATGGAACGCCCATGACCTGGACGCGTTGCTGGCTCACTTCGCGGAGGATGTGACATTCCGTTCGCCGGTCGCGGCGCAGCTCGTCGGCGGCGATGGGACCATCCACGGCAAGGCAGCGCTGCGCGCCTACTGGGCGGAGGGGCTGCGGCGCATCCCCGACCTGCGCTTCGAGGTCCTCAACTCCTACGTCGGCGTCGACTGCCTGGTCATCAACTACCGCAACCAAAAAGGCGGCCTGGTCAACGAGGTGCTGATCTTCGACGGCCCGCTGGTGGTCGAGGGGTATGGGACGTACCTCGGCGACGACGCGAACCCCGCCGGCGCGACAGCGGGCTGAACGCGCCGGTTGCGCCGATGCCGGTGAAGGCGGCGTAGGCCGTGCCGACGGGCAGGGTCTCCATGGGGTGCGGCCGGAGTACGGCAGAAAGACACCGCGGGCGGTGGATCGGCGTAGGTGACCGGGTGTTCGTCCAACGGGCACGCACCCCGGGTGCGTCTGGTAGGAGAACACCGCACCCGCGGCCCGCACGGCACCGCAGGCCCAAAGTCCCGCCGGTCACCAGCACCGCCTCCGGACAGCTGCCGATCCGCCGGGGAGACGTCAAGATCGGTTAGCGTAGAGACACCCGATTCTCATTTTTCGCGGCACCGCTGATGGCAGCGATCGACCTCCCGGACGTGCGCCGACGATCGCTCGCCGGACCCGGCCGCCGCGACCGACCATCCAGCGACCGTCCTCCAGCGAAAGAGATCCATGACCCACCGGTCTGATGGCGCCCGTCCCGCCTACGCCTTCGACAACGCCAACGCCCACGCCGGAGGCCAGCACGACAGTCTCGCCCGGCTACTGGATCCCGGCACCTTCCAGCGCCTCGAACAGACCGCGATCACCGATGGCTGGGAATGCCTGGAGATAGGCGCCGGCGGCGGCAGCGTCGCCATCTGGCTCGCCGAACGCGTCGCCCCCACCGGCCGCGTGCTCGCCACCGACATCCAGCCGCAACTCATCCCCGACGTTCCCGGTCTCACCGTGGCCAGGCATGATGTGACCACCGATCCGCTGCTGGACGACGCCTTCGATCTGATCCACGCCCGTCTGGTCCTCAGCCACCTCCCCGAACGCCACCAGGTTCTCCGCAAGCTCCTCGCCGCGCTCAAGCCAGGTGGAGTCATCCAGATCGATGAGATCGACACCACGCACTGGCCGATCCTCACCGCGGCGACACAGCAGGACGCCAAGGCCTACCACGCCTACCTCCTCGGGCTCGTCGGCGTCCTGCGCGCAGCCGGCGCCGACCCGTCCTGGGGCCCGCAGGTCGCCGCCGCCCTCACCGACGCCGGGTTCACCGACGTCGACCCACAGTGTCACAGCGAGGTATGGGGACCGGATTCAGCCGGGGCGGCGCTGCTGCTCAGCAACAGCCGGCATCTGGAGCCGGCCCTGCTGGCACACGGTCTGACGGAATCGGACCTCGAGGCGGCCCGTGCGGCGATCGTCCATCCCGTTTTCCGGGCGGTGTCCTTCACCGTGCACACCGTCCAGGCGCGCAGGCCCGCTTGATCGCAGAAGATCCGGCCACTCATCAGCGGCCCGCCCGCCGCGGAGCGAACGGCAGCACCCGCACCCGCCGACCCCCTCGGTCGTCGGGGAACGCCCGCCTTCTTGGGCAGGCGGATGAACAGGCCCGATGCGGGGGAAACTCCTGCCTGACAGCGGAGCCGATCACGCACAGCCGCGTTACCCCGGGTAACGCCGACCCGGGTGGAGGGCCGTAATCCATGCTGCTGCCTGCGGGATGCCATGTCGGCCGCTACGGCGACTGTTCGGCGGCGGACTGCGCCGGTCGGCTCGCGAGGGTGCCACGTTCGCGGCCGCCACTCAGTCGAGACAGAACTCGTTGCCCTCGATGTCCTGCATCACGAGGCACGACTCGTTGTCGTCGTCGGCAGGCAGTAGTCGCACGCGTACCGCGCCGAGCGCGATCAGTCGTGCGCATTCGGCCTCAAGCGCGGCCAGGCGCTCTTCCCCCACGAGTCCGGTGCCGACCCGCACGTCAAGGTGGAGCCGATTCTTGACGACCTTGCCTTCGGGAACGCGCTGGAAGAACAGTCGCGGGCCCACACCTGAGGGATCGACGCACGCGAACGCCGACCCCTGACGCTCAGGCGGCAGTGCGCGATCGAAATCGTCCCAAGTGGCAAACCCCTTCGGTGGTGGCGGCACGACGTACCCCAACACCTCGCACCAGAAACGAGCGACGCGCTCGGGGTCCGCGCAGTCGAAGGTGACTTGAATCTGCCTGATCGATGCCATCGGTCCATCGTAGGGGCGGGGGCTTCCGTCGTCTCCCACGGGCCCGCTCCCCCGCCCACCCGGCCGGCGGCCCCTGTCCCGCACGCCGCTGGAGGCGTGCGGGACGCGGAGCATCAGAGGTCGCGCTCCTGCTCGTCGAGAATGGCGAGCGCGATCTTGACAGCGCCCGCCGCATCGCCGGCCTCGATCGCCTCGTACAGTTCCTGATGAGAGGAGTCGGAGCTGAGCACGGCACGTTCCATGCAGTGGTCGCGGAGGAGCGTGTCGCGCACCGCCTCGCTCATGCCGCGATACAGGTCCAGCAGCACCGGGTTGTGCGAAGCCGCGGCGATGGACAGGTGGAAGCCGAGGTCGGCGTCGGCGAACGCGTCGAGATCTATGGCCTGGTGGGCGGTGGTGCGCCGCTCCAGCGTCTCCCTCAGCGCGTCAAGGTCCTCCGGTGTCCGTCGTTCGGCGGCCAGCCGGGCCGCCACGAGGTCCAGGCCGCGCCGCACGTCGATGATGTCCATCGTCGCCGCGCGGTCGAGGCGGCGCTTGAGCGCCACCTCGCTCTCGTCCGTGGCGGTGACATAGGTCCCGTCGCCCTGACGTGTGGTGAGCAGGCCGGCGTGGACAAGGACGCGGACGGCCTCGCGTACTGACAGCCTGCTCACGCCCAGCACCTCGGCCAGCTGGCTCTCTGAGGGGATCTTTGTGCCGACCGGCCAGACGCCGCTCGAGATCTCTTCGCGGAGCTCACGTATGGCGGAGTCGACGAGGGTGGTCCGGCCCACTTGCCGCATTCGTCCTCTTCTCTAATCATCTGATGTCTGATAATTCTATGCCACTGTTGCCCGCAAGTTAAGGGGATCAGCCGGTATGGCTCAGATTCTGTTCACCGATGTCCGCCCCCACGATGTCCTGGTCGAAGACGGCCGCGTCGTCCCCCTGGAACGCAGAACAGAAGGATGCGAGGTGGTGGAAGCGGGCGGACTGCTCGCCCTGCCCGCCCCGGTCGACGCGCACGTCCACCCCGACAAGACCACCTGGGGCCAGCCCTGGCTGAGCCGTACTCCGGCCCAGACGCTGCGCGACCTGATCGAGGGTGATGTCGCGGCGCGGGCGGGGATGGCGGCGCCGGTGGCGGAGCGGGCCGGAGCGCTCATGGATCACGCGATCGCACGCGGTACGCGGGCGTGGCGGGCGCACGTGGACGTCGCCCCGGTGTACGGGCTGAGCAACGTGCACGGCGTGCGGGAGGCGGCCCGGGCGCGTGAGGGCCTGCTGGAGGTGCAGATCGTCGCCTTCCCCCAGCTCGGGCTGCTCTCGATGCCGGGGACGGCGGAGCTGATGGAGCAGTCGCTGAAGGAGGGCGCGGACATCCTCGGCGGGCTCGACCCCGTGGGCGTCGACGGCGACCTGCACGGACACCTCGACCTGCTGTACGGCATGGCCGAGCGGCACGCCGTACCGGTCGACATCCACCTGCACGACGGCGGTGAGCAAGGGGTCGCGCAGGTGCTGGAGATCGCTCGCAGGGCGAAGTCCAGCGGTGTGCCGACCACGATCAGCCACGCCTTCTGCCTGGCCGACCGGGAGGACCTCGCCGAGACGCTGGCTGAGGCGAAGGTCGCGCTGACCACCTGCGCGCTCGGCGCGGACCCGGTCCTGCCCGTCGGTCCGCTGCTCGAAGCCGGCGTGCTGGTCGGCCTCGGATCCGACGGGGTGCGGGATCCGTGGACGCCGTTCGGCGACGGCGACATGATCAACCGCGCGCACCTGCTCGCCTACCGCACCGACGCCCGCACCGATGAGGAGCTGGCCACGTGCTACGAGATCGCGGCGCACGGAGGCGCCGCCCTGCTGGGCCTGGAGCCGGCGCGGCTCCAGCCCGGCGACCCCGCCGACTTCATCCTGGTCCGCGCCGAGTCCACGGCCCAAGCCGTCGTGGACAGGCCCACCCCCCAGTTCGTCGTCCGCAACGGACACGTTCGCGAAAGGTCCTATTGATGATCCGTCGAGCCATACCCGTGGCCACCGCCCTCGCGCTGGCCCTGACCGCGTGCGGCCAGCAGGCCGCATCACCGCAACAGCAACAACAGCAAGGAGCGGGCGGAGCGCCCAAGCTGGAGCTCAAAACCGTCACCGCCCCGGCCGCCGGGGAACTGGACAAGGTGACGTGGAACCTGCCGTACGAGCCGCAGACGGTCGACCCGATCAGGTCGTTCAACTACGCCGAGAACACCGTGCTGGCCAACATGTGCGAGAGCCTGCTGCGGCTGACCCCCGAGTTCGGCATCGAACCCGGCCTGGCCGAGAAGGCCGACAACCCCAGCCCGACCACGTGGGTCTACACGATCCGCGACGGCGTGAAGTTCTGGGACGGCACGCCGCTGACCGCCGAGGACGTCGCGGCCAGCCTCAACCGCCACCTCGATCCCGCACTCGGCACCTGGTGGGGCGACTACTTCCACACCGTGGAGTCGATCAAGGCGACGGGGCCGATGCAGGTCACCGTCACGTTGAAGCAGCCCGACGTGCTGTTCAACCAGGCGATGGCCTCCGCGGCGGGCGCGATCGTCTCCGCCGAGTACGCCAAGAAGAAGGACCTGGGCTCGCCCACCGGCGGGGTGATGTGCACCGGCCCGTACGAGTACGAGAGCTGGAAGTCCGGCGACTCGCTGACGATCAAGCGCAACGACGCCTACTGGGACACCGCGTTGCGGCCCAAGACCAAGGAGCTGGTCTTCCGGTTCATCGCCGACGAGACCACCGCCGTCAACGCGCTGCGCTCCGGCGAGGTGGACGGGCAGTACTTCTACCTGCCTCCCGCGGGACTCGGCCAGCTCCAGCAGTCCACGACCGGCTCGGTCACGCTCGGCAGGTCGCTGACCTTCTGGACGCTGCTGGGCGCCGCCAAGACCGGCCCGTACGCCGATCCCAAGGTCCGCCAGGCCCTGTCGCTGGCGCTGGACCGGGCGGCCATCTCCAAGGTGGTCTTCCAGGGGACGGCGGTGCCGCAGCGCACCCTCGCGGGCGCCGAATACTGGGGATACCAGCGGGACGTCTTCCAGAAGGCCTATGAGGCGCTCCCTCCGGAGACGCCCGACCTGGCCAAGGCCAAGCAGCTGCTCACCGAGGCCGGCTCGCCCACCCAGACCATCACCATCGGGATCCAGGGCAGCTCGGCCGTCCACGAGCAGACCGCCAACCTGATCAAGGCGACCGGCGAGGCGCTCGGCCTGAAGATCGAGATCAAGGTGATCCCCGTCGAACAGTACGGGAACCTCTACAGCGACCCCAAGGCCCGTGAGGGCATCGACGCCTTCATCTCCACCTGGTACGGCAACGTGCCCGACCCGCTCGACATCTACACCGTCTTCCTGGCGGGCGGCCGCACCAACTTCAACGACTACGCGGCCGTGGACGCCGACATCACCAAGGCGCGGGCGGCCTACGACGAGGCGGCGCGGGCGGCGCTGGTGACGACGATCCAGCAGAAGGTCACCACCGACGTGCCGTGGATGCCGCTGAACAACCTGCCGGTGATCCTGTACATGAACAAGCGGGTGACCGGAGCCGTCGCCTCCTTCCCCTACCTGTACTACCCGTGGGCCGCGGGGCTCGGCGCGGCATGAGGTTCCTGGCGAAACGGCTGGCAGGGCTGATCGCGGTCCTGCTGGTCGCCTCCTTCCTGGTGTACGGCCTGCTCTACCTGGTGCCCGGCGGCCCGATGGCGTTCCTGCTCGGCAACCGCAGCGGCACCCCCGAGCAGGTCGCGGCCATCCGCGCGCAGTACCACCTGGACGATCCGTTCCTGCTGCGCTACGCCGCCTGGCTGCGTGACGCGGTGACGGGCGACTTCGGCACCTCCCTGGTCTACCGGCAGGATGTCTCCGCGCTGATGGCCTCCCGGGCGACGACGACCGTCTTCCTGGTGGTCTACGCGACGCTGCTGATCGTGGCCGGGGGCGTGGTCATGGGCTTGCTGGCCGGGCTGCGCGGCGGCAAGGCCGACGGCGCGGTCAGCCTGATCTCCTCGGTGTTCCTGGCCACGCCGCCGTTCGTGATCGGGGTGATCCTCGTCATCGTCTTCGCGCTGGGACTGGGCTGGTTCCCGGTCTTCGGGCCCGGTAGCGGGTTCGGTGACCGCATCCACCACCTCACGCTCCCGGCGACAACGCTCAGCCTGGCCAGCGCCGCGTTCCTCGCCCGTATCACGCGGGCCTCGGTGTCCGAGGAGTTGGGCCGGGAGCACGTGGAGACCGCCCGCAGCCGCGGCCTGGCCGAGGGGCACATCGTCCGCAGGCACGTGCTGCGCAACGCGGCCATCCCGGTGGTGACCGTGGTCGGCCTGAACGTCGCCGGGCTGATCGCGGGCTCGGTCGTGGTGGAGAGCATCTTCGCCCTGGACGGCCTGGGCTCGTTGTTCGTCCGCGCGATCCTGCAACGCGACTTCGCGATCGTCCAGGCGGTGGTGCTCGTGCTCGTCACCGCCTTCGTCCTGATCAATCTGGTGGTGGACCTGTGCTACTCCGCTCTCGACCCGCGCCTGTCGCGGCAGTGACCCGCCGCCTGGGCGGGCTGGGCGTGGCCGCTGCCGTCCTGCTGGCCGCCACCGTGGTGATCACCCTGCTCGCGCCGCTGCTCGCGCCCTACGACCCCGACCTACCCGACCTGTTCAACGCGCTGGGCGGCGCTTCCGTCGCGCATCCCCTGGGCGGGGACGCCCTGGGCCGGGATGTGCTGTCCCGGCTGATGTACGGCGCGCGGACCACGTTGCTCGCCCCGGTGCTGGTGATCTGTGTCGCGAGTGTCGCGGGGACCACGCTGGCGATCGTCGCCGCCTGGGCCGGCGGCAAGGTGGACGCGGTCATCTCCCGCCTGCTGGATGTGCTGTTCTCCGTGCCCGGCATCGTTTTCGCGCTGGTCACCGTGGCCGTCCTCGGTCCCGGCATCCCCGGCGTGGTGATCGGCCTGGCCGTCGCCTACACCCCGTACGTGGCTCGGGTGGTGCGGAGCGCGGCGCTGCGTGAGCGCAGCCTGCCATACGTGGCCGCCGCCTGGGTGCAGGGCCGTTCCGCGACCGCCATCTGCCTGCGCCATCTGCTGCCCAACCTGCGGCCGATCATCGTCGCCCAGTCGGTCTCCGCGCTCGGCTTCGCGGTGATCGACGTGGCGGCGGTCTCCTTCCTTGGGCTGGGCGTGCAGCCGCCCACGGCCGACTGGGGGTTGATGGTCAAGAGCGGTTTGGACAGCGCCATGCGGGGCCAGCCGCTGGAGGCGCTGAGCGCGGGCCTGCTGATCGCGCTGGTGGTGGCCGCGGTGAACCTGTTGGGTGATCGCCTGGGGAGGCAGCCGTGAGCCTGTTGACGTTGGAAGGCTTCGGCCTGGCCGTGCCGTACGGACGGAGCTGGCGGACGCTGGTGGAGCAGGTGGACCTGACCATCGGCAGAGGGGAGGCCGTCGGGCTGGTGGGGGAGTCCGGGTCGGGCAAGTCGATGACCGCCCGGGCGGTCATCGGCCTGACCCCGCCGGGCGCCCGCGTGACCGGCAGGATCGTCTTCGACGGCGCCGAGGTGCCCTCGGGCAGGGAACTGCGGCGGCTGCGGGCCAAGCGGATCGCGATGATCTTCCAGGATCCGCGGGCGCACATCAACCCCGTCCGCAGCGTCGGCGACTTCCTCACCGAAGCCATGGTCCATAACCTGCGGATGCCGGTACGGCAGGCGTCGGCGCGAGCCGTACAGCTCCTCAAGGAGGTCGGTATCACCGACGGTGAGCGGCGCCTGCGCCAGCACCCCCACGAACTCTCCGGCGGCCTGCTGCAACGCGTCATGATCGCATCCGTACTCGCCGTCGAACCCGACCTGGTGCTGGCCGACGAGCCGACCACCGCACTGGATGTGACCACCCAGTCAGAGGTCATGGCCATCTTGGACGAGCTGCGCCGTGAGCACGGCATGGCCATGCTGTTGATCACCCACGACCTGGAGCTGGCCGCCGCGACATGTGACCGGCTCGCGGTGATGTACGCGGGCCGGATCGTGGAGGACCTTGACGGCGAGCCGCGCCACCCCTACACGCGCGGCCTCATGAGATCACGCCCCAGTTTGGCGGGAACGGTGCACCGGCTGCCGGTGATCCCCGGACGGCCCGTGGCGGCCTTCGAAGCCGAGGAGGGCTGCGCGTTCGCGCCACGCTGCGACCTGGCCGAGCCGCGTTGCCGGGAGAGCCGGCCGCCGTCCGTCCGCGGGGTCGCCTGCCTGAGAGCGGAGGAGACGGCATGAGCGTGATCGAAGCGGAGCGGCTACGGAAGACGTACGGCACCGCCACCGCGGTCGATGAGGTCTCCTTCACCGTGGCCGAAGGTGAGTCGCTGGCCATCGTGGGGGAGTCCGGGTCGGGGAAGACCACCGTCGCCCGCATGCTGCTCGGCCTGGAGACGCCCACCAGTGGGACGATCAGCGTCTGCGGGCGGCCGCGTCCGGCAGGCCGGGTGTCGGCCGGGGAGCGGCGCAGACGGGCACGAGAGATCCAGATCGTCTTCCAGGACCCCTATTCCTCGCTGGACAAGCTGCAGCGGGTCGGCGACGTCGTCGAAACGAGCCTTGCCCTGCACTTCTCGCCCACCCCCGCCGAGCGGCGGAAGAAGGCGCTGGACCTGCTCGAATCCGTGGGCCTGGCCGAACGTCACGCCGCGATGCTGCCCAGACAGCTGTCCGGAGGGCAGCGCCAGCGGGTGGCCATCGCCCGCGCCCTGGCGGTGGAGCCACGCGTGCTGGTGCTGGACGAGGCGGTCGCCGCGCTCGACGTCTCGATCCAGGCGCAGATCCTCAACCTGCTCGCCGACATCCGCGAGCAGCGGTCGATCAGCTATGTCTTCATCTCCCACGACCTGGCCGTGGTCAACCAGATCAGCGACACGGCCGTCGTGATGCGTCACGGCCGCGTCGTGGAGCGAGGAACCACCCGCGCCCTGCTGCGCGAGCCGCGGGAGGAATACACCAAAGCCCTGCTGGCCGCCGTACCCAGGCCCGGATGGAAGCCGACCCGGAGGAACACACAGTGAGCACTCTCGTCAGGGCGTCGTCCGTCATCGGCTTCGACGGCGACGACCATGTCATCCACCGCGACGCGTGCGTCGTCTACGACCGCGACCGGATCGTCCACGTCGGCCGCTCCTACGACGGCCCGGTCGACGAGGTGATCGACGCCGGTGAGGCGATCGTCGGGCCGGGCTTCATCGACCTGGACGCGCTGGCCGACATCGACCACGCCATCCTCGACACCTGGCACGCCGATTCCAGCGGGCTGGGATGGTCACAGGACTACGCCGTCAACCGGCGCCGTGCCGTCTTCCCGCTCGAGGACACGCTCTTCATGCGGGAGTACGCGCTCACCCAGCTCATCCGCAACGGCATCACCACGGCGATGCCGATCGCCGCCGAGACGCACAGCGCCTGGGCCGAGTCGTACGAGGAGCTCGCCGGCGTCGTGGAGATCGCCGGACGGCTCGGCCTGCGCATGTACTTGGGTCCGTCCTACCGCTCCGGCGTGCCGGTGCTGCGTGCCGACGGCAGCAGGGACGTGCACTGGGAGCCCGAGCTCGGCGAGAAGGGGCTCGCCGACGCGATCCGCTTCGTCCGGGACGTCGACGGCGCCTACGACGGCCGGATCCGAGGGGCGCTGCTGCCCTGCCGCATCGAGACCGTCACCCTCGACCTGCTGCGCGCCACCGCCCGAGCCGCGGAGGAACTCGACTGCCTGGTCCGCCTGCACTGCATGCAGGGGCTGACGGAGCTGCGGTTGCTGCGCGAACGGTACGGCCGGCACCCGCTGGACGTGCTGGCAGAGGTGGGCCTGCTCGGTCCCCGGCTGCTGATCCCACACGCCCTGTACCTCGGTGACCCCGAGACGCCGTTCGAGGGATCACCGGACCGGCTCGCTGCCCTGGCCGGGATCGTGCACTGCCCCCTCACCTTCGTCAGGTACGGCGATGCGCTCCGCGACTTCGACCGTTACCGGGAGGCCGGCGTGAACATGGCGCTGGGCACCGACTCCTTCCCGCCCGACATGATCCGCAACATGGACTACGGCAACAACCTGGCCAAGCTGGTCACCGGACGGCTGGAGGCGGGCTCGGCCGCCGACTATTACCGGGCCGCCACGCTGGGCGGCGCCCGCGCGCTGGGCCGGGACGACCTGGGCAGGCTCGCCCCCGGCGCCAAGGCCGACCTGGTCGTCGTGGACCTCTCCGGCCCGCGCACCGGCCCCGTCGACGACCCGATCAGGACGTTGCTGATGAACTGCACGGGCGCCGACGTGTCCACCGTGGTGATCGACGGCCGGCCGGTGATGCGCGACCGGATGATCGCGGGGGTGGATGAGGAGTCGATGCGGCTCCGCGCACAGACCTACTTCGAGACGATGAAGGCCGCCTACTCCGAGCGTGACCACATGCGCCGCGACCCGGCGCTGTTGTTCCCCGCGTCCTTCCGCGTCGTCGAGGCCGGCTCATGAGCGGCGCCGGCCTCTTCACCGAGCTCAGCGCCGGACTCGCCGCCGAGCTCGACACCCGGCTCGCCGCGGCGGACGAGCGACTGCGTACGGCCTACCCCGGTGAGCCGTCCGGCCGGCAGCCGGTGCACACCGTCTACGTCCCGGCCGACCGCTACACCTCGGACACCGTACGAGCATGGGGCCGGGAGGCCCGGGCGGCGCTGGCCGAGCACGGCCGGACCGTCATGGAATTCGCCGACGCGCTCGACCTGCCGCCGCGGACGGCGGCGGAGGTGTATGACCGGGTCCGGGCCAAGCTGGAGCGCGAGCCGGTCGAAGACCTGAGGATCGACTTCGAGGACGGCTACGGCGACCGCTCGGACGCCGACGAGGACGCCACCGCCCAGGCCGCCGCGGAGGCCCTCACCGCCGCTGTCGCCTCCGGCGGCGGCTCGCCCTTCTGCGGAATCCGATTCAAGAGTTTCGAGGCGCCGACCAGGCGGCGCGGCCTGCGCACCCTGGCGATCTTCCTGGAGACCCTCGGCCCGCCGCCCGACGGCTTCGTCGTCACGCTCCCGAAGGTGACATCCGTCGAGCAGGTGGAGGCGATGGTGCTGGCCGCCGAGCGGCTGGAAGCGGCGTACGGGCTGGAAGGCGGGAGCCTGCGGTTCGAGATCCAGGTGGAGACACCGCAGGCGATCCTCGGTACGGAGGGCGTCTCGCCGCTGGCATCGATGATCCGCGCCTCGGCCGGGCGCTGCACGGGCCTGCACTACGGCACCTACGACTACTCGGCGGCGCTCGGGGTGTCGGCGGCGTACCAGAGTGTGGAGCATCCGGTCGCCGACCACGCCAAGGCGGTGATGCAGGTCGCCGCCGCCGGTACCGGCGTACGCGTCAGCGACGGCTCGACCAACGTGCTCCCGGTCGGCGACACCGACGCGGTCCGCGCCGCCTGGCGGCTGCACGCGCGCCTGGTCCGGCGCGCCCTGGAGGGCGGCATCCACCAGGGCTGGGACCTGCATCCGGCCCAGCTCCCCAGCCGGTACGGCGCCGTCTACGCGTTCTTCCGTGAGGGACTGCCCGCCGCGGCCGCCCGGCTGCGCGGCTATCTCGACCGCGCGGATTCGGGCTTCCTCGACGAGCCCGCGACCGTCCGGGCGATGGCCGGGTTCCTCGTCCGCGGCCTTGCCTGCGGCGCCGTCGATGAGGCCGAGGTCGGTACCCTCGCCGGCATCGCCCCACCCGGGCTCCGCGCCCTGACCCGGCCGGCCGGGCCAGGGCGCCTCGGACGGGTGGACTGAGATGCGCATCCTGATCGTGAATGTGAACACCACCGCGTCGATGACCGAAACGATCCGTGCGCAGGCTGCGGCGTACGCGTCGCCAGGGGTCGAGATCGTCGGGCTCACCCCGTCGTTCGGGCCGGAGTCGGTGGAGGGGAACTTCGAGAGCTATCTGGCGGCGGTCGCCGTGATGGACCGGGTCATCCGGTACGACGAGCCGTACGACGCGGTGATCCAGGCCGGATACGGCGAGCACGGTCGCGAGGGCCTGCAGGAGCTGCTCGACGTACCCGTGGTGGACATCACCGAGGCGGCCGCACAGGTCGCGATGCTGATCGGTCGTACGTACTCGGTCGTCACGACGCTGGACCGCGCCGTACCGCAGATCGAGGACAGGTTGCGGCTCGCCGGGCTGACCGACCGGTGCGCGTCGGTCCGGGCCAGCGGGTTGTCGGTTCTCGAGCTTGAGGGGGATCCTGGCCGGGCCGTCGACGCGATCGTCGCCGAGGCATGGAAAGCCGTCGTCGACGACCGAGCCGAGGTGATCTGTCTTGGTTGTGGCGGAATGGCAAGCCTCGCCCGGGAGATCACCGCCGCCACCGGGGTACCCGTCGTCGACGGCGTCGCCGCCGCGGTCGCCCTCGCCGAGGGGCTCGTCCGGCTCGGCCTCACCACGAGCAAGGTGCGCACCTACGCGGCGCCACGGCCCAAGACCGTGACCGGGTGGCCGATCGACAATGGAGGTGTCGCCTGATGGCCGAGCTGGACGTGCTGTTCAAGGCCCGTCGAGTGGTCACCGCGGCCGGGGAGGTGGCCCGCAGCATCGGCGTACGGGACGGGACGGTGATCGCGGTCGAGCCGCTGGACGCGGACCTCGAGGCCGCCGAGGTGGTCGAGCTCGGCGACGACGAGGTGCTGCTGCCCGGCCTCGTGGACAGCCACGTACACGTGAACGACCCCGGCCGGACCGAGTGGGAGGGCTTCGGGAGCGCCACCCGGGCGGCAGCGGCCGGCGGCGTCACGACGATCATCGACATGCCGCTGAACAGCATCCCGCCGACCACCGATGTCGCGGCGCTGCGGACGAAGCGGAAGACCGGCGAGGGACGGGTGTACGTCGACGTCGGCTTCTGGGGCGGGGCCGTACCGGGCAACCTGCGCGGGCTGCACGACTCGGGCGTGTTCGGATTCAAGTGCTTCCTGCTGCACTCCGGCGTGGACGAGTTCCCCCACCTGGAACCGGGCGAGCTGGCGGACGCGCTACGGGAGATCGGGGCGTTCGACGCACTGATGATCGTGCACGCTGAGGACCCGCACGTGATCGACCACGCCCCGGCCGCGCACGGCGCGAGCTACCGGGACTTCCTGCGCTCCAGGCCGCGGGGCGCGGAGAACCTCGCGGTCGCGCAGGTGATCGAGCTGGCCCGCCGGACCGGCTGCCGGGTGCACATCGTGCACCTGTCCAGCTCGGACGCGCTGCCGATGATCCGGTCGGCCCAGCGCGACGGCGTCCGGATCACCGTGGAGACATGCCCGCACTATCTGACGTTCAGCGCGGAGGAGATCGCCGAGGGTGCCACCCAGTTCAAGTGCTGCCCGCCGATCCGGGAGGCGGCGAACCGCGAGTCGCTCTGGCAAGGGCTTGCCGACGGCACGATCGACTGCGTGGTGTCCGACCACTCGCCGTGCACACCGGAGCTCAAACGGTTCGACGTCGGTGACTTCGGCGTCGCCTGGGGCGGCATCGCGTCGCTGCAACTCGGCCTGCCTGCGGTGTGGACCGAGGCCCGGCGCCGCGGCCACACGCTGACCGACGTGGTGCGCTGGATGGCGGAACGCCCCGCGGAGCTGGTGGGGCTGCCCCGCAAAGGCCGGATCGAGGCGGGCTACCAGGCCGACTTCTGCGTGTTCGCGCCCGACGAGGTGTTCGTGGTCGACAGGGAACGGCTGCACCACCGCAACCCGGTCACGCCCTACCATGGCCGGCCGCTCGCGGGTGTGGTCCGCGGTAGTTGGCTGCGCGGCGTACCGATCGACATCGACAGCCCGCCGCAGGGCCGGCTGCTCAACAGAGGAGGGGCATGACCGCCCACGGTTTCACCCGGCTCCCGGACCTGGCCTCACGTGCGCTGGCGGCGAGCGTGGTGCACGCCAACGACGAGCTGTTCGCCGAGCGCGAGAACCTGATCAAGCCTGAGCCGTCGGTCTTCTCGACGGAGGACTTCGGCCACAAGGGCAAGGTGTACGACGGCTGGGAGACCCGTCGCCGGCGCGAGCCCGGCAACGACCACGCGATCGTCCGGCTCGGTGTCCCGGGCGTGATACACGGCGTGGTGATCGACACCGCCTGGTTCAAGGGCAACTATCCGCCCTACGCCTCGGTGGAGGCGGCCGGCGTCGAGGGGGCGCCGTCACCGGCCGAGCTGGAGCGGGCGAGCTGGGAGACGATCGTCGGGAAGAGCGCGATCAAGGGCGACACCGAGAACGCGTTCGAGGTGGCGGACCGGCGGCGCTGGACGCATGTCCGGCTGAGCATCTACCCCGACGGCGGGGTGGCCCGGTTCCGGGTGCACGGTGATCCGGTGCCGGACCCCCGGTTCATGGACGGCACGATCGACCTGGCCGCGCTGGAGCACGGCGGCGCCGTGGTGGACTGCTCGGACATGTTCTACTCCTCGCCGGTGCAGCTGCTGCTGCCCGGCAGGGCCAGGATCATGGGCGACGGCTGGGAGAACGCCCGCCGCCGCGACGACGGCAACGACCACGTGACGATCAGGCTGGCCGCCCCTGGCCGGGTCCGCCGGGTCGAGATCGACACGTCGTGCTTCGTCGGCAACGCGGCCGGCTGGGCCTCGCTGCGCGGGACCGATGGCGATCATCTGGACGCGGACGCGGAATGGTTCGACCTGGTTGCGAAGACGCGGCTGCAGCCGGACACCCGGCACTTCTTCCGCTCGGCGTCGGCCGCGCCGGTCACGCACGTCCGGCTGGACGTCTTCCCCGACGGGGGTCTGGCCAGGCTCCGGGTGCACGGTGAGGTGGTCGCCGACGCCCACCGCGAGGCCGTGCTGCGCTGGCTCGATCTGCTCCCCGCCGAACACGCCGTCCAGGTTCTCGGCGGGGCCGGCGTTCTCCCGGAGACAGCCGAGGACCTTCTCCGACGGCGGCCGTTCGCCGCTGGCTGCGTGCTGCCTGCGACGGTGCTCTCCACCTTGTCGGGAGGACTTCCTCCGGCAGGGCTCACCGGCGTGCCCGCCTCGGAGACCGGGTGATCCCGCGTCGAACCCGATGATGAGATGGCGGGGTCCATGTGACGCCGGGGCTCGCCGGCGGCGAGGCGGCGACATCCGCCGGGAACCCGGTCAGATGGGGCGAGGGGTGCTCAGGCGGTGGGGGCACCGGTCACCCGCCGCCCGCCGCCGTTGCGCTCCTGCCACAAGCGGTAGACGTCGACGGCGGCCCCGTGCGGCTCGTAGCGCATCGGCAAGCGCCGCTCGGCCCAGTTCTTGGCGAACTCGGGGTAAAGGGTGTCGAGTTCGAAATATTTGCGGTCGTCCACGTAGTGGGGCTCATAGGCCTCACGAGTGGCGAGGAAGACGACCTCGTCCGGAGAGCAGTAGTACAGCGATCCCAGGCACATGGGGCAGGGATGCGCCAGGACGTAGACGGTGGTGCCGGTCAGATGTTCGGTGCCCAGCTTCATACACGCTTCGCGGATGGCGAGGATCTCCGCGTGCGCGGTCGGATCGGAGGTCTGGGCGACCTTGTTCGCGCTCTCGGCGAGGATCTCGCCGTCCTTGACGATGACGGTCGCGAACGGGCGGCCGCCCTCGGTGACGTTCTGGTGGGCGATGTCGACGGTGCGCTGTGCGAAGTCCATGAGAAGTCCTCGGTGAGAAGCGGGGGCCTCCGGCGAGCGAGCCGGCGGAGGGCGGAAAGGCGGACGGGGAAGGGGGAAGGGGAGTGGGGCCGGATGCGGTGCAGGGGCCTGTCCGGCCCGGGCCGGGTCTCGCGGTTCGACTCAGAAGGGCTTGGTGGGCAGGTATTTGCCGTCGAGGGTGATGACAGCGCGCTCGCCGCCCTCGGGGTCGGCGACCTTCTTCACATCGAGCCTGAAGTTGATCGCGCTGATGATTCCGTCACCGAACTGCTCGTGGACAAGGGCCTTCAGCGTGGTGCCGTAGACCTGGAGCATCTCGTGGAAGCGGTAGATGGTCGGGTCAGTGGGGACGGCGCCGGTGATGGAGCCGCGGGTCGGGATGGTCTGCAGCAGCATCACCGCGTCGTCGTCCAGGCCGAGCAGCTCGGCGACCGCCTTCGCCGCGGCCTCGGGCAGGGCGTGCTGGCCGAGGACGGCGGCGGTGACGAAGGCGACCGACAGGCCGGCGGCGTCGGCGATCCGCTGCCAGGTCAGGTCCTTCCGTGTCTTCGCCTCAACGGCAGCTGCGGCCAGGGCCTGACGGGCGGTGGGGTCGAACTGGGCGTGTGCCATGGGAGTGTTCCTTTCCTACGGGCCGGTCCGGGGTGGCGGGGAACCGGCAGGTCTCCGTGGTGCCTGGTGATTTCCGGGTGCTGGACGGCGACGGGACGTCGGGTGTGGGGCTTGGAGGTCAGACCGCGAGTGCGGAGGGACGGCCGGTGGCGTCGAGTTCTGCCACGGTCCCGGTGCCGATGTCGTAGATCCAGCCGTGCAGGGTGACCGTCTTTCCGGCCAGGGCGTGCGCCACCGAGGGGTGGGTGGCCAGGTTCGCCAGCTGCGTGAGCACGTTCTGCCGTACCAGCGCGGCCACCTTGCCCGCGCCCGTCTCCGTGGGCGTGGTCGTGGTGCGAGGCGGGGAGGCGTCCGCGTGTCGCAGCCACTCGGCGACCGCGGGAAGCGCGGCCGGGTCGAGACCGTCGGCCAGGGCGGTCATCGCGCCGCAGCCGGAGTGCCCGCACACCACTATGTCGGAGACGCCCAGCACGGCGACGGCGTACTCGATGCCGGCGGCGACACCGTCAGCGGAGCCGGGGGCGTAGGCGGGCACGAGGTTGCCGGCGGTGCGGATGACGAACAGCTCGCCAGGCTCACTCTGGGTGATCAGCTCGGGCACCACACGGGCGTCGGAGCAACTGATGAACAGCGTCGCCGGCTGGTGGGCGGTGGCCAGGCGCGTGAAGAGCTCCGTCTTGGCCGGGAAGACGTCTCGCTGGAAACGCGCGACCCCCTCTTCGAGATCCTGCATGGTTCACTCCCTTCGATTGGAGGCGGCCTCATGGGCTGACCTGATCCACCATGCATGACATGCGGCGATAGTGTCCAAGACGAACTAACCATGATCTCCATAGTTCTGGCCTATAGTCATCCCCGTGGCTCCGGAACTGCGTCACCTGCGCTATCTGATCGCCGTGGCCGAGCACGGCAACTTCACCCGCGCCGCCGAAGACCTGCGCATCTCCCAGCCCACCCTTTCTCAGCAGATCAAGCAGCTGGAACGCGCCGTGGGCGTGCAACTGCTGGACCGGAGCGGCCGCAGCGTACGCCTCACCGACGCCGGTGAGGCGTACGTCCACTACGCCCGGCGCGCCCTGCGGGACCTGAGCGCCGCCGAACGGGCCGTCTTCGACGTGGCCGACCTGTCCCGCGGCAGCCTGCGGCTGGCGGCGACCCCGACGTTCACCGCCTACCTCATCGGGCCGCTGATCGCCGAGATGCACGCCCGCCACCCCGGCATCACCCTGGACATCAAGGAGATGACGCAAGACCGCATCGAGTCGGGACTGCTGGCCGACGGGCTCGATCTCGGAATCGCGTTCTGTGATCACTACCTGCCCGGCATCGGTGGCACCACCCTGTTCATGGAGACCCTCAGCCTCGTGGTCGGCGCCCATGACTCCGACGGCGAGCACCTCCGGCCGATGCCCGCCCGAGATCTCGCCACGCGGCGACTCGCGCTCCTCAGCGGCGAGTTCGCCACCCGAGGGCACATCGACGCCTACTTCAGGCAGCAGAGCGTCAGCCCCCGCATCGTGGTGGAGGCGGACTCCGTCCAGGCCCTCATCGAAATTGTTCAGCGCGGCTCCGTCGCCACCGTCCTCCCCGACGCCGTCACCCACGACCACCCCGGCCTGAGCCCGATCCCGCTCGTACCGGCCCTGCCCACCCGCACCGTCACTCTGCTGCGGCGGGAAAACGCCTACCAGAGCGCCGCCGCCCGCGCCTTCAGCGCCGTCGTCGACGACCATGTCCGTGCGCGTGGGTACGCTCCCGCCTGAGCGGACGTGCCAGTGAGCTTCCCTGGTGACGGACCGCTGCTCCAGCTCGCCCTCCCCGAGCGTCTGCTCCCGGGTCAGCGCTCACTTTTCGCCCGGCCGGTTCGACGCCCGCACCTGTAGGGGTGGAGATGGCGTTGAGAGAGACGTTTTCCGACATCGACGGCCGCTGAGACGCACAAGCGTGTGCGTCTCACCACCCCTGCCGATGAGGTCACCGACGCGGTGGCCTCGTCGGCATGCCCGTGGAACAGCTCGCGCGGAGACCGGGCTACGTGGAGGTCTCCAGCTTCTCGCAGGCGTTTCGCCGTTGGAGGGGCCCGGTAGTGGTCGCGGGGAATCCAACGGATGTACGAACAGGGCCCCGGTCCGGCCCCGTGGACGGCGAGCTGGAGCGCCGTCTCCGGTTGAGCCTGTGTTGCTGCTAGTGTTGACGACCTCAGATCCGCAACCTTCTCCCGATGGTCTTGAGGGCCCGAGCTGAAGCACATGCTCCAGCTGTGGGGGAAGGCGCAAGATCTCCGCTGACAGTTGGAGAGTCTTGCCATGGGTGAAATCAAGCGGATCAAGAGCGCGCCGGGTTCCGGAGAACTGCGGCTGCTGACCGTGGTCAGTGCGCGGAAGGGCGCCGGCAGCAGCCCGACTGGGATCGTCGGACGGAGCCTGGCACGGTGCCCAGCTCTCGACGGTTCAGGATGCGCTGGCACTCACGCTGGCCGCCGCATGGTGGTGCTGTCCTCGCACGGGCCGGAGTACGAGGAGTTGTATCCGCCGGAGACGTGGTTCTGGCCGGCCGTCGAAAAGGCCGTCGAGCGTTCAGGGATCGAGTGGACTCACATCCGCTCATCGGCTGTGATGGGATCCATCGTCGAAGGCACCTATCCCGCCACGGGATCGGACCTGCCGGACACCATCAGACGTGAGCTGGTCGTCCGGGAGGCATTCCTGGACGAGGGCCACTATCCGTTCATCCACGAGGACGACCTCGCTGCCGTCGCAGTGTCAGCATTGCGTAACGACGAGTACGTCGGCGGCGTCCTTGAGGCGGTCGGCCTGCCGCTCTGCACCTTTTCTCGGGTCCTACGACGTCTGGGCGATCGAGAGCGCAGACCGGTTCCGCTGACTCCTGTCCTACGCCGGCAGTAGCGCGAGCGCCATCCCCGGCAACCGCTGCGCCCAAGGGGCGACGGGCCGCAGGCGGCGAGGACGCGCTCTGCGTGGACCAACCGGCCGGGCCGCGTGGCGGTGCAGATCACCGCCGCGCCCACCACCTACCAGGAGACGTTCCTCTTTCGGCTCGCCTTTGGGATACCGCTCGAGGAGGTGGGGCAGTGGCTCGCCGCCGCCGTTGAGGCGCCTTCGACTTGCTGAAACACAGGTTCACACTAAGAAGGGAATTGTCATGAAAAAGGGGATCAACTATGACACGGGGTTCCTGCCGGGAGACCGCTTCACCCGCAAGGTGTTCGACGTCGAAACCGTGCGGCGCGAGATGCGCGTCATCGCCGACGACCTGCACTGCCAGGCCGTCCGCGTGTCCGGCGGCGACCCCGCCCGGCTGAGCGTCGCCGCCCAGGAGGCCGCCGAGGCAGGGCTGGAGGTCTGGTTCGCGCCCTTCCCCGTGGACCTGCCCGACCAGGACGCGCTGGCCCTCTACGCCGACTGCGCCGAGCGCGCGGAGAGGGTGCGGCGCGGCGGGGCCGAGGTGGTGCTCGTGGCCGGCTGTGAGTACACCACCTTCGGCCACGGCTACCTGCCCGGCGACACCTACACGGCGCGCATGGACGCCATGATGGCCGACCTGGCCTGGCTGGAGTCGCTGAGCACGACTACGGGCCGCTTCAACGCGTTCCTCGCCGAGGCGGCCGAGACCGCGCGGCCGCTGTTCGGCGGCCGGATCACCTACGCTTCGGCCCCGTGGGAGTCCGTTGACTGGGCCCCGTTCGACCTGGTGGGCGTGGATGCCTACCGCGCCGCGTACAACGCCGACACCTTCGCCGAGGAGATGCGCGGCCACTTCAAGCACGGCAAGCCCGTCGTGGTCACCGAGTTCGGCACCTGCGCCTGGCGGGGCGCGGCCGAGCAGGGCGGCGCCGCGATGCTGGTGCCGGAGGGGGCGGTGCCGGACGAGGGCGAGCAGGTCCGCTACTTCGAGGAGTTGATGGACATCTTCGAGCAGGAGGGCGTGGCCGCCGCCTTCTGGTTCAGCTTTGCCGGATACGCCCTCCAAGGCGCGGCCGACCTCGGCTCCTACGGTGTCGTCAGGATGCTCGACGCGACCAGGTGGGAGCCCAAGGCGGTCTTCCACGCCATGGCCACCAGGGAAGCGCGCAGCTCGCGGAAACGCTGAGGCGTGACTGAAACCTGCGGCGTCATATTGGAGGATGGACGCGAGCGCTGACCGAGGTGGCGGCGTTGCGGCGCGCGGCTGAACGTCTTGGGCCGCCGCCGCACGTGTCCGCCATGGCCAACCACGCCGACTTCACCGCGATGATCAAGTTCGGGTGGTCCACCGTTCGTCTCGCGGGTAGTGGCCCGTCAGATTGGGCACGGCGCCAAGGCATCCGGCCGGGCCGCCTGGTGACTGGGACTGTGTGAGAGCGCAGGGGCGGGGGAGTTCGGGCATCTCAACTCTCCTGCTCCGGGGGACAGTCTCGGCCGATGGGGGTCGTGATGGCTTGCTCACGAAGTCGGCCAAGAAGAAGGGCGTTCTGTTCGCGAAGGCGTTGAATTTGCGCGCGGAGCTCGCCGTTGGTGGTGGTGAGTTGACGGATGCGGGCTTCTTCGGAGGGGGCGGTCATGCGCTGGCGGGCAGGCTGGCGTTGTCCGGCCTACTGCTGGTGGTCCCGGAGTTGCCGGACTTCGTCGATCAGTTCGGGGACCCGACCCTCCCGGGAGCGGATCAGGGCCAGGGCGGCCTGGAAGGGATCGGAATCGGGGTCGGCGGGCGGGGCGGGGGAGCGGCGGCGTAACCTGCGGGCAGGCGCATCCTTCATCCCAGCCGATCTGGCGTGCGGTGCACCTGCCCATCTCATGATCGCTATGACCATCCTGCTGTCGGTGACGACACCGTGGCGTAGCGGGGGTCGGCCGCCGGTTGCGGTAGCAGAGTGCGTGGCGACTTCAGCCCCCAGGCCGGGCTCATGTCCCACGGTAGGCCTGGACCTGTAGCGTCCTACGCTCCGGGGTTTCAGGAGCTTCCGCCAGCGGTCGAGGCGGCTACTGCCGGTCGTCGCCTTCCAGCCGCGATACAGCGTCGACCTGCCCATCCCGAGGTGCTTGGCGACCGCGGTGATGGACTCCCCGCGGACACGGGCGACGGTCAGAGTGTCGGCGTCCAAGGCCGGGGGCCGGCCACCCCTGCGGCCCTGGGCGGTGGCGGCCGCCAGGCCGTCCAGGATGCGTTCGCGGATCATCTCCCATTCCATTTCCGCCGCCACTGCCGCGACCATGAACAGCAGCTTGTCGGCCATGGACTGCCTGTTCGGCCGGTGGACGCCCGCGCAGATGCCCGACAGGATCTCCAGGTTCACCCCGCGCGGAGCGAGTTCGTCCTCGAGGAGGACCAGCAGTTCCTTTCACCCCGGAGCAGCCGATCACCGAGGCCGGGGCATCGCGCCAGGCCACTCCAGTGCGGCAATACGATAAGCGAGAATGGCGGCACTCGATCAGCAGTAAATTAAGGCTAGACGTAAACCCCAACTATCCAAGGCTTCATCGATTCAGAATGCTTCAAACACCATCGACCACTCAAATAATGGCCAGTAGCGCTCATTTATGATGAGCGCGCCCGCGATGTTTACAAGCGGAACAATCGCCATAGTCCATGCAAGAACTAGTTTTACGCGCGTCAGTCGTTCAGGGGCGGCCTTGGCGAGCTGAAGTACGCCGGTCACTCTCATCATCGCAAATGCGAGTAGCCATAAAAATGTTGCGACGATAACTGTCATCGCGATTGATGTCGCCGACTAGGGCGTACGCGCCCTCGACTCCGGGAATGTCGAAACTTGAGGAGGATCCGTCGCTTTCAAGGATAACCCCAAAACATTTCAGATGAGCTTTCTGATTATGAATCCATTGGTGGGCATACCGCCCCTGGGCGGCCGCTAAGAGCGGGCCGGTTAGGTTATTACAGAACGGCCGGACAGCTTCCTGATAGTGGTGAGAGTGGAACATCAAAGGCGAACAGGTAATCAATTAGGACGAAAATGTTGGAGCTGCTTCCCTAGTCGCGGCGGAGGATGAACGCTTCCTCATCTGCATCCGCGCCGGTGGAGGCAACCGCCCAGAGCGTGCTCGATCCCGGCACCCAGGTGATCGATGTCCTCGTCACCCTCTCCCATGCGTCCTTGTCCTGGTCGGGGATGGGCAGGCTGGGACCATAGGAGGCGACCCACTTACCAGCTGCGTACCGCAGGAAGAGCACCTGCTTGGGATGGGTCAGGTCGACGCCGCTGGCCCACACGGTCCCGGATGCGTCACTGGCGAGGCCAGAGAGGTGTCCCTGGTCTACCGACACCGGCACCTGGCGCCAGGATGCTCCGTCGTAGTGCAGTGAGATCGGCGTTTCCAGCATCTGGTTCTTGTTGTCCGGGTCGGGCAGGTTCTTGTGTCCGACCGCCCAGACGTCGTTCTCGGCCACTTGCCATACCTGGGTGAGCTGGCCGCCGGGGATCGGCGGGGTGCTGCTCACGTTCCACTTGGTGCCGCCGTCCGTGCCGTGCAGCACCAGCGGCCGGTTGTCCGCCGAGCCGACCGCCCAGTAGTCGCCCGCTGAGCCGACCGCCCAGATGTCGCCCGTCTTGCTGTGCGCGGTGATCGCCTGCAGTGAGCCCGGGGTGCTGAACTGCGTGGCGAACCCCTTGCTCTTCGTCCAGCTCAGGACGGTGGCCTCGCTGTGACCTTTTCCGGGGTGCAGGACGCCGTATTCGAGGTCTGTGTTGCCGGCGAACCACGGGCGCTTTCCGGAGACGGCGACGTCAGAGAACAAGATGTCGGTGTTGAGGGTCTTGTTTCTGTATGGGTGGTGTTTCCTCCAGCGGGAGCCGTTCCAGTGTGCGGCCCAGGTGACGATCCCGTTGCCGACCACCCACACGTCGTCGGCCGCGTATGCGTCGACACCATCGATGTAACGGATGTCCCCCCCCCGGGAGCGGTGACCTGGCGCCAGCGCGAACCGTCCCAGCGCTCAATGACCGGATCACCGAAGTCATCCTCTGTGCTGCCCTTTTCGCCGACCGCCCACACATCGCGCTCGCCGGTCGCGGCCACCTCCACCAATGCACTGGCGGAGGAGATGTTCGCCCCCTCCACGATGTGCCATCGCCCCGTTTCATCGTTGATTGTCCTCAGCCTTGGCGATGTTGGTGTCGTGATCTGCAAATTCCCAACCGACGAGGAGATTTTCGACAAGGACGACAATGTCGCCTGCGTCGACAAGGCATCAGTCGTCCCACAAGCCATGGCTGACGAACTCAGGCAGATCATAGGAACAGCAAGGATCGATAGGCGGCGACCCAGGGTACGACGATCACTCATGATAAGGAACAATGCCAGATTTTCACCCATCAGTCTGCTCTAAGGATGACGCGGGCAGGTGACGGTGTCGCCCGGGTGAGTCGTAGGAGCAGGAAGCGTCGCCAAGCGGAAGGAGGCGGTGGCGGCTGACCAGTGGATATTGGGCGGGGTGGCCCACGCTGATCCACCGCTCAGGCTTACGACCCCGTGCATGATTAGCCGTGGCCTCTGAGGTCCTGGCTCGTCGGGCCAGACGTGGTGAGAACACTCGAACGGACGACCATCCTGGAGAACCGGCGGATCACGGGCCTGTCGGTTGAGGTGATCGCGGAACTGGTGGCCGAGATCGGACCGTTGTGGCAGGCCCGGCACCTGACCACGCTCGCCAACCGCCTGCGACGGCGCGCCATCGGTGCCGGAGCCAGGCACAAGCCGGTGTTCATCGATCGGCCGCCGGCCCCGCTGGCGCATCTACGTCATGGCCTCACGCACGATGTGCTGGGTTGCCGGTTCGGCGTTGACCGCTCCGCCCTCACCCGCGCCATCGGTCAGATCCGCCCTCTCCTGGCTGAACGGGGTTGTGGCATCACCGCGGGGCGACGATTGCGGACTCTGGCCGATGTGGTCTCTCACCTGGCAAGCAGCGGCCAGGAAGCGATCTTGGACGCCACTGGGACCCGGGTGCGCCGCGCCGCCGCTTGACCCTTTCCGGCTTGCTTGGTCTGCCCCCTCCCACCCGCAGTGGCCACCATGCGAGATCCGTGTCGTTGATCCGTGGCCGGGTTCCGTGGCCGGGTTCCGTGGTCGGGTTCCGTGGCCGGGTTCCGTGGTCGCCACGGATGCGGGCCGGCCAGGCCGGAAGGAAAGCTGTGCATAGGCGAACAACGGGTCGAGATGACCCACGAGCACAGGAGT
>NZ_JBVJHH010000053.1:0-55365 GCF_055586905.1 Streptosporangium sp. NPDC048886
ACGGTGTTCGACGACGAGCTCGCCAACGCCGCGCTGAGCGCGCACGCTGCCGCTTACCCGGCCGCCTACAAGAAGGTCGATGCCGGCACCGCGAAGATCTCCCGGCTAGACGCCTCGGCCCTGGCCGCTCCAGCACCGGCGCCCACCCCGGTCGAAGCGCCGGTGGACGTCGAGCTGCTCGCCCAGGCGGCCGAACTGGTGGTGAACACACAGTTCGCCTCGGCGTCGATGCTGCACCGCAAGCTCCGGATCCCTTTTGCTCAGGCGGAGGCGCTGATCGTCGCCCTGCGGCAGCGGGAAGTGGTCGGCCTGCCGCGCGAGAACGCCGCGCCGGCCGTACTCACCCGAGTCGATGAGCTGGAGGAGCTGCTAGCGGAGATCCGCGGCGACGCCCAGGACACCGAGGCAGATATGGATGACGACGAGGACGTGAAGAACGTGGCCGCGGAGTATCTCACCGAGGACGACCCGGACCCGGACGTTCAGGCCGGCATCGACGACGAGATCCCCGACATCGACGACGGCGAGCCGCCATGGACGTTCACACAGGCGCCGCCGATGACGCCAGAGGCGCGCCATGCGGCGCTGGTGCAGCTGCTGCAGGACTGGTGGGACAACGGCCGCCGGGACTTCGCCACGAGCGATCTGAGCCCGCTGTGGTCCTCGACGGACATGACCCGGCAGTGGGCGCAGAAGCGCCTACGAGGGCTGCGGGAGGCGGGTGTGCTGGGCTACGACGACGCCGCCCAGCGACACCTGATGCTCACCCGACCCGAACTCGACTGACCGCCGGCTGCACCCCCGGCGGGGCTCACGGGAGGGGCTGGGGGTGCAACGCGTGAGGGGGTTACAGGTCAGAGGGGGTGTGGCACCCGCGTTGCACCCCTTGGTTGCGCCCCCCGTTGCAGGGGGTGTGGCACCCCGGTTGCACCCTGCCGGCGGAGGCGCGTTGCACCCCTGGTTGCACCCTTCGATCAAGATCAAAAAGTTTCGCGCGTGCATCCCACGCGCAGCCGTACGCTGGCCATAAATCCGGAGGAGGACTTTCCATGGTCGACGAGTGGGCCGACGTGTTCCGCCCCGCCTTGGTGACTCGTATCGCCGCCGACACCGGGCGCGACCCGGACGACATCGGCCTCCACCTCGACGAGCTCCACCACGCCCAGGACGACGTGGATCCCGCTCGGATCGTCGAGCTGTTCGCGCCCACCGCCGCCGCGCTCGGGGCGCCGGTGGCCGAAGTCCTCGCGCGGATCGAGCAGGAGCCCGAGGACGTCCGCGGGCCAGTGGTAGCCCAACTCGCCCGCGCCCTTGCGCCCGCCGTAGTCCAGGCCGTCCTCGCAGGGGCGCGTAGATAAGCACGCTTCGCTCCCGCCCTCGCTGCAAGGCGGGACGTTGTCGTGTCCTCCTGCGGTCGATCACCGGGGGACGCGAGCATGGACGGCATGGATGACGACGGCCTCACAGCAGCCCTTACCCGCCTCACAGACGACTCCCGTCGAGCCTGGCGAGCACTGGACGCGGGAGCGTCCGAGGAGGATGTGGCGGCCATCATGAGCGGCGAAGCTGAATCAGTCTGATGCGCAGCCGAAGGAATGATCTTTCGAATATTCTCTCGACTGGCTAGCCAGAATGTATGATCATGACTAATATTATTAGCCATGATCATACGTGAGTGGCTGAATCCGGAGACGGCAGCCAGCCAGTTCGTCGCCGCGTTCCCCGGCTTTCGGGAAGCCGTCGAAGCCGCGGCGGCCCGAACCGCCCAGGAGCTCGACGGTTCCGTCACCACGATCCAGCGCCAGAAGCAGGCGTTCGCCGACTTCTTCCGCTTCTACCTCGTAGATGAACTCACCTTCCGCGGCATCCTCGCCTGCGACGGCGAGGAGAAGAACACAGTGGAGATCAGAGCTGGCAACCGCAACGGCATCTCCCTGCGGTACCAATCCGTTCGCATCCGCTGCCTGCGCTCCAGGGACGGCCAAACGCCCGGCGCCTCCTCGCGTAAGCGCGCTCGCGAGTACACCCAGCCGCTCTTCCCCATCGAGCTGAAGAGCCTGACCCTCGTGCTCCTGTGGGAGATCACCGCCAAGGGCGTGGAGATGGAGCTCACCTACCCCAAAGCTCCTGGTGAGAAGAGCAAGAACACGACCGTGCACTGGGCCGTGCCCATTCCTCACCCTGCCGAGTCTCTCGATATGGTCGGCGTCGACGCTGGCGTAGTGGACATCGCGGCAGGTCAAGACCTAGACGAATACGCCCTGCCCAAGCAGGACGTCAAAGAAGAAGGCGGCGAATCGTCGTGATTTACGGCGCACGGGTTCGGCAAGCCCGCGAACTACGTGGCCTGACCCAAACCGGAACGGGGCAAGGCACTGGCTTGACCCAAGGCCGGATCGCGCAGATCGAGCTCACCTCATCGGTAGACATCAGCGACGACCACCTGGAGCGTCTGGCGCAGACACTCAAAGTGCCTGCCGCCTTCCTACAGCGGCCTCCCGTCGACGATCTAGCCGAAGGATCCATGCAGTTTCGGGCTCGCAAGTCCCTACCCGCAAGCGTCCTGCGACGGGTACGCCGCGAGGCCGAAATCACCCGCGAGATCGCCCGGCACATGCGAAGCCAGCTTGAAGCACCATCGATGCGGGTGCCGGACCTGCGCGGCATGGACGATATGGAGGAGGCCACGCAACTCACCCGCTCCGCCCTGGGACTACCTCCCCATGGACCGATTCCCCGCGTGCTGCACACTCTGGAGCGGGCCGGAGTCATCGTGATCGCCTTGGAAACGTGGGTCGACGGCAAGCTAGACGCGTTCAGCACATGGGACGGCGCAGAGCTGGATCTTCCTCTGGTTTCGATCGGCGAGGGGGCGTCCTGGGACCGGATCCGCTTCACCTCCAGCCACGAATTGGGACACTTGGTCTTGCACCGGGCCCCAGGCGGGGATCTAAACGCGATGGAGAAGGAAGCTGACCGGTTCGCCGGCGAGTTCCTGTTCCCCCGCGAAGATGCTGTGGAGGAGTTCTCCAAGACGGTGACGTTGAGCCGTCTCGCTCCGCTGAAGCTGAAGTGGGGAATGTCGATCGCGTCGTTGATCTTCCGCGCGTTCGATGTAGGCGCGATCGACCAAAAACAGAAAACCAGCCTGCAGGTGCAGCTGGGGGCCCGCGGCTGGCGCAAGCAGGAGCCAGGAGCAGATGCCCGGGAACCAGAGCGGCCAAGGGCGTTGCGGAAGATGATGGAGTTGCTGTACGGGGATCCGGTTGACACCCGGCGTTTGGCTGAGGACTTCCCGCTATACGTCACCGAACTGAACCGAATGGTTGGCCGCTACGCGGACGCACCGTCGTGGCAGGCGCAAAAGCCGGCTCCCCTGGCGGAGACTTCACCACCCGGCGTTCTGGTGCAGTTCAGGGCCCGCGGCTGACATCGAGCAACTGGAAGCCCTCGTCTCCTCAGACGAGGGCTTCTTGCTGTCCGGACCTGTTTCGGAATGCCCGTAAACCGGGCATAGGGGTGGCACGTCCCTCTCATCAGGAGGCACTATGGCACCACTCGACCCCCTCGTGGACGATCTCTGGGTCGAGCTCGTCCTAGTCGAGGTACTACACCAGCTCGCCGACGACTGACAGCCTGGTCCCGCCTCCGGCGAGGGGAGGCGGGGCTGAATCTGGGCTACGCCTCGACGCGCTCACGAGGCGATCGACCTCCAGCTGTCCGCGATCACTTTGTCAGCCGCCGCGACAACCGGCATCCCCCGATGCCCTTGCCATGCTCGCCGCAGCACCGCCGCCTGCTGGCTCACGCGCCCCGACGACACCTCCAGCAGATCATCGCGCAGCCGCACAACGGTTGCTGCGGCCTCCTCGACGTGGTCCTGTCGCATCTGCACATCGGCCAACCGCAACGCGATCAACGTCCGCGATCGGCGCTCATCACCGCCTCGGGCCGCGACCGACGCCGTCAGATGCCGCTCGGCCACCGGCAGGTCACCAACCTCGGCCATAACCAGTCCGATCTGGTGTGCCAGAGCCGCGGCGGCGAAGACGCCGGTCCACCCGCCGGCGGAGTCCACCCGCTCGGCCTCACGCTCGGCCTGGCCGAGCAGGGCAAGCGCTGCCCGGCCGTCGCCGGCCGCCGCGTACGCCTGCGCGCGTAGACCGGTCACCCAGGCCCGGGTGCGGGGCGGGCCACCACGGCGCAGCGCATCGCCGGCGGCGTCAGCGAGGTCACGGCCCTGGGTGGCGTGGCCGAGTTCGACGGCCTGTAGCGCCATCGCGCGCAGCACGCCGGCGCGCTGCACGTCGTCGTCGGCCTCGGCCGCGAGGCGGGTCGCCTGTACGTAGTAGCGCTGGCTCACCGGGTGCTCGGCGTTGTCATAGGCCATCCACCCGGCGAGGTAGGCCAGCCGGGAGGCCGCGCTGAGCAGAGCGCCGCGGTGCGGGCCAGTGGCGTCGCGCAGTAGAGGTTCCACGTCGTGCACCAGGTAGGCGGCGACCGGGGCCCGGGTGCCGCCGCCGTAGTGGTCATCCAGCCGCGACAGGTGCTGGGTGACCTCCTCAACGCGGGTCACCTGCCACGGGGCTATACGCCGTCCCCGAGCAGGGGCCGGCACGGGGTCGAGAACGGATGGCACTGCGGCGGCAGCCACCGAGTACAGCCCGGCGCGCAGCGCGGAGCGGCGGTTCAGCATGTCGTCACGTCCCAGCGTCATAAGGTGCGCGACCGGGTCGCCGCGCCACGGATCCCTCGGGACCGGTTGAGGAGGGGTAGGCCACCCAAGGTCTGCTGCGGTGATACCCGGCAGCACGCGGCTGAACGCCTCGACGGCGGCAGCGACGACCTCACTGCGGGGGCAGGTTCCGGTGAGCCAGTGGCCGATCGTGGAATGGTCGTAGTGCAGCCGGATCCCGGTTTCCGCGGCGACGTCGTTGATGTGGCGCGCGGTTGCCGCGTGGGTCCATCCGGCCGCTTCGATCGCTGCGGCCAAGGCCGGGTTCGCGATCGGACGTGCACGTTTGGGAGCCATGGGAGGTCTCACATTCGTTCACATCGATGGGCTCTCGACGATGGACCGGGATCAGAGGAACGTCAATGAGTAGTAGCCCTTAACTCAGGGTTAGGGCTCCAACGTAGGCGTCCCGCCTGCAACAGACCTGGAGGATCCGCATGACCGTCATCCTCGATCGGCCCGCCGTCACCCCCCGCCCTCTGATTCCCTGGGGACTGAGCCGGATGACCGCCCCTCTCCCGGAAGCTGAGGCGCTGTACGACACGATCAACCTCGACCCGGCAACCCAGCTCACCCACTTCCACGACGAGGCCGGCGTGATCGTGGACATGGCCAAGACAACCGTCACCACGTCGAAGGGCGGCGGCTCCGACGGCTCAAGCGGCAGCTCGAACGTCGCCGACGACTCCAACACCGACGGGTAAGAGCTCATGCAGCCCACACCGCAGACCGTGCTGGTCATCACCTCAGCAGAGGACGTCACAGCCAACCTGGTGATCGAGGTTCTGAACGACCGCCGAGTGCAGGTCGTCCGCGTCGACCCTGCTGACATAGGTGCCGGGCTGACGTTCAGCGCCTATATCGGTGATGACCGCGGGGAGTGGGCTGGTCGGCTTCGTACGGCGAGTCGCGACATCGCACTCGCAGGGGTTGGGGCGGTGTACTACCGCCGCCCCACCCCGTACGCTGCCCGATTCGCTCACCTGCCCGACCAGCAACGAACCTTCGCCGCCACGGAAGCTCAGCATGGGCTCGGCGGCATCCTGCGCACCCTGCGCAGCGCGATGTACGTCAACCACCCTGCGGCGATCAACGCCGCCGACTACAAACCCGCCCAGCTGCAGACGGCCGCCCAGCTCGGGCTGACCATCCCCCGCACCCTGATCACCAACGATGTCGAGCAGGCGCGCGCGTTCGCCGCCGAGCATGCCCCCATCGTCTACAAGTCGTTCCGCGGCGTCCCGGCTGGAGCGGATGGGCGCCGGTCGGCGATCTGGACACAACAGGTCGCCTCGGCCGAGCTGGATGAGTCGGTGGCGGTAACCGCCCACCTGTTCCAGCAGGAGGTGTGTAAGGCCGCTGACGCCAGGGTGACCGTGATCGGGCGGCAGGTATTCGCCTACCGGATCACCTCCCCCGACGGCGCGCTCGACTGGCGCAGCGGCGATTGGGAGCAGCTCACCCACGAGCCCATCGACGTGCCCGAACCGATCAAGAATGCCCTACATGCCTACCTCGACCACTTCGGTTTGCGCTTCGGCTGCTTCGATTTCGCCCTCACCCGCGAGAACGGGCAACCGCCGGGCTGGACCTTCATCGAATGCAACCCGAATGGGCAGTGGGCCTGGTTACCTGATGCCTCAGCGATGGCGAGCGCCATCGCTGAGGTCCTACTGGAAGGGTGGTGGTCGTGAGCGACACGACCGCGAAGTTCCGCCACGCCCTGGCGGACAGCGTCAAGTCCTCCTGCTGGGGTGCAGCGCTGGAGGAGGTGCCACGCGAGCTGTTCGTCGGCGACGCCGTCTTCCTGCGCGACGCGGCCCGCGGTGATCTGTGGACAGCCGTCCGCCGCGGCGACACGGACGAGGACGACTGGCTGGCTCTGGTCTACACCGACGAGACGTGGGTGACCCAGGTCGACGGTGTCCTCGCCGAGCAGGCGGCCGGCGCGGTGACGGGCTCGCCCAGCTCGTCATCCACCACGCCGAGTCTGGTTGTGCGGATGCTGGAGGCCGCTCAGATCAGCGAGGGTGACAGGGTGCTGGAGATTGGCACCGGCACCGGCTACTCCACTGCGCTGATGTGCCAGCGTCTCGGCGACAAGATAGTGGCCTCGGTCGAGTACGACCCTGCCGTGGCTGAGCGTGCGGGCAAGGCCATCGCCGCGGCCGGGTACGCGCCCACCCTCGTAGTGGGCGATGGCCTGCACGGCTGCGCCGACAACGCTCCCTACGACCGGCTGATCGGCACCTGCTCGGTACGGACCATTCCCCCGGCGTGGATGGGGCAGATCCGTGCCGGAGGGACCATCACGACGCCGATGTGGGGGTGGATGGGCGGGGTCGCGTTCGCGCACCTCACCCTCACCAGCGACGGCGAGGCGAGCGGCCGATTCCTGCCGGACGACCTGTACTTCATGCGCGCCCGAACCCACCTGCCGCCGCCCCGCCCGCCAGTCATGACGGGGATCGGCGACGCCCGCGAGTCCACGATTGACCCGGCGCTCCTGGAGGACGAGACCGCCCTGTTCGTCGCCCAGCTCGCCGCGCCAGCCGCCCAACGGTCGGTGGCCGGCGACACCACGATCCTGCTGGACGTCGGCACCGGCTCCCGGGCCGACACCAGGCCCGCGCCGGGCGGCGGGTGGACAGTTCACCAGCATGGCCCGCTACGCCTGTGGGACGCGGTCGAGGACGCCATCCTGCTCTGGCAGGACGCCGGCTCCCCGCACCAGTCAGCGTTCGGCCTCACTGTCACCAGGGAGCGCCAGCACGTCTGGCTAGGTGAACCAAGCGGCCCATCCTGGGACCTGCCTGCCTGAGCGGCGTACAGTGCGGCGCATGATGTACCGGTGGGAGGAACTCCCCGCAGAGGTCCAGGGCGCGGTCACGGCCGCGTGCGGCCCGATCCGGCACGCGATCAGCCTGCCAGGAGGACTGACCTCTGGTGCGGCTATACGGCTGGCTACGGCGGATGGGCTGGTGTTCCTCAAGGCCCTGCCGGATGATGTGCCGTCCTCAAAGCTCTACCAGCGTGAGCGGCGCGTCGGCGCCGTCCTACCTGAGGCTGTGCCCGCTCCGCAGATGCTGTGGAGCGGGCACACCGCCGGCTGGCTCTGGCTGGTGTTCGAGCACGTTGCCATCCGGCGGCCCGTGGACCTCTCGCCCGGCTCGCCGGACGTCGCCGACGTCATCGGCATTGTCCGCGCCTTGGGCGAGCAGCTCACCCCCGCTCCGGCGGCCGAGGTGCCGCCCGTGACGGACAACGTGATGTTCCTCTGTAAACGCGCGGACGCGCTCCTCGCCGAACCGCCCGCCGACCTGGAGAGCCTCGCGCAGTACCAGGCAGCCCGCGCCGGCTTCGACCTCGACCAGCTCGCCGGCGACACGTTGCTGCACGCCGACTTCCACGAGGGCAACCTCCTCGCTGGCCCTGCCGGGGTGCGGCTCATCGACTGGGGTCTCGCCTGCCAGGGCGCTGCCTGGGTGGAGACCGCGCTGCTGATCCCCCGGCTGATCCTCGCCGGCCACACCCCGGCCGAGGCCGAGCGGCTGGCCGAACAAGTGCCCGCCTGGAAGGCTGCGCCGGAGGCCGCGGTCGTCGGGCTGGCCGCGGTGTGGTCGCTGTTCCGTGAGTTCGTGGCCCGCCGCGGTCCGGAGCGCATCCGCGCGTCTCGTGCCCGCGCCGCTGCGGCCGGCCGGGCGTGGGTGGAGTACCGCACCGGCTGACCCCAGACACGACGAAGCCCCCCGCCCGAGCTGGGCGGGGGGCTTTCTGCTGGAACCAGTGAGGCCGGTGGGGCGTCTGAGCCGTGAGGCCACGCGAGGGGCTCGGCCCCCGCGAGGGTGGGGCCGAGCACGGTCTACTCCCCGGCCGCTTCCCGAAGCGCCATACGGGCCTTGTGCGGATTGTCCACGTTCGCCCACCATGGGTGCCGGTTGAGCACCTCCAGCGCCTGCAACCGGGCCTCGCGCACCTGGACCAGCTCCGCCTGCTGCTCATCGCTCATGGCGCCCTCCAGGATCTCCTGCGAGGACGGCAGCGCATCGGTCACCTCCTGCACGCGGCGGTCGGCGGCCCAGTAGGCGCGCTGCGCCTCCAGCAGGTCAGGCGGAAATTCATAGTCGCTCATGATCGCTCCAGTCCCCAGGTACCGGGCGATCCTACGAGGACCCTCCAGACGTGACGAAAGCGCCCCGCCGCCCTCCGAGGAGGACGAGCGGGGCGCTCTGATGTCGGGGTGGGGCCTCGAACGAAGTTGTCCGCAACACCCGAGGCCCCACACCCTCAGTATGCGGGGGCAGGAGTCGTGCTCGCGGCCTACAGGCTCCTCAGATCCTGACCGGCATGGTCGCCAGGGTGATACCCCGGCGTCCCCACCATCGCACCCGCACCCTCCGATCGAACGAAGCCCGGCGCGGGGTCGGCGGCCGGCGTGACGCTGTTGGCCAGCACCAGCATCAGCACGGCGTTCAACGCAGCCACCAGCATGCCCGCAGTCTCCTCCGAGATGGGCAGCTTGAAGAACATGAACCCGACCAGGACCGTGCGGACGGCGCCGGTGAGCGCGGTGACGACGATCGGGCGGGTCATGATGGCCTCGGCCAGGGCGAACAGGCCGGAAACGATGGTCATGATCCAGCCTGCGGCCTCAGCGGTGAGGCCAACCTCAGGGATCGTGACGAAGACGGCGAGGCACGCCGCGATGGCGCCGAGCCAGACGACGGGCTCGCGTCCAAAGATCTTCATGCGCCCCTCCTTGGGGGACCGGCCGCCCTCAAATCGGGGCGGAAAACAGGAAGACCAGCCGCGTTCGGGCTGGTCAGAGTTGCCTGGCATATGAGCCGGTATGAAATCGGGTCGTTCGTCGGGCCAGCGCTCGACGACGAGCTCGTCGCGGCACGGGTCAGTTCGTCTCATCGACCTCGCCCGGCGTCGGCGGCCGCCACGACCACGCCGACTCCCACGTCACCTCATCCACCTTGCCGGTGACGGGCAGGCCGACAGCGCGCTGCCAGGACCGGCACACCGAACGGGACTGCGACCCGTACCAGCCGTCCACGCCGATCTGCCAGCCGCGCTTCGCCAGGCGGGCCTGCCATGCGCGCACGTCCTCGCCGCGCATCATCGGGTCCACCAGCTCGAGGACGCGGCCCGGCCATAGCGCGACACCATCACGGACGACGACCTCGATCGGCTTCTCCTCCGGAGCGTCCGGCCGACGCGCGCCAGCCTTCACCCACCGGTACAGCCGATCTCCCGGGCAACTGGTCGAGTAGCCGTCCCGGTGGCCCTTCACCTCCCGGCCGGCGCCGTGGTTACGCAGGTAGCTGATCGCGTCGACCAGACCGTTCAGCATGGCGTCGCTGGGCTCGACCAAGCCCTTGTCGCCGAGCAGCGCGCAGACGGCGTAATGCCCATGGTTCAGACCCTCGCCGTTGGCCGCCGACATGATGCCCTTGCCGCGGCCCTCGAAGACCGTGCCGTGCTCGCAGACCAGCAGGTTGTAGGCGATCGTCGACCAGCCGTTGCCGTCCATGTGGTGGTCCTGGATACCGCGGACCATGTCCCGGCAGTGGGCGCCGCACGCCTTCGTAGGACTCGCCTGGACTCGGGAGCCGACGTAGTGCACCTTCACCCCGCGGGCGGACGGCAGGGACGTCAGCCCCCGCTCCGCCGGGCGGGCTCCCCACTGTGCGCGCGTCACCAGCTTCATCGGCGTTCCTCTCGCTGACGGCGCCCCTTGCGCCAGGTCTGAACAATGATCAAGAAGCGCCAGGCCAGCACCCACGGCACCAGCGCGAACGCCACCAGTCGAGCCACTTGAAACCACTCACCATCAGGAGCGAACAAGCGGGCGCTCCACAGGCCGAGACACAGCGCCAACACCGCCTGGAACGCGAACACGTGTCGGCCGGCCGACGTCGCCCACCACCGCGCCAGCAACACCTGGGCGATCACACACGCCCACGCCAGCAACGCCGTCACCACCACCAGCACACTGCCGGCCAACCTCAACCCCTCACCCATGGCCGCCGCCGTACGCCTCATCCATCAACCGGTCGAATCCGTTGTCCTCCCGCAACCGCCGCAACCGGCGAGCCAGCGCGAGGATCCACCGGGCCGACTCGCGGGCCTGCTCCAGTTCGGCCTCGGCACGACGCCGGGACTCCTCCGCCAAGCGGGCGGCCTCGTCGAGGTCCGGTGTCTCGTCAGGTCTCATGGCTGGGCCTCGATCTGCCGTTGCCGGATCTCCGTCAGCAAGGCCGCGGCGATCTGCGCGCCCTCCGTGGCCGCCGCCAGCGCGGCGCTGATCTCCTGGGCATGCGCCTGCCTGGTCGTCTGGTGCGCTTGGCACTCGCTCACGTACAGCTGTTGCCACGCGGCTGCGTCCTCGTTCGCCTCCGCCACGCGGGCGTCCCGGTCGGCGCGGACGTCCTCCAGCGTGGAGCGGGGCACGAGCCGCCCGAGGGCGATCAGCCAGACGACCGCAGCCAGGAGCGCAACGGCGCCGCCCTGGACGATCGGGATCTGCGCCCATTCCACTCAAGCCGCCCCTTCATATGGTGGTCGGGTGTCGCCTGCGCTCCTCAGGGGCGCACCATCCCAGCGCAGGCGACACGATTCGAGTGGCCGGATCCGGCCACATGTAACCCGAGCACGGGTCTCAGACGTCTCACACGCACCCCTCAGAACCGTGGAGCACGCCCGTGAGCTACCCGCCCAACTACGGCCAGCAGGACCCGCACCAGCAGGGCTACGGCCAGCCGTATGGCTACGCGCCTCAGCCGCCGACGCCGACGAAAACCAACGGCCTCGCCGTCGCCAGCTTGGTGCTCGGCCTGACAGGGTTCATCACCTGCGGATTCACCTCGTTGCTGGCCATCGTGTTCGGCCACGTCTCCCTCGGCCAGATCCGCCGCGACCGCACCGACGGACACGGCATGGCGCTGACCGGCGTCATCCTCGGCTGGATCCTCACCGGCCTGTGGATCCTCTACTGGATCCTCGTCATGGCCGGCACCATCGCCGGAATCGGCACCGCAGCCCTCAGCACCCCGACCCCAGGCTCCAGCAGTTCCACCGCTGTGCAGGGCAGCGGGAAGCACACCGTGGTGTTCGAAGCCGTCGGCTCCGACGGCGCCACCAGCGCGGGCAACGTCACCGCCAGCGCGAACTACCGCATCACGCAGGACAACGGCGTGCCGCTGCCGTACCGGAAAGAGCTGAAGGTCGACGATCTCGACCACTTCTACCTGTGGGTGCAGAACGCCGGCGACACGGGCAAGGTGACGTGCCGGATCATCATCGACGGCAAGGTCGCCCGCGAGGAGATCGAGGACGGCGCCTACGGGATATGCCGCGTCACCGCCGACAACCCCTGATCAAGACGTGAGCTGATGCTGGGAGCCGTCAGACTCCTTACACCACAGGTGACCAGAGATCGCGTACAGGATCACCCCGGACGCCGGCGCCGCCGGGTGTCCGGGAAGGTTCGGCAGGACCAGGCCCTGCGACGCCTGCACAAACGCCACCCGATTCTGCGCAGCAGTCTGCGCCTCGACAACACCGCGGCGAATCTCTCGCAGATCATCGCCGTTGGTCTTCGGATACCTCGGCGTCCCCATCAGCTGGCCTCCTCAAATACGAGCTCGGCACGCGCCTCCTGGTCGTCTCCGGCCGGGGTGTGCAGATCCATGCCGACGATCCGCCACTCCCGGCTGAAGGTCGGCGCGCCGGAGTCGTCGAGCGGGTAATAGTCGTTCAACAAGGTGAAGCGGGCCCGGTCGCCGAGGTAGTTCGGGTTGATCGAGAAGGTGTCGTCGAAGTGGACGAGAATCCTCGGCACGGTCACCGCGCCGGAGCGGGTGTCCCGCAGCTGCTGCGCGTACGCGTTGAGCGTGGACTGCTGGGTGACGCTGCTGTACGTCTCTGTCCGGTCGAGCAGCGGATAGCCGGCGGCGAGCTGGGCGGCGTCCTCGTAGACGACGCTCATGACCGGTTCGCTGGCAGCGCCGAGGTCATTGTTGATGGTGTCGCCCATGGTCTGCCAGGAGTTGCCGGCCTCGGTCCCGTCTTGCGGCATGGCCCAGGCCTTGATCTGGCCGGGCTGGGTGATGTCGCGGGTGATGGTGGGGGTGCCGAGGGTGGGGTATCCCCAGACCCAGTCGTAGCGCATCTGCCCCGTGCTGGTGTCCAGCGACGACCGGATCATGTATTCGAAGCCGTCGACGACGTTCGCCAGTTGCTCCAGCCGGGTTCCGTAGCTGGCGTTCTCCCCCGCTTTGTAGGTGCGGTCGCGGACGCGGCCGGACAGCCCGGCCATGAACTGCAGGCCGTAGTCGCTTTCAGCTCGGGTGTCGATGTGAGTCAGCAGCTGGCGGGCGATTTCGATCTGGTCGAAGCCGCTGTAGCTGAGAGTCGAACGGATTTTCCGCAGGTAGGGATATACCTCCAGCGACTGGCCGGTGATCCGCAGCGAGAGGTTACCCTCTTCGTCCTCTTCCGGCTGGACGTAGCGGATGAAGTAGCTGCCCCAAACGTCGCTACCATGCCACATGTGGATCTTCGTGCGATTCGGGATGATCTTCCGAGCCTTCGCGGCCTCATCCCGATTCGTCAACGGCATGCTCGCGGAGAACTGGCCGGGAAGAATGATCCTCCGCTGACAGGTGTCCACCGCCAGATCCATCTCGGTCAACACGACGTCCGTGAGAAAGTCTGCGACGACACAACGGTGAAGCGCCACGCCACCTCCTGAACGGAAAGATTCGAAGAGGACGCGAAAGACGGGCGCCGCTAGATGGCCATGCCCCAACCGGAGAAGCTGGAGCTGCCTACACCAATGGTGATTTCAGTAAGGCTGAACAATGGAGTGGAAGCGGTGAATATTTGCGTTCCTGTCGGAGCGCGCGATGATAGCTGTTTCGTCGCGAGAGTCGCTGAAAACTCGCTGGTTACGGTGGCGTCTACTCGTTCCGTATACCCAGCAGGCGGCGTCCACGAGATGGAAGGCGGGCTGACGTCAGTCCGGTCGGTTCCGACCACCCATCTGATGTCGAGGTCAGACTCACCCGATGGGGTCAACGACGGCGTAACCGCTTGAGTACCATTGGTATGCGCCTGACCGATGACCGTCGGTGGAGCAGAAAGAGGATTCTGTACCGCCACAATGAAAACACTGCTGCCCGTAACGCCGCTGGTGTGAGTGAAGTTATAAGAAGCCGGTTCACTTCCGCCGTCTATCTTCCACCAGATTTTCCTATTTCCGGAATCATAGATATTAATCCATGTCGCCCCACCCGATACGGTCATGCCAGCCGAAGACGTTCCAGCACCACTCGCCTGAAGCGCCAAAAGCATGTCTCCGGTTGTCGCTCCTGCGGGTTTTGAGCATGTGAAGGGGCTCCCCCCGGTCGGAGTCACCACCGAGATCGATCGGTATGTCGGCACAGATACCTCCAGCTACAGGGAAATCTGGACAGTGAGATCGCCGCCCGCAATCGTGGAGCCGACCTGGTCGACATCGACGCTGAGATAGCTGCCGTTCGCCCAGCTGGTGACGTTCATGTTCGTGACCTTGCCGGAGGTGAACGCGCTGGCGGCAATCGAGGGCCGGTTGCCCTGCGTCGTGAAGATGGTGGTGCCGTTGATGTTGACGTCCACAAGGATCGACGCTCCGGTCGGCGCAGTGCCGACCGAGGCCCGCACGCCGGTGATGACCAGCGTTGACCCGGTGTCGTTGTAGAACCGGCCCTTCCCGGTACCTGTCACCAGCGTGCCCGACATCGTCAGCGTCGGCGGAGTCGCCGGCGGCACCGTCGGCGTCGGCGACGGTGCGATCGTCCGCCACGCCGACGCCCAGTACTGCTGGATGTCACCCGTGTCGAGTCGCGTCACTTCCAGGCCCGGAATGGTCGGCAACGCATCCCGCTCGGTCGAGGAGTTGACCGGGATCCGCAACGGGGTGCCAGTCCAGACGCGTTTGTCGGTCCGCGCCGACGAGAACGTGATCGATGAGGCGCCGATGGGGACGAGCACTTCCCACAGCAGAATGCTGCTCGCGGGGACAGCGTTCGCCGCGCCTGTGCCCGTGTTGCCCTTGACGACGACGACGCGGGCATCGGTCGAGCCGGACCCGTCGAAAGCGTTGTCCCGCACCTGCAACACCACTCGGTCAGTGCGCGCCACCCCGGCCTCGCCCGCGCTGAAAGTCAGCACCTCGTTGGCGTCCACCACGACCAAGTAGTGCCCCTGCAGCGCATTCGACGTGCCGTCCACCACGGCGACGAACGGCGTGACGTTCGCTTGCAGTGCGCTCGCGGACGTCAAGTCCGCTGCCCCCGGGTAGTAGTACAGGCCGGCCCGCCGCTCCAGCGCGCTGGCCCCCGGCGTCATGAACGCTCCGAGCGCCAGCCGGTGATCCTGGATCGAGGTGACGCCGGATGCGAGCGCCAACGTGCGGATCGTCAAGACGCCTCCTCAGCACGTAGATGGATGATCAGTAGGTGGAGCGCCACGTCACGGTCAGCTGTGCGCCCGTCCCGAACGATGCGGCGAGCAGCGCCAGGTTGTTGTCGCCGGGATCGAGGTGGAATGCCTTCACTGGCACGCTGAGGTTCGTGCGGCTGTCGAGTCGGTCGGTGACGCCGTTCAGCAGGGCCGTGCCGCGGCTCACGTCGACCGTCAGCGTCTGCCCGGCCAGCAGGTCGAGGTTGAACTCCAGCGCCCTGGTCAGCGTGCTGTTGACCACGCGAGGTGTCGTCAGCGGGCCCACGAAGGTCAGCACTGGCTCTGCGGGTTCGATGCCGTAGTTCGTCGCGGTCGCGTTGTTCGGGGAGCCCGCGGTGCCGTACGCGAGCGGATAGGTCAGCGGGTAGGTGAGGCCGCCGGCGCCGGAGGTCAGCGGCGCGATCGTCACCGACCGCTCGGTGAGCTCCAGCTTGGCCGGGTTGGAGGCGACCCACTGCAGGCCACACTTGACGATGCCAGCGGCGAACAGCTTGTCGCGTGGCATCACCAAGCGAGTGCACTTGGCGTACACCATGCGCGTCGCCGTCCGGTCAGCGATGACGAGCGGGTGCTCGGTGGCATCGCGTACGGTGGCGGCCATCTGCTCCACTGCAGCCACCGCGGCCGCGAACTCGGCGGCTGCGGGGTGCATTTGGAAGGCCCAGACGATGGCCCGCTCCGGCCGGCGGCCGTTGCCCGGGTAGGAGCCGTCGCCGGAGTTGCGCGGCTTGTTGCCGAGGTTGACGGTTTGGTCCCACCCGGTCAGGTCCTGCCAGCCGTACGGGGTGCCTGAGCCGAGCAGCAGGCCGCGGAACTCGATCTGCTGGTCGCGGGTGATGAGGTCGCCGGCCGTCACCAGGATGCTCCGATCGCCTCGACGCGCAGGTCCGACATCAGCCGCTGCGGTGACTGGCCGGGGGCGGCGTAGTAGGTGCCGATGAGCGGCCGGTCATCCCACGCCGGACCCGCCACCGCGGCCGGGGCGCCGCCGGTTCCAGCGCCGGCCAGGGCGAGCGGCCTGGCGGACAGGTCCGGCACCTTGAACGAGCGGGCCAGCAGGTCGGTGAGCCCGGACCGCTCGGCCAGCTCGACCGCGCGCCGCGGCCGGGTCAGCGGGATGACGACTTCGCGGCCGGCCTCGCCGATCATCGCCATCGTGGCCCGGTCGACAATCGCACCGTTCGCCAGGCGGGGGAACTGGACATAGCTCATGCCGGGCACACCGGACGCGATGATGTTGATGACTTGCTCAAACCATCCGATGACGGAGTTCGCCCAGCCCTTGATCGCCTGACCCATGCGGGACAGACCTGCGTCGACCTGGCCGGGCAGGCCGAAGAAGGTGCCGATGAAGAGCTGGATGGCTCCGACCGCGAAGGTGATCGCGTCCTTGACCAGGTTGAACGCCAAGATCATGTTCTGCGCTCCGATCCGGACGATCCGCGCCACCTCCTCCGACTCCAGCAATTTGGAGATCAGCGGCGTGGCCTTGACCAGCAGATCAGCGAAAACTCGCACCAAGTCGATCAAGGGCGGCAGGAGCTTCGGCAGCTCGGGTATGAGCGGTTTGACGATCTCCAGGAGCAGCTTCAGCAGCGGCGGGACCAGGGGCGTGAGCTCGCGGAAGACGTCCAGGAAAGCCAACGCCAAGTCCTTGATCATCGGGACCAAGACGGGCAGCTGACGGATGCAGGCGACCAGGATTTCCCCGCCGAAACGGATCAAATCGGGCAGAACCTTGACCACCTCGACGAACACGGCGGCAAAGGCGCGAGCCAGTTCCCCCAGGTGCGGTGTGACCTGCGGTAACACGGCGAGCAGCTCGCGGAGGACCTGCTGGCCGACCTCGCGCAAGGCGTCGATCACGGGCTGCAGGAACGCCCGGGTATCACGCAGGGCGGCGGCCAGCTCGTTGCCGAACTGGGCGGCCACGGGAAGTAAGGCAGCACTTACTTCGCCGAAGAGTCGAGCCACCTCACCCAGAATCGGCCCCAAGGAATCCGCTAAAACGGACACAACGGGTGCGAGCAGCGTGGCCAGCAGGGTCAGCCCAGACCCGAGCCGATCCACCAGAATCGCCGCGATCTGAACCAGCGGGCCGATCAAAGGCGAGACGGCGACCAGCAGATCCGAGATCCCAGTGCCGAGCGCGAGCAGCGCCTCCGCCACCTCCGGCCGGGCGAACGCAGCGGCCAAGGCCTGCCCGACGGCAACGAGCCCAGGCGCCAGGGCAGCCACGGCGGGCACCAGCGAATTGAGCAGATTGAGCGCCAGCGACACCAAGATCGGGATCAGAGGAGCGGCGGCGACCAGCAGATTCGAGAGACCCTGCCCCAGATTCAGCAGCGCCTGGGCGACGGCAGGGTTGGCGAACGCCTGCGCGAACGCGCCGCCAACGGTGACCAGACCAGGGGCGAGAGCCGCCACGGCAGGCAGCACCGAGTTGAGCAGACTCAACGCCAGCGACGCCAGAATCGGAATGAGCGGCGACACCGCGGTCAGCACTTTCGAGATGCCTGTACCCAGCGCGAGAAGCCCATCCCGGACGGCGTCGTTCGCAAACGTGCGGGTCAAAGCGTTTCCAACAGCGACGAGCCCGGGCGCCAGAGCGGCCACGGCCGGCGCCGCCGCGCGGATCGCTGAGGTCAAAACGGAGCTGAACGCGACCGCGACGTCAGCCACCCGGGGAGCTATGGTGGCCAGCCCATCGAGCAGCGCCCTGACCACCGGGGACAGCGCCGCGCCGACCCGCTGCAGCGATTCGAAGATCGAGACGAGCGCGGCTTGGCCCGCGGAGTCGGACAAGGCCGCGTTGATGTTCCGCAGCAGCCCGATGAGGCCGCCCAGGGCGTCGCTACCGGCCTTGCCCGCCGCGCGGAACACCGCCTCGAAAATCCCGCCGACCTGTTGGGCGACCTGGCCGAGCTGTTTGAGCACGACCAGACCGGTGTTCATCCACTCCAACGCCCGGCCAGACTCGCTGGCCTGCGAAAGAAACGCGCCGAACTCCGCCGCCGCGGACGCGACGCCGGGCCCGAACCCGGCCAACCAGGCGGCGCCGACCACGCCCACGTCCCGGATCCCCGCCAGGAGCGGCTGGAGCGCGGGCACAACCGCGGACACCGACTCGCGCAGCGACGTGAAGACCGACTGAATGGCCCCGATCGACTCGGCGGACCGGGCAAACTCCACCAGCCGCAATGCGCCCAGACCGAACTCGCCGGCCAGGCCCGACATGCCGCCGCGCACTGCTTCAACGACGGGCAGCAGCGACGTCATCTGGCCGACCAACGGCGCGAAAAAGGCGTCCTGGACCTGCTCTTTCACCGCCTGCAAGGCGGGCGACATGCCGAACAGCTCGGTGGCGACGGTGTTCGCGACGCCGGACAGCTGTTGTGCAGCCGCGGCGAACTTCAGGAAGTCGCCGCTGAGCACTGCGCTGATCGCATCGCCCACCCCGAACAGGGCGACCTTGAGCGTGCCCATCGCTGCGGCACCGAGAAGCACCCCGCCCGGCAGTGCAGCGATCAGCCCCGACACCGGGGCGATCGCGCCGGCCAGCGACACCATGCTCGCCGCCGCCGACGCCGCACCCGCCGCCAGAGTGGACAGGGCCGCCGCGCCGACGCCCAGCTTGGTCAGGCCCGCGGTGAGGCTGGCCAGCGCCGCACCGCCAGTGACCCCCAGCCGCCCCAGGCCCGCGGTGAGGCTGCTCAGCGCGGACGTGCCCGTCGTACCGAGGCGGCCGATCCGCTGGCCGAGGTCGCCGACGGCGTCCCCGATCAACGCGAATCCTCGGAGGAGGTTGGGGATCTGCTGGGTGATCGCAGCGAGGGCCCGGCGGAGGATGTCGCCGAGGCCTCCTCGGCCTCCCCCTCCGCCGCCCGACCCGCTGATCTTCTTGGCGAAACCCCGCGTGGCGCCGTCACCGATGCCCTCGCCGAGCCGTTCGCCTTCGGAGACGAACTTGCCGCGCTCGTCGCGCAGGCGGCCCTGAGCATCACGGGTGAAGCGGCGGCTGAAGGCGTCACCCGACTCGCCGCCGGTCTTCTCGAAGTCGCGGCGCACGTCGTCGCGAACACCAGTCGTGTCCGCGCGGACGCGGACGAACGCCTCGGCCAGGGCAGCCACGAGCCACCCCCGTCCGAGCTGTTCAGTTATCCACAGGCCGCCATCGCGGCCATGATCTGCACCCTGCGGTTACGCCGAGCCGCGGCCGGATCAGCCGCTTGGAATTCCTCGGTGATCTCGCCGAGCACGTCCGGATTGGCATCCTCAGCGCCGACGGCTGCCAGGAGCGCGCTGGTGCGTAGCACCGCCTCGCGACGCTCCAGATAGAGGCCGTAGGCGAGGCTCAACGCGTCTGGGAGCGTCAGATCGGTCAGCCGTAGGTAAATACCTTCGGCTGCTCCTGCGCCGTCTCCACCGGCTGCAGGGCCGCTTCCATAGGCCCCGTCTCGACGGTGCCCCGCGAGAACGAGACGACCGTCGATGAAGTCGGCGTGGCGGGCGGCCCATCGGGCGAGACCGAGGGCCTGGAGGTAGGGCGGGCGACGAAGTCCTCCACGATGCCCTGCAGAATCTCCATGACCATCTCGGGGTCGGTGCCGTGCTCCCTGATGTGGGTGCGGAACCGGTTGTACTCGGCCTTGCCCATGGCGCCGGTGAGGAACTCCGCGATGATCGCCATGCCCTCCGGGGTGACGGAGTCAACGCCGATCTCGGCGAGCCGCGCCAGCTCCGACAGGTCCATGACCGACGGGGTGCCCGCGCATCGGAACGTGACGTCGTCCAGGACGAACGTGGGCCCTTCAGTGGTGCGGGGCTTGGAGGTGTAGGTGCGTGCCATCGAGGGTCCTTAGAGGCGGGTCGGGGAGGCGAGGATGGCCTTGAACGGCTTGGCGCCGGCGGGCTTCGTCATCTTGAACTCGCAGTTGATCAGCGACTTCTCAGCGCCCTTCCGGCGGGCCACGCCGATGTTGCCCTGGTTGAGACACTGCCTGTAGACCCACCGCTCCTCGTGATCCTCGCTTTCGAAGCCGAGCATCACGCTGGTCTCCTCGCCCAGCTCCGGCGGCTCGAAGGTGACGATGCCGGTGCCGGCGGTGATGGTGCCGCCGTTCATCGCGTACTTCAGGTTCGTGGCCGTGATCTGCGCCAGAGCGAAGCCAAGACCCATGTTGCGGCCGGTGAGAGCGGTCGCGACCGGGTCGAGTTCCTCGGCGACCTCAACATCTTCGGAGGACAGTTCATAGGTGAACTCGCTGCCCTCGTTGGTGTAACCGAGCGCGATCCAGTTCGCGGACACGGTCGCCCACGGGGTGGTGAGGTCGGCCGGTTCAGCGGTGCCGAGCACGGCGATGTACAGGTAGCCGGGGCCGAGGCTGATTGCTTCGGGCTTTCCACGGGCCATCAGGCGTCACCCTTTCCGTCGGTGGGCGCCTGGCTCTCGTTGGTCTCAGGCGGGGTCTGGGGGGCGAACGGTTCGCCGGTCTCGGGATGCCGTACGTGGGCGGTCCAGCCATACTTCTCGACGTGCTCGACGGGCACCCGGTCGCCGACGTTGTGGGCGCGGGCGGTGCCGATGCGCAGCGGCGCGGTGGCGATGTAGTACGGCGGAGGGGTGACATCCTTGACGGACTGCTCCGGCGGCTGCTCGTCGGAGGGCGTCAGCTTCGGATCGCGGGACGCCATCAGCCGACCCTCAACACGGCGATCGTCACACCCGAGGTCGGCGAACAGACCACGTCTGCCTGGCCATCCGCCCTGGCGAACAGCCTCGCCGGCAGCGGGCCCACCATCCGGTCGCCCGTGGTGGCCGGCACGGTGATGGTCAGATCGGAGACCGCGAGGCCCTCCACGGTGCCCGGCGTGGTCACGGTGACCGTGCTTGCCCCGCCGCCGGTGTTCTTCAGGTGCAGGAACGTGTGTTCGCCGGGGGTGAAGGTGTCGCCGCTGCCGCCGACGGCGGCATAGGTCGGGGCGATGCCCGTGGGCGCGACGACCTGTGTGGTCAATGCCGCCATGGATTCCTCCAGGTCAGGGAACGGGTGAGGTCGAGATCAGGAAGAAGCTGGCGTCGACCAGGTACTGGTACTGCTCGCGTTCGGAGTCGTGGTTGTCGACCAGCAGCGGGCCGACGATGTCCTCGGCGACCAGGCACCGGGTGTCGCCCATGACGGCCGGGCCGCCGCGGAGGGCGTCGAGGGCGTTGCAGTAGGCGACGGCGGCGATCTCCGCGGCCTCGTCGGTACCCGCGTAGATCGACGCACTGATGCGGGGGCTGTCCACCGTCTCCTCGGCGACCAGGTCGCCGCCGCGGCCGATGCGGGACAGCAGCGCGTAGGCGCCGTGGCCGGGTGAGCGGGGGTGCTGCCGGTAGGCGCCGAGCGCGAGCGGCCGGCCCGGGCCGACGAGCGTGTCGAGCTGGTTGATCCAGGCGCGGACAGCGGTGACGGCGACGACGTAGGCCATCAGGCGCGCCGGAGGTCTTCGAGCGCCGGGCGGAGGTGTGGCTGCGGGCTGGTGCCGGGGTGGTTCACCTGGCGGGCGAAGTGCACCTTCCCGCCTGAGACCCAGCGCAGCCATCCGCCGGGCTTTCGCGGTCTGATGGTGTGAGGACGCGTGCCGACCTCCATGAACAGGCCGTACGGCTCGCCCTGCGGCGTCGTGGCCGGGGAGGAGATGTCGACGTAGAGGCCGATGGTGTCGCGGCCGAGCTGCCATCCGATCTTGGATCGGAGGTAGCCGGACGGTCGGCCGCCGGACCCGCGCGGCGACACCGGCGCCCGGCGTTTCGCGCCCTGCGTGACGATCTCGCCGTAGCGGGCCATGCGGCGGGCGATGGGCCCGTCAGGGCCGCGGAGGAGCTGGTCGAGCTCGTGCTCGTTGAAGTCGATGCGGAATCCGCGTCCGCCGGCCGCCATCGCGCCTCCTCAGAGGGGGTAGTCGCCGGGCCAGCCCGGGTCAGGGAACGCGTAGACGGGAAGTAGGGAGCCTTCAGTGCCAGTGCCGCCGGCGTCGCTGACGGCGTCGATCAGCCGCTGCAGGGCGTCCTTGGCGCGCTGGTCGAGTTGCGCGGCGACTTGCACGTCGGCGTCCCGGTCGGGGTAGGCGAGTTCGATGTCGGCGGCCGCCCGGAGCGCGGCGGCCTTCTGCGCCAGACTGGCAAGGTAGGTCGGGGCGGCGGGTATGGTTCCGGCGACGGCGGCCAGGATCTCGGCGACCGCGGCGGTGATGTAGCGGTTGGCCTGTTCCGCGGTCGGCGTGGTGCCGTCGTTGAACGTCATCTGGAGCGTGTCGTCGCCCGGCACGTTGGTGTTGCGGGTGCGAGTGGGGATGTGGTCGGCGACCTGCTCCAGTGTCGGGGCCCAGCTCTCGGCCACGATCCCTCCTCCCTATGTGGCTGTGGTGGTCCCGGCCGGGCCAACGGGGGCCGCCCGGCCGGGCCACGTCTGTTACTGGCCGGTCCGGGCGCGGCCGCGGGCGGAGCGGCTGCTGTCGCCCTGCTCGGCCTCGGCTTCGGCCTGCTCCTGCTGGGCGGCGTCGGCGCCCTTGAGCTCCTCGATCATGTTGCCGTCGAGGAGGTGCTTGATCCGGTCGGCCGGGACACCCTCCGGGAGGAGCGCGTCCCGGTAGAAGATCGTCATCCTGGCGTCCGGCTCGCTGCTGACAGGCACGTTGGCGACGCACGGAGCGGTCACCTTGTAGCGCTTGCTCATGACCGCTCCTTACGGGTTCGTGCCGGTGATCTTGACGGCGGCGCCCGGCTCCTGAACGATCGGCACCGTGATCCGGCGGCCCCACATCTCCCAGGAGTCCTTGGTCGCCAGGCGCTCGGTCTGGATCTGGACGGCCATGTCGCCGACCGTGTAGCCGGGGTCGACGTCGACCTCGTCGGCCATGCCGCCGAGCTGCTGGGAGTCGAGGACCCACACGTCGTCGGACGGCAGGGACGACAGCGGCGCCTCGACGACGACCAGGCCGCCGATCCGCTCGATCATGCCGCCGTAGACGGGGTTGTCGGTCGCCTCCCGGCGGCGCAGCGTCGCGATGCGCTCGTCGGACGCCATGTAGGCGTACTTCGTGCTGCTCATGACGATGGTGTCGGGGTTGTACCCCATCTGCAGTTCAGCGATCTTGGCCTTGGCCAGCTCGATGTCCCGCAGGATCGTCGCGGTGGAGGCGATCCAGTCGTCACCAGCGGCCTGCGTCTGCGTGACGGCGGACGCGACCGCGGACATGGTGATGCCGTCGACGTGGCGGATAACGGTGTTGATGACCTTGCGCAGCACCCGGTCGACCTCGTCGCCGGGGCGCGCGTTCCGCTTGATCGCTTCGTCGGTCAGGCGGGTCGCCTGGCCCCACTTGGAGACCGAAGCGAGGGCGGCGGCGCCGTTGGCGGTGACGTCGTGCGGGTATTCGGAGCCGGGGCCGACGGCCTGCGGGCTGCGGGTGTTGAAGATCGGCTCACTGACCTCGTACAGGACGGCGCCCCCCGAGGAGCGGAACCGCTGCGTCAGGATCTGGTCGGAGATGAACCGCAGGTCGGCGATCGTCCGGAGACGCCGCTGGATCTGCGTCGGGGAGGCCAGCAGCCGGTGGATGCTGAGCAGGTCACCGGACAGGCTCGGAGGAGCCGGCGGGTTAACAGGCATTGTTCAGGGGCTCCTTTACCAGGCCATCCACTGGACCTTGGCGGTGTCGGCCGCCGTGGTCAGGGCGACGCCGACGACGGCGCGGGCGTTGTTGATGTCACCGGCGGCCGCGCCGGCGGCGACGGCGAGGGAGGCGACGGTTCCAGCGGCGCCGGTGGCGAGCTGCGCGCCGGCGGTGATGGCGCCGGATGCGGTGGACTCGTGGACGGTGCCCCGCGAAAACACGGTCAGGCGGGTGCCGGAGGCGGCGTCGTGGGCGGCGACGCCGATCCACGAGGCGGAGGCGGCTCCGGCGACGCCGACGGTGCCGTTTCCGGAGACGGCTACCAGCTGGCCGCCGGTGATGGCCGCCGACGTGGTGACGGTGATGGCCTCGCCGGGTGTGTAGATCGGCAGGTAGTCAGCCATAGCGGATCACGCCTTTCCGGGGACGCTGAACAGGCGGTCGAACTCGTCGTTGACCGCACCGGTGTCCTCGCTGCCGGGGACGCCGAGGTCGGCCAGGGGGACGGTGCCCTCGGCGAGGCTGTTGAGGGTCTGCCGGGTGCCGTCGGGGTCGGCGTCGTACAGGCGGGCCCAGTGCTCACGGCGGGCGGGCGGGAACTTACCGGCGCGGATGGCGTCGTCGAGGTCGCGGTCGCGGGCCTCGATGCGCTGCTGGGCGCGTGCGGCGACGCCTTCGGCGGCCTGCCGCTCCAACTGGGCGAGCCGCTCGGAGTCGACGAGCACGACGCCCTCGGGCAGCTGCGCGGCGACCGGCTCGACCGGCAGGGCGGGGGTGGTCTCGGGCTCGGCGCGCTCGGCGAGTGCCTCGTCAACCGCAGCCAGGATCGTGGCCTCGTCAGCGTCGGCGTTCAGGCCGAGCCGCTCACGCAGGCCCTCGTCCAGAGCAGGCATGGGTGCCTCTCCTTCGGGTGTTGGGGTGGGCCCCGCGGCCGGCTCGACCGGGGGAGTCTCAGGGGTGGCCGCAGACGCGACCGGCGCGGGTGCGTGCTCGCGGCCGGCGTAGCGGAAGATGCTCAGGTCCCACGCGTTCTCCACGGGGGCCTTGTCCTTATCGGTGTCGCGGCGCGGTGCGACCTCATCCGCCAGGCCGGCGGCGACCGCCTCGTCGGCAGACATCCACGTCTCCGCGCGCATCCGCTCCCGCCACTCGGCGACGGTGCCGCCCGCGCGTTCGGCGTAGACGGCGGCGATGTTGTCGGACTGCCGGTCGAGCATGGCGGCCATGTCGTGCATGTCGGAGCCGTTGCCGATGCACATGCCGGCCGCATCGTGGATCATCATCTGGCTGTGGGGCTGCATGATGATCCGGTCACCGGCCATCGCGATTACCGACGCGATGGACGCGGCCAGCGAATCGACATGCGTGGTGACACGGGCGGGGTGCGACCGCAGAGTGTTCATGATCGCGATACCGTCGAACACGTCGCCACCCGGCGAGTTGACCCGGAGCGTGATCTCGCTGGCCGAGACGTTCTTGAGCTCCTGGATGAACGCCGCGGCGCTGACGCCGAACCAGCCGATCTCGTCGTAGATGACGACCTCGGCCGCCCCGTCGGCGAGGTTAGTGATGCGGTACCAGTCGGTGCCCTGCCGCAGCCGGGCGACCGGACGCGCGGTCTTGGGCCTCATGGCTCTCCCTCGTCGTTCCAGACGGCGACGATCACGCCGCGGCAGCGCAGCCGCCCGTCGCAGTTGATGTAGCCGCCACTGATGTAGGTGGCCTTGGCCTCGGCCAGGGAGGCGAACTCCTGGCCGTCGATCTCGACGCACTGTGGACAGGTGCTCCGGTCGAGCACTTCGCTCGCGTGATAGGTCGCTTCCGGGGCGGCGTCGAGGACGCTGAATCGGCCGTCTGTCTGGGCGACGCTGAGCGCTCCGCCGAGCTGCTCGCGCAGCCACGCGTCCGACAACCCCTCCAAGTGGGTCATCACCGCGGCGGCGACGTCCTCCCCCGGCCGGTCCGGGCCGGCCTGCCGGAGTGCCTCCCGGGCGGCTGCCCCGGCAAGCCACCCGGCCAGGAGGTCGGCCAGCGCGCGGGCGACGTCGCTGAGGTGGGCCTCGTTGACGTCAGGCTGCTCGACGGTCACGCCCTGACTCGCGGCTTCAGCGGCCATCTGTGCGGCGCTCCGCCCGGCCAGGTCGAGCATCGCCGCGGTGAGCAGCGCGGCAGCCTCGGCCGAGTCGAGCACCATCCCGGCGAGCCCGGTGAGGTCTCCGGCGTCGATGAGGGCGCGGATCTGCTCGGCGAGGTCGGCCCGCCAGGCTGCGCTGATGTCGGCCCAGGCGGCGAGCAGGTCATCGAGGGCCGTCTCCCACGCTGATTGGATGGCGTCGGGGTCCATCCCCGACTGCGCCTCTGCGAGCGTCAGCTGACGCCGGTCACCCTCCGAACCGGCCGCGCGCACCTCGCGGGCGCGGGCCCGGGCGGTGCGACGGCGCCGGGCCTGCGCCGGAGGCTCCGGCGCGGGCGGTGGGGGCGCGTCTGCCGCGCGTTGCGGGAGTCGCCAGGCGGTGCGGACGTAGGACTCCAGCTCAGCGTCGGGGGTGATCGCGCCGGCCGTGATGAGTGCCTGCAGTGCCTCGGCGTTGGTCTCGTGCCGTTGGCCAACGTCGGTGACGACGATCCGCGGCGCGGCCTCGTCTTCTCCCCAGTTGAGGTCGACGATGTTCACGCTGGTGCCGAGGGTGGCGGTGTCGGCAATCTCGTCGGCCACACCCTGCAGGCTGAGGAAGAACAGCTCCAGCATGCTCTCGCCGAGCGCGCGGGAGCCGTTGCGGGTTTGACCGAGGTCGAGCAGCCCCGCCAGCGCGGACCTGGACATTTGCTGGTCGAGGTACTCGATGAACGCCATGGCGTCTGGCGCTGACCCGGTCATGCCGGTGATCGCCAGCCGGAACCCAGACGGCAGGCCAACGCCGGACTGGTCGCCAGCGCGCATCGCCGAAGCCAGCCGCTGGGCCTCCGCCACCTGGGCGGGGGTTGCTCCGGGTGGTGCCTCCACCGACGGGATGCCCATCCCGAACCGGCGGATCGACGTGGCGTGGACGCGCCAGACCTCGTGCTTGAGGAGCCAGGCGCCGTAGGAGGCGCGCAGGATGCTGCGGCCGGTCCAGGTGGCGCCCTCGCGCTCGTGCGCGTACCAGACCAGCCTGTCTACGGGGATCGGCCGCCCGGCGGCGTGATCCTGGCGGATCGATTTGAGGGTGCCGTCGGGGTTGATGTCGATGGCGCCGATGGTGTGCGGCATCCGCTCACCAAGGTTGATCAGCCGGGCCTGCCCGTCGCGGATTTCGTAGCGGCGTTCGAACGGCATGTGGCCGAACACCAGCGACAGCAGGGCCAGGCGTAGGTGCTCGGCCCAGCGGACCCCGCGCCGGCGGGCGGGCCCGGGCGCCGGGTCGGCGCCGAGGATCGGCAACCCGAGGTCGTCGGCGACCGCCTGGACGACTTCTTCGCGGCAGCCAGCCGGGTCGACGGCCCAGGTGGCGCGGCGGATGGGCAGGGTGTATGCGGCGAGGATGGCGGCGAGTTGCGGGTCGTGGCGCATGCGGGCGTAGGTCTGCACGCTGAGCGGCCACATGAGGTCGGGGATGACCTCGACCATGTCGTTGTAGAGCTGGCCGTAGGAGCCGAGGCCGTCGGAGAGGGTGCCGATGTCCCGGGTGGGGGCGCTGACCATGACGAACCCCCTGCTCAGTAGTTGATGCTCATGAAGTCCATGGCGCCGGAGCTTCCGGTCGCCGCGGCGTACGCCTGGCCGATCACACCGCCGTCAGCCGATGCCCGGCGGGCGTCGACCTGCTCGGCGGTCTCCATCGGCAGCCAGTGCGCTGAGACGACGCGGGCGGCGTAGGAGAGCGTGTCGACCTGGTCGTCGTGCGCGGCGCTGGGGAACGACGCGAGTTCGTCACACCACTCATCGAGCCAGTCGACGCCGGCGGGGAACCAGACCCTGTGGGCTTTCACGCGGGACGTCGCCGGGAGCGCGCGTGTGATCTTGTCGGTGTCGGCGGTGAGTGGCTGCACCGGGATTCCTGCCGCGGTCGCGTCGATCGCCAGCGTGGTGGAGATGAACGACTGCTCGATGAACACGGTGTCTGCGGCCCACCGCTGTTGCAGCGGCCGGACATGGTCCCAGTGTTCGGCTTCCTCCATGCGTCCGCGGTTGCGGCCGAGGAGGATGAGGTCGCCGTCGGGGCTGATGGCCCAGGCGGAGGCGACTGTCCAGTCTGCGGAGGTGCGCTTGCTGGCGGCGAGGTCGACGGTGACGAACCGCCAGCAGTCGTCGAGCTGGACGGCGCGGCCGCCGAGGTCGACGCGCTGCCCACTGAGGACACCGTGCCAGCTGGTGTTGTCCGGCATCCGCTGCCAGTAGCGGAAGTCCGCGCGGCGGAACAGGTTGCCCTCGGCCGCGGTCGGCGACTGCTGGTAGATGCTGTTCCACACATACGCCGACCGGACGGCCTGCAGATTCTGGAAGTAGCCGCGCGCTCGGCCCTGCACGGAGACGAGCTCCTCGCCTGGGCGGCGGCCGAGCGGGTCGCCGGCGCCAGCGATGGCCGGGATCCGGATGATCCGCCACTGGCCTGGCTCGCGACGCTCCAGGCGCCCCGCCAGGTCATCCTCGTTCCAGCGGGTCATCATGAGCACGACCTTGCCGCGGGAGGACAGTCGGGTGGAGCCGTTGGACTCCCACCAGTCCCACGCTGCCTCGCGGTAGGTCGATGACTCGGCTTCGGCGCGGCCTCGTACCGGGTCGTCTACCAGGAGCACGTCGACGGGTTCGCCGGTGATGCCGCCCGCGATGCCGACGCAGATCAGGCCGCCGCCTTGCGCGGTTTCCCATCGGCCGGCGGCGCGGGAGTCCTGGCGGAGGGTGATGCCGAGTTCGGGGTGGGCGAGGATGTCGCGTCTGATGGCGCGGCCCCAGCGTTCGGCCTTGTTGTCGGCGTAGCTCACGATGGCGATGCGCAGGGTGGGGTCGTGTTGGAGGAGCCAGGCCGGGGTGCGGCGGCTGATCTTCTGCGACTTTCCTTCCTGGGGTGGGCAGAACACCATCAGCCGGTTGTGGCCGTCGCCGTCGAACAGGTCGACGAGCTCGGCGTCGATGAGGTCGAGCATGGCGGTCTGGCGGTGGTTGCGGTCGAGTTCGGTGGCCATGGCTCCGGGGGTGGCCCAGCGTCGGCGGCGCGGCTGGAACTGTGCGGCCGCGTGCTCCCATGCGGTGAGGGTGGTCATGGGGTGCCGATGGTCAGCAGGCCGGACCGGCGCACCGGGCGGCGGGAAGCGCTGACCGTGATGCGGGACCACACCACGTATTCGCCCTCGGCGAGCTCGGTGTCGCTGCCGGGGCCGATCAGCAGCCGAGCCTCCACACCGTCCCAGGTGGCGGCCTTGTAGTCGGCGTCGACCGGTTCGTCTTCGTCGGAAGTCCGCGGGATGATCGCGATCTCCACGGGGAAGCTGGTCGCGTCCGCTCCCCAGGGGACGTAGATGTCCTCGCGGGAGGAGGCGGCCACCTGCGCCATCATGACCTCCCGATCCGGGGTGGGCTGGCGGGCCAGCGGGTGCTGGGCGGGCCAGCCGTCCAGAGGAGTCGGGGCGGGCCGATGCCGATGGGCGGAATCTCAACCTCGGGGGTGTCGCTCGTCGTGACGGCCCCGGCGGTGGCCAGGACACGGATCGCCGGGGCGGCTCCGACGAGGACGGGGTTCTGCGCGGCGGCGACCAGGCCCGGCACGGCTCGGATGCGGGCCGCGGTCGGCTGGCCGGCCAGGAGGACGCCGTCGCCGAGGTCAACCGCGGTGACCACGCCTACACCAGGGCGGAGCCGTGCGAGCGCGGGCCCGCCGGTGAGCGTGGCCTGCAGTGCGGCGATGAGCTGGCTGCGGCCTGGGCGGAGCCGGATCGTGGCCGTGGCGCCGGTCAGGATCGGCTGCTGGGCTGCGGTGATGGCCGGTGCTGCAGCGCGGAGCTGGACGGCGGCCGCTGGGCCGGTGAGCGTGACGGACACGCCGCCGGCGACTGTGGACACCGCGCCGGAGCCCGCCCGGATGGTGACCCGGGCCGAGGCGCTGGTGAGCGGCGCGTGCTGGACGGTGACGGCCTGGCCCGTACTGCTGCGAAGGCGGAGGGCTGCGGCTGGCCCGGCGGCGGTGATGCTGATGCCGGAGGTGATCTGGCCAGCGCTGGCGCGGGTGCGGATGCTGGCCAGGGTGCCGGCGACAGTCGCAGCTTGGACGGCGGTGATGGATCCGGATCCGGCGCGGATGCGCAGCGCTCCGGGCCTACCGGCCACGGTGGCGACCTGGGCGGCCGTCACGGCTCCTGATCCGGCGCGGATACGGACGGCTGCGGGTGCTCCGGCGAGCGGCGCGTGGCGGACTGCGGTGACGGCCCCGGCGGACGCCCTGGTTCTGATGCTGCCAGCCGTACCGGACTGCGGGGCCGCACCGGCGGCTTGGATTCGGCCGGATCCTGCTCGGACGCGGACAGCCCCACCAGTTCCGGGCAGGGGGGCGGCGCGGACGGCGGTGAGTAGTCCGGTCGAGGCGCGGACGCGGACGGCTCCTGCGGCGCCAGCCGCGGTGACGGCAGCCGAGTCGGTCAGCGTGCTGGCGGAGTTGCCTGCGGTGCCGTCCCAGCTGGCCGAGGCGCTGTCGCCGTCGAAGTAGGTATCGAGAGCAGTGACCTGCTCCAGCAGTACTGCGGTGGCGTCGACTGCGTTGACGCCCATGTTGATGCCGTCGACGACGACCCGGCAGGCAACGGCGCCGGTAGGGGCTATGGCGGTGACGGAGGTGCGGCCGACGGTGCCAGCGGTGAGTGAGTAGGGGGCGCTGGGGTAACCGAATCCGCTGCCCCCTGCGTTGAGCCACTCGATGTAGGCGGCGCCGCCGCCGTTGGTGGTCGGTCGCAGGTAGATGCTGACGGTGTAGGTGAGGCCGACAGTGACTGCGCCGGTTGCGGTCGGCGCGCTGGCCAGGAACGTCCCGCTCGTGTACCGGGCGGCCCAGGAGCGGACGAAACCCGTGACGGCTGTCCGGGTCGGTGTGGCGCCGCCGCCCCAGCCCGTGTTGTTGTTGGTGAGCGCTGGGTTGAGGCAGAGGTTATGACGCGTCGCCATGGGCTCCCCTCAGCACAGCTACGCCGGACGTCGGAGGGGTCAGCTTGTGAACATGGTCAACAGGCCCTCGGCGCTGTCCAGCGTGGCGGTGAACGCGCCGCCGTTGGACGCGACCTGGGCGCCGCCGAGGTCCCACAGCACGATCACCGGCGACGTGGTGGTGGTGCCGGTGTCCTTGTAGAACACCAGGTAGGAGGCCGTCAGCGAGCCCGGGTTGCCGGTCGTCCACGACGGATCAGCAGCATCCACGACCAGGACGCCGGTGCCCTCGGCGACCCAGGTGACCGAGCCGTCCGTGAAATCATCGCCGACGACGGTGGTGTAGGTCGGCAAGGACCCGCCGGAGGTGCCGGCGACGACGCATCGGTAGACGTAGCCGTTGGCGGAGGCGGGGCGGACAACGTCGCCGACCGTGTAGGCCGTCGAGTTGGCGCGCTGGACGGACCATGAGTTCGCCGCGGTGTAGGTGACGGTCTTGCTGCCGAGGGTGGCGCCGCCGGCGGTGTATCCGGAGGTGCCAGTACCGGTTGCCTCAGTGGCTACGGCGAGGACATCCGAGATGAACTGGGCGGTGTCCTTGGTCGAGCCGACGGTGTAGGCGCTCAAGGCCATGACCTTGATGGTGTCGGTCGCGAAGTTGAGGCGCCCCTCAAAGAGGCTCTGCTGGAGCTTGCCGTAGACGTAGGCGGTTACGGCCATGGTGGGGCCCTCCCTGGGCGTGTGTGTGCTGGGCGCCCAGGAGGGCGACTGTTAGATCAGGGCTGGTATTCGACGTCGCCGGGGATCTCGCCGCCGCCGGCCGGGAGGGAGACGAGGGTGACGTCCACGTCGTGCGTCTCGTAGCCGCCACCCGCGGCCGGGATGCGGTCACCGTTGGTGTCGAGGTCGTAGACGGCGACGACTCCTCTGAGCGGTGACTCCCAGACCGTGATGGTGGCGTAGGTGGCGTAGACGCGCTCCCCGGGGGGCAGGTCCTGCGCGCCCTCCCACTCGTAGACGTGGCCCTGGGCCGGCAGGCCCTGGTCCTTGAGCCAGCTCAGGAACGACTGGTAGCCGGGGCTGACCAGGTGCTCGGGCTGGGTTCGGATGCCGGCGATCAGGTAGGGCTCGGTGTCGGGCACGGGTCTCCTAGAAGGTGATGGCGGGGATGAGCTCGGCGAGCACCATGCAGGCGAGGCCGGCGGCGAGCAGGCTGACGCGGCCGCTTCCGATGCCGAACGTGGTGAGGAGGAAGCAGATGAGGGCGGCGACGAGGAGGATCACGGCGAGGGTGTGCACAAGGCTCCCGGGGTCAGGTAGCTGTTCCGGGGCCGGACATGCGAAAACCCGTCGTGCCGGATGTGGGCAGACGGGTCCTTGCCGCAGATTATGCTTCGCCGCTGATCACGGCGTCAAGCTGCGTGATCGGCTCGGCGGGGTGGTGCGCCTTGGCCAGAGGATTTTTCGGGGAGTTCATACCAGTCGAACAGGGCGTGGCGACCGCTGCCGTGGCGGGTGATGCGGCCTTCGCTGGCCCAGCGGTGGAGGGTGCCGGGTGGGCGGCCGGTCCAGGTGGCGGCTTCTACGATGCCGATGAGGATGGGGTGGTGGGTGGCGCCGTCCATGTGGACATTATGTCCGGTTGGCGGCTTGAAGTGCGGGTAGCCGCGCGGCGAGTTCGTGCTGCTGCTCGGGTGTGAGTCGGGCGGAGATGAGGCCGCGGGGGATGAGGATGACGTCGCCGCCGAGGCACGGCAGGACGTCGAGGGGCAGGGGGAGGGAGTCCGCCATGTAATCCATTGTCCCAAGTGATCGCAGGTTATGAAGCCTCTTCATCTGGGGATCCACCGCTGATCGGGCTTCCTTGCAGTTCAGTAGCGATCCTGCGAAGGTCACCAACCATCCCCTCGCTCGGATCTGCCTCATCGACCTGGCGCAGTCCAACGGCCGCGAAAAATGATGCGCGAGAACGCATAGCTTCCGGTTCGTCCTGCATCGGCGTCAGCGCTATCCATGTCAGGCCGGCGCCTACCGCCATCTGGACGAACTCCTGCATCAGAGTCCGGCCCACGCCTCTGCGACGCGCGTGTGGCGCCACCACCATGGTGTGAACGTAGGCGTGAGGCGGTGGATGATCTGGGCGAGCCAGATGGCCTGCTACATCTCCGTCCAGGACTCCTTCGAGCCAGCCAATGATGCGGCCATCGGCTTCTTCTGCGACGAGGGTTTCCATCCAGTCGAGGAGTCGGCCCATGCGGTAGGTGGTGATCTCGAAATGTTCGCCTGAAGCCTCGACCAGTTGGACGATCCCAGAACAATCCATCTCTGTCGCCTTGCGCACGGCGAAGGCGTCTGTGCCGCTGCCGCTCACTCGCTGACCTTCCTAGTCAGTTCTGTGGCAATGCGCTGCCATACCTGCTCGACCGGTTCGCCGCATTCGCGGGCCAGCTCTCTCAACAGGTGCATGCTCACCCTCGTGTAGGCCACATGCACGGCGGCAGCCCCGAGCTCCGTCGGGTCGCTCATGTCGGGGGCAAATTCGGCGAGCAGGGCGGCGGTCTCAGCTTTGTTCGTGTCGGGGCCGATCTGCACGTAGGCGCTGAGCAACCCGACGATGGCCAACTGCTTCTCGCGTACCAGGATGGCGAGGGCGCGTGTCTCGTTCGGGTCGGGGTCTTCCAGGATGGCGGCTCGGACTTGGGCTACTCGGAAGCGTTGAAACCACTCGGAGAAACGGGTCATACGCGGGTTTCCAGTTTCTTGATGCCGCCGCGGAAGTTCGCGATGACGCGGACGGGCACGTCGTCGGCGGCGTCCTCCCGCAGCGCGGTCTGGACGAAGGCGGCCAGCTCGGCCAGCGTCATACCTGCCTTCGGGTCGGTGGCGGTAGCACGGATTGTTCGGTCGATCACAGTCCCTCCACGGTGTAAGTCACACTCCCTCCGGGAGAAGCGTCTGCCTGTATGAGCAACTTGTAGCGGCTGGCGCGAGCAAGCAACTCTTTGGGGATGATGACGGTGCCGCCAGCCGTATGGGCGATGAGGGAGGCAAGCGCGGCTACCGCATCGTCACGTGCTGCGAGCGCTTCCTCAAGTTCGGCCCGTAGCTGTCGAAGGTCAGAGGCTTGGGTCTCGTTGCCTGTTGGAGAGATGAAGGCCACAGGACTGTCGACGCTGAGAACCGACTTCACGCCTGTCCCGAATCGGCCGATCGACGATCTCGCTAACCGCGTAGGGCGCTCTCCATTAGTCATCTTTTCATCCTCTCCCGCTGCTGCTGGCGCTGCATGAAATCCACCCATTCGCCTTTCCCCCACCGTGCGCCGCAGGAGCCGTAGACGACGGGCATGTCCTCGCCCTCCCACGCTGGCCCCTCGACGACGCCCAGGCCAGCGCACCGCACGATGGATTCGTCGTCGGCGCGGGTGCGGACGCGGCCGCCGCATTCGACGCAGTGCCAGTTGGCGAGTTCGATGGTGCGGGCGTCGTAGCCGAGGAGGGTGCGGCAGGTGGATACCCAGCTGCGGACGGTCGTCAAGGCGTCGTAGGCGTCGTCGAGGCCTTGGTCGTCGGCGAGGGCTGCGAGGTGGATGAGTTCGCGGAGCCGGCCGCCGACCGACCGGCGGATGGTGTGGGTGCGGGTGGCGCGGGCGAGGCGGGCGTGCAGCTGTGCGACTTCGGAGGCGATCTGGTCTTCCAACAGCAGGGCGTCGCGGGCGGGGGCGCGGGATTCGAAGCTGCGGCCGGTGGGTTGGGGGCTCATGGCGCCGTCGGTGTCCCAGCCGGGCGAGCCTGAGGGGGTGGCGGCGCCGGGGATGGCCCAGCCGGCGGAGGTGGTGGTGCGTTCGACGCGGTGGCCGGTGCGGTAGCCGTCGGCGTCGCGGGTGGTGAGGATGCGGTGGCCGGTGGTGGTGTGTCCGGTGACGGCGCCGAGTTGCCGGAGGAGGCCGGGGTCGTGGCGGGTGACGGCGCGTCGTTCCAGTTTGGTGCCGCGGCGGACGGTGTATTCGACGCGGATGGGGGTGTCGTCGAGGAGTTGGTGGATGAGGTCGGCGAGGTCTTCGGCGTAGGTCGGCAAGGTCAGGCTCCCCTGGTGGTGTCGGTAGTGCGGTCGAGGATTTCCAGCAGGGCCTTCGCGTACTGGGCGGCGACACCGTTGGGTGAGCACCAGAAGCGGAAGCGCTCGTCGAGGTAGGTGCGGAACGCGTGGAGCCGGGCGGCGTCGGCGCGGAGCTGGTCGAGTTCGGCGGCGTCGATGAGGACGTGCCGGGTGGTGATGGGTAGGTCGGGGATGTCGATGACGCGGTGGTCGCCTTCGGCGGTGATGACGTCGATTTCAGCCATGGCGGGTGTCCTCGTTTCGGGTGTGGCTGCTGTTGCGTGTGGGCGGGGCTGTGCGCGTTGTGGGCGGGCTGTCGGGTGTGTCCGCGTCCCGGTGGGCGGGGGCGGGCGGAGATTCGCTCACAGGGGCGTATGGCGCGAGTGCGGCTTGTACGGCTTCCGCTGGGATCTCAGGCGGCATCGCGGATCACCTTTCGCTTCCGGGTGTTGGGGCGCTTCGCGGGGTCTTGTGCGGCATCGGCGAGCGACTCGACGGCCAGCGACCAGGCGTCCAGCACGTCGGCGGTCGTCAGGGACGCGGGCGCGTCTAAGTCGCGGAGTTCCGACAGATCAGCCCCGACCATGAACGTGGGGCCGTCCTTAGTGGGTAACTGGTAGAGCCGCATGCCGATCGTGGCGAGCACTTGGGGAAGGCGAGGCAGGAGCCCGGCAGGCATGAGCACCTGAACGGGGGCCCCGGGGGTGGCTTCCGCCGGCAGGGAGGAGAGATCAGGCACGGGTCGGCTCCTTACGTGTGCGGCGGCTCTTGATCAGCAGCTCTCGCCCACATGCCTCAGCAACCCGCTGAGCCATCGGCAAGCTGATGACGGCCTGGTCGAGGAGCACCTGACAGAGGTGCTTCGGGGTGATCTCGGCGCGGCGGGCGACCTCAGCCTGAGAGAGGCCAGAGGCGGCCAGGCACGCGCGCAGCTCGGCGTGGAGGGCGCCCTGAAGCTCAGACATCGGCTCTCCTCAAGCCTCGGAACGGGCGGACAACGAGCTGCCCGTCAGGGCGGCGGATCAGGACGTTGCGGGGTGCGTAGTCGCTGATGCGGTCCATCGGGAACCGCTGGGCAGGCCGGTCCTTGCGCCGCTGGTTCGGGCGGATGAGGACCTCGACGAGCTCGCCAGCCAGCAGGTAGCGGTCAGCCACGGTCGGCCTCCGAAGTGATCTTCCGCAGCAGCTCAGCCACGTCCTCCGGGCCGGTCTCGTACGCGTTCACCTGCGCCCCGCACAGGCACACGCCGTATACGGCGACAGCCATGGAAGCGTCCTCCCACGTGTGTGCGCTCCACCGGGCGCCGTCGCTGCCACTGACCTCGACGCGTTCGGGCCGGAACCCGTGCTCGTAGTGGTCGGGGGTGAGGGCGTGGGTGACACGTCGGATGAACTCTTGCTCCCAGGTCTGCTCGGCCATTAGGAGCCTCCGCCGATGGCGAGGAGCACGCCGGGCACGATCTCCGGCACCCGCGCCCGCTGCCCGGCGGTCAGGTCCAGCTGATCGAGGATCTGCTGAATCGCACCCGCCAACAGGACGCCCTGCTCCTCCTGCAACTTGACCAGCCGCTCATTGCAACCCGCAGCGATCGCCTTGGCCGACACCTCGACCAGGTGCTTGCGCTCCTGCCGGTACAGATCAAGCCAGGGACTCGGCACGGCCTTGCGGGTGGTGTCGGTGCCGGTGTACTGGCCAGAGCCTTTGTCGACCTCCTCGGTGACGCCCCATACCAGTTCGTCTTCCGGCGTCTCGGCGACCTTCTGGCCGAGCCAGGCAACGTGGCCGGCCGTCCGATGGACTTCCTCGAGGAGCGCCAGGGCGGGGGCGATCTCCCGGGGCAGCCCGTACGTTTCGACGTCTCGGCGGGCCTGCTCGTTACGTGCGGCGGTGACGTGGTTCGGGGTGGCGCCGCCGTGCAGCTTGCAGCGGCCGATGCCGGGGTGGTCGGTGCCCCATCCGGCGGTCTGGGTGCAGGTGTCGCCGGAGCCGTCGCGTTTCTTACCGCCGCACTTGCCGTCATGACCTGGCGGGTCGGACGGGGTCGTCATGCTGTGGCCTCCGGGGTGTTGAGGTGGACGATGTATGGCCGGCCGCAGCCGGAGAGGCGGTACGGGCTGGCGGCGGTGGCGCTGTGCCAGTGGGTGCGGCTGCACCAGGGGCAGGTGACGGCGACGAGTCGGGTGCCGGCGGGGCGGGCGGTGACGCGGCGGGTGGTGAGGCATACCTCGACGGGGACCCGGGTGAGGGGTTGGCGGCAGGCGGTGGCGCAGGGGTTGCAGTGGCCGTCGCCTTCGTCGTGGCCGCAGGTGAGGCATCGGGGGTCGCAGCGGGTGGGTTGGGGTGTGGGGAGGTCGAGGACGTGGAAGCGGCGGGTCTTCTTGAGCCGGGGCGGGGTTTGCGTGGGGGCGGCTGGCGGCGGGGTGAGGTCCCAGAGGGCGGGCTGGTCGAGGAGGGCGGTTCGGCGGGTCATGAGGCTGTCCCGCGATAACCGTTTTTGATCTTCATGTGAGGGGCTCCGGAGGGCCGTTCGGGGGTGGCCTGTTCCCTCGCCTGTCCCCCTGTCCCCTCCTCTATAGGGAGGGGACAGGGGACAGGTACTGGCCGGGGACAGGTGGGGACAGGTGTGGGGACAGGCGTGACCTGGGGTTTTGTGTTGTCAGGGGACAGGCGGGGACAGTCAAGGGGACAGGTGAAAATGCGATAGTGACGGGGACAGACATTTCGAGACATTTCCGGCGCGATTCGAATGCTCACGAGACCCCCCTCTGAGCCGCCTTCAACGCCGCGACGATCTCCGAAACGGCCTCGGTTTTGCCGGGCAGCGTCACCCGGTTGTCGCGCGCCCACTTCTTCAGCCCGTCCCGGCCGAGACCGTTCGGAACCCCCCGCATCACAAGATCGTCAACGTAGGTTTGGATCTTCGACCGGTGCGCGTCGGCGACCGTGGAGTCCGTCAGCTCGTGCCGGGTGCGGCCGGGCAGCCACGCCCCACCCCGCTCCTTCTCACCCCGCCGGGTGACGTGGAAGGCGTCGTCGCCCAGCCCGGTCCGGGTGTGGGTGCGCAGCATCTTCAACCGGGTGGTGATCGTCTCGGTGGTCTCGGTGTAGGCGCGCGTCTCGTCGTAGGCGGTGAGCTCCCACACGTGGTCGACGTCTTGAGTTTTCGCCGAGGAGCCGCGGCTGCCCTTCTCGGTGTCCTTGCCGAAGTGGTCCAGGCGCACGCTGGCGATGCCGTCGCCCTTGAGCGGGGCGTGGATGCGGCTGTACAGCTCGAGCCAGGTGTCGGAGTCGTTTTCCTTGCCGGAGATGTAGCGGCTGACGGTGTCGAAGATGACGACGTCGCGGGGCCGTTCGGCGACGATGTCGAGCAACTCCCGGGCGGCGGCGTCGGAGGTGTTGAGTGCGCCGGAGAAGCGGGGGAACAGCCGGTAGTCGAACCGTTCGTGCAGCACTTGGAGGTCGTCGGGGGTGGCGCCGAACGCGGTGAGCCGGGTGACGATGTCGCGGAGGCTGTTTTCCCGGTCGAAGTACAGGACGTTGATGGGTTCGCGGCGGATGTCGCCGAGGCAGGACCGGCCGGTGATGGCGCACCAGATCCAGTACAGGGTGAACAGGCTTTTGCCGACTTTGCCGTCGCCGACGAGGGCGGCTTGTTGGCCGCGTTCCATGAATCGGCCGGGGAGCCAGTCGATTTCGGTGAAGTCGGTGGCGAAGGCGTCTTCCCAGTTGATGCGGGGGAAGCGGTCTTCGTTGTCGGCGGGTCGTTCGGGGGCGAGGTCGTCGGCGGTTTTGAGGAGTCGTTCGCCGAGGGTGCGTAGCCGGTCGGGTCCGTCGTCGGGGTCGAGGGTTTGGAGTTCTTGGATGGTGCGGTGCGCCTGGTAGATGCTTTCGCGGTTGCGCCAGTGCCGCATGACGATGCGGGCGTGGTAGGCGGGGTCGCCGGCGATGAGTGCGGAGCGGTCGAGGGCGAGGAGGTATTCGTGTCCTCCGGCTTGGCCGAGGGTTTTCGCGCGCTGCAGGTAGTCCTTGACGGCGACGGTGTCGGTGGGGGCGTCCTGGTCGACGAGGTCGAGGACGGCGGCGTAGATGATCTGGTGTTGGGGGCGGCGGAATGCCCGTGGTTCGGGGAGTACGGCGCGGATGTGTCCGACGATGTAGGGCACGGTCATGCAGGTGCCGAGGACCGCTTGCTCGGCTTCGAGGTCCCAGATCGGCTCTGGCTCGGTGGTCAACCGGTCCCCCAGGGGCGCGTGGTTCGGGTAGGTGGTCAGGGGTGGGGTGGCGCGGGTCTTCGATGTCGGCGCCGGTGTGTGGCGGGGGTTAGAAGAGGCGGTCGTGCTGCCCGTGGGGTTCCTCGACGACGGGTCCGGCGGTTGCGGCTTTCGCACGGTGGTATTCGGCGCATTTGTCGCAGGTCAGGACGCTGTACAAAGTCAGGCCAGGTCGTCGGCCGGTGATGATGCGGGTGGCTGGGCGTGGGCAGCGGCGGCAGGTGCTGACCCAGGTCATGGGCGTCTCCAGGGGGAACCGGGGAGAGAGCCTTTCGGTGTGTGCCCGTTCCGGACCTGTTCCGCGCCTGTTCCGGGGTGTTCCGGATCGTTCCTGATCCGTCCGGGATCATCCGGTGGCGTCCGGCGGTCACGATGCACCCCCAGAACCCTTGGGGCACCCCTCGTGTTGGGTGGTGCACCAGTGACCACCCGCCCAGTCCACTCCGCCCGGCGCGTATGCCATCACCGCGAGGCCGGTCGCGATCGCCGTGGTGATGCGGCCGCGGGGAACGTCGCGCTTTCGTGGGTTGCTCTCCCAGAGTTGGTCGGCTCCGCAGCTGATCAGGTCGGCGGCTGCGGTCGCAGCCTCCTGCTGTTCCTTGTCGGTCCAGTGGGCGACCTCGATGATCCGCAGAGGCACCATCACTTCCATGCCGATAAGGAGGAGCTCCGTACGGTCGTCGGTCACGCTGCCCCTTTCCTGAGTGCGGCTTCGCGCGCTTTCTGCTCGGCGACGGTGGCTTTGGCGGCGGCTTGCTGCTGTGGGGAGGCACGTTTCTTGCCGCTGGCGATGTTGCGGGCGTCGGTGGTCCAGGAGTCGGCGGTTGCGAGGTAGGCGTTGTAGGGCCGCCAGGAGGGGCAGCCTCCGCAGAGGCAGCGGGCGGGTGGGCAGTAGGCGGTGGCGCCGGGTTCTGGTTGGCCGGCGAGGGCGGCGGGTGTGTGTGCGGCGCATCGGGGCCCGTTCGGGTAGGGCCGTGTCGGCTGGGCGCCGCAGGGTCCGGCGCCGTGTCCGCAGGGTCCTGGGAGACGGCTGGGGGCCCGGCCGCGCGCGGCGGCCGGGCTGGTGGTCGACGACGGGTCAGACACAGACGTCCTGCGCAGCAAGCTGGGCGCGCACCGCGGCGTCGACATCCGCGGGGAGTGGCCAGAGGCCGAGCCGCCCCTTGCACGGCACTGGCTCAGGCAGTTGGCGGACGTCGGCGAGTGCCCAGTGGTGTTGGCCGGGTGCCGACCAGATGGAGCAGCGGCCGGTGCAGGAGTGGATGCTGACCAGGTGGGCGACGGCGATGACGGCGCCGGTCACGTAGTTCGGCTGCTGTCCGTGGCTGCGGATGGTGGCGCGGATGCGCATGTCGTCGAGGGCGTCGCGGTCGATGCGGGCGCTGGTGTGGATGGCGAGAAGCCCGCGGTGCTGGGTGGCCCAGGTGCGGTTCTCGATGCGCTTGGTGCCGTGGGCGATGGCCCAGGCCCAGGGCTGTTGGATGGTGAGGGCCATGATCGGGTCAGCCATGGTCGGCTGCCTCGCCGCTGGCCCAGATCGTGAGCTCGGTGTCCTCGGGCAGTCCCTCATGGACGGCGCGGAGCGCGTGTTCCTTGAGCTCGGCCATGTCTTCGGGGGTTTCGGCCTCCCAGGTGACGACGAGCTCACCGTCCGCGCTCATCTCGTAGGTTTCCTTCATCGGGTCGCCTCCGGTGTCTGCTCGTAGTGGAGGTAGGCGGGCGCGTTCGGCGCCTGCATGGCGAGGGCGGGGTCAGCGAGGACGGCGGCGTGGTGGGCGGCCTGCTGCTCCAGCCAGGCGACGGCGGGGTCGGGGTGGGTCACAGCAGGGTCAGCTCCTCGTCGCCTTTGCAGGGCGGGCAGGTGGGGACGGTGACGTTCGCGGGGATGGGTTGCCAGAGTTCGGCCGGGTCGGTGGTGTCTTCGCCGCACACGGTCTTGTCGCCGTCGGGGATGTGGCCGACGGTCAGGACGCGGCGGGCGGGGCGCGATCAGGGCGGTCATCGGGGGCGCCTTGCTCGGGCTGCGGCTCCGCCGGGGCAGGTCGAGTCGTCGGCGGGCCGGTCGGGGTAGACGGAGTGCGCCATCAGGGTGTTATCGACGCGCACGCGGAGGGAGCGGCGGCCGCAGGCGGCGCAGGTGCTGGTGCGGGGGCGCGGCGAGGCGCGCTTCTTGGCCGGGGCGGGCGCCGGGGTGAGGCCGAGCATGGCCAGGATTTCCGCCAGCTCGGTCTCGTCCCACCTGCGGCGCGCAGCCACCGCGCAGACGAGGTTCTCCACTGCGGTTTCCTCGGCTGCGGTGGGCGGAATGATCGCCATGCCGGCTTGGTTTCCGCGGTCGCGTCCTGTGCGGGATCGACGGCTGGCGGCGGTGGTGATGGCGTCGTTGCGGCGGAGTTCCTGCTGGAGGATCCAAGTGGAGTCGTGGTAGCGCAGTGCTTGCTGGTAGTCGCTCATGCTGCGCTCCTGTTCTGGGTGAGGGTGCGGTGGGCGGCTGCGTAGCGCTGGACAGTGCGGACGCACACGCCGAGGCGGCGGGCGAGCATGTCTTCGTCGTGTTCGCCGGACTGCAGGAGGTCGAGGTAGTCCTCGAGGCGGGCGCGGGTCCGTTCCTGGGATGGGGTCCAGGTGGAGTAGCGCCGCGGGGCGGGCGGTGGCGGCCCGTCGGCTGGGTAGCCGGCGTCGCGCCAGCGGCTGTAGCAGGTTGAGCAGTAGCCGTGGCCGTGGATTTGGCAGTTGCCGCAGTTGATGCAGGGCCTGACGGAGCGGGGGCGGGGCATCAGCGCACCTCCGCCAGCTGCTCGAGGCCGGGCAGGGCCACCATCTCGGGCGCGCGCCGGGCTGACCGGCGCTTCATGGGGGGTACGGCTGCCTGCTCGGAGCACGTGCTCCGACAGGTCCGGTCGGCCAGCCACACCCAGGCGAGGTCGTTGATGCCGCTGAGCACAGGTGAGCGGTGGGCGTGGGGGGCGGCGAAGGTCATGGGTCGCAGCCCCTTGCTCTGGACGACGGCCTCGTATCGCACGTCGCCGGCCGGGTTGCATCGTTCGTGGTCGCCGCGCCGGCAGTCCGTGCTCCTCGGCTTCTGGCAGCCGCAGTCGGTGAAGGTGCCGGGGATGTGCTCGTAGCTGCGAAGCCAGACGGGCGGCCACACGTGCTCGCGGACCCATGCGGCCTGGTCAGGCGTCATGCCGCCACCACCGTCTCAACGGCTGACGCGAGCCCAACCCGGTAGCCGAGCGCTCCCAGATACCGGTGAGCCGTGCGCAGGTGCGTTGTAGGTCCGGCCATACGCTCGACACAGCCCACCGCGGGGAGCTCCACGCCGAGCCGCTCGGCCAGCTCCGACCGAGACACCCCGGCCGCCGTGCGGAACCGGGCGATGTCGGCAAGTTCCTCCCCCTCGGCGACGACCTGGCCGCCATCGAGGGCGACCAGGCGGCGGCCGAGGAGACGGGCGTAGGCAGCGGCATTGCCGATGGTGAGGCGACGCTGGCCGGAGTCCCACAGGCACATGGTGCTGGCGGCTACACCAATCGCTTGGGCGGCGTCCTGCTGACGGATGCCCTGTTCGCGGCGGATTTGGCCGAGCCGCTGGCCGATGCTCAGCACGACGCCACCGCCTGGGGCCAGTTGACCTTGGCGAGCGCGTCCCGCTGCGCCTTCGGCAGGTCGACGATCGGGTGGCCGAGCGCGTCGAGGCCGGCGGCGCGGAGCCACCAGGCGTCGACCTGGTTGTCGTCACGCAGGTCCAGGCCCGTCCTCTGGTAGAGCGCCATGCGCATGTCGGGCTTGGTGGCGTTGCCGCGGCCGGTCGCGTACTTCTTCAGCGTGGCCGGGGGCACGAGCGCGTAGGGGACGCCGAGTTCCATGAGGGCGACCCGGACCGCGCCGTGGACCATGCCGGTGATTCCTGCGCCGTGGGCGTGCTTGGGCAGGTCTTCGATGACGGCGAGTTCGATGGGCTCGCTGTTGATGTAGTCGTAGGCGTCGGCGCGGACGGTGACCATGATGCGGTGTAGGCGCTGGTCTCCGTCGCTGGCCAGGGTGCGCAGGGTGGAGAGTGGCCGGCCGTCCCAGGTGGCGATGCCGGTGGCGGTGAGGGACAGGTCGAGGCCGAGGACGCGGGGTGGGGTGGGGCCCGCCGGGCCCGGGGGAAGGTCGGGCCCGGCGGAGGTGAGGGCGGCGGTCACTGGGCACCGCCGAGGATGGCGCGGGCGACGGCCAGGGCAGCATCGGTCTGCGCGTTCTCCCGGGTGCTGTAGCCCCGCGATGCCTCATACCGAACGACGCCGGACGTGACCTCCAGCAAGGTGGCGAGCGGCTCGGCCAGGGCGGGTGAGGTGAGGGCGATCCAGGCGGCGTCGGCCTCGGTGCTGCCGAGGTCATGACCGCCGTAGTTCTCCTCGTCTCGCGTCGCGTCGTCGAGCACCTGGACGAGCTGGGCGTCGTAGGCGAACGATCCGGGGCCGGTCTGCTCGATGCCGAGGCCGATGACCTCTCCGTTGCCGACCTGCCAGGGGCCGGGGGTGGCGTTGGCGGCAGCCTCGCGGAGCCGGGCGGCGGCGTTGCGGAGTTCTTCAGCGGGGGTCATCAGGCCTCCAGGACGGCGGTGGGAGCCCGGGCGGGCTCGGCGGGGCGGAGGGTGTAGGCGGTGCAGGCCGCCGCCGCCAGGAGGACAGCGACGGCGAGGGCAGCTCCCCAGAGGGATCGGGCTTGGACGGCCCAGATGGCGGTGCCGGCGGCGAGGACCGTGGTGGTGGCGTACAGGTAGGTGGCGATGCTCACCGGGTCCTCCGGCGGATCTTGTCGAGGCCGTCGGCGATGGGCAGCTGGTCGGCGAGGGCGCGGGCTTCGACCATGGCCAGCTCGGCGTCGACGTCGTCCAGGGCGGCGGGGTTCTGGTCGGTCATGGCCGCCTCCGGTCGTCGAGGCGGGTGACGCGGCCGTCGTAGTCGTTCTGGGGGTCGGCCATCTGCTGCAGCGTTGGCCTGGCCGGGCGCGGGAGCGGCGCCAGGAGGAGGTAGGTGAGGAGGGCGACGGAGGCGGCGCCGATGACTGCGAAAGCCCAGAGCAGGAGGTCACCCACGGTCGGCCTCCTGCGCGGGGTGGAGCACGGCGAGGGCCTCGCAGGCCGGGCACTCCTCGTCGTGGTCTGCCGGGCGCTGCTGGCAGGGGCTCAGCTGCGCCTGGTGGGCGGCGCGTTCGCGGCAGGCGGAGGAGTCGAGGTCGTGCTGGACGTCCTCGGTGAGGCGCTCCAGGAGCGCGCGGAGTTCGTCCCGCTCGGCCTCGGCGCGCTCGCGTGCCTGGTGTGGAGTGAGGTTGCCGACCCGCTGGACAATCAGCGCGTACCGTTCCGGCTCGCCCGCCTGGCTGACCTCCATCGACGCAGACGGGTAGGTCACCGGCGTCTCGGTGTAGTTCGGGGCGTCGCCGAGCATCCCCTTGGCGCAGTGCACCCAGAGGGCGGCGAGCTCCCGGGGCGGGATCAGGTCGAGGCTGATCGAGCCGTCCTTGACGGTCAGGCCCTTCATGAGGGTCTGGTCGGCGAGGGCCTCGGCGTCGGCTTGGTCGCGGCGGGCCAGCTCGGCGCGCAGCTGCTCGACCTCACGGCGCAGCCCGGCCGCCTCCCTGTGCGTCCGGTTGGCGCCCGTGCCGGCCTGGCGGGCGGCGGCCTGCGCGTCCCGAACCTGCACCCGCTCGGCCTTGCACAGCCGCTCGTGGGCCTCCGCCCGGGCGATCAGCACCCGGGCCGTCTCCAGCTCGGCCAGCAGGTCTGGCACGTCCGTACGAGCGTGCGCAGCGAACGCCAAGTCCTGCTCAGCGTTCAGGTTGGCGGGCGCTGGCACCAGGACGGCGACGCGCTCCTCACCCGCGCTGATCAACGATGACGGGGTGGGGTCGGAGCGGAAGTCGTACGGCCAGTAGAAGGGGCCGTCGAGCTGCCAGGGGCCTTCGGTAGCGGCCTCGCTGCGGGCTTTGATGGCGGCGAGCTGGTCGCCGGAGAGCGCCATCACGCACCACCGTTCGGGCCGTCGACCAGACGCTGGTCGGCCGCGTCCAGCAGCTCCTGCACCGTCAGCTCCTCGACATGAGCCGAACCGGAGCCCGCGTGCCCGACGAGCTCGGCGTCGGTGGCCGGGCGGACGATGATCGTCTGCTCGGTCAGGGTGTCCTCGCTGTGGATCACGGCGAGGAGGAACACCTCGGCGGCCTCGTCCGCGCCCATGGGCCCGGCCGGACGGTCCTGCCCGACGTACGGGGCGGGCCGGCCGTCGACCAGCACCCGGTAGCGGCAGTCGCTGGTGGCCACGGGCAGGAGCTGCAGGCCGTGGCCGAGGAGGGCGTCCTCGAGGTCGTCGGCGTCGCCGTACGGGTGGGTGGCGGCGGTGGATTCTGTGGCCTGCCAGGCGGTGATGGCGGCGGCGATCTTCTCTCGCTTCGCCTGGTGGTAGTTCACGGGGGTCTGCTCGGGGGTGTTGATGCTCATCGGGTGCCTCCACGGCGAAGAAGGAAGACGCGGGCCGCCAGCACGGCCGCCCAGAAGACGAGTTCGAAGGTCATCGGCCACCGCCCCGGGCCAGAGCCGGACGGGTAATCGCCACGTTGACGACCGGGTGCTCGGCGGCCTCCGCCACCGCTGCGGCCAGGCCACCCCAGCCGGTGTACGAGCCGCGGCGAGCGTGCCGGGCGGACGCTCGGCCGCGGGAGATGGCGCCGCTGCGCCGTTGGCCCCGGCTCACGACTCGCCACCAACGCGCTCGGCGGCCGCCGCGGACAGCACCTTCGTGTCCGAAGAAGGGGTCCGCCGGCACGATTCCCCCGCCAGCTCGAACCCGCCTTCGCTCAGCGGGTGGATGTATGCGTTCTGCTGGCCGTTCCACTGCATCGGCTCTCCGCACCGCTGGCACGTCTCCGCCCCCGCTGTCTGCGGCCACACCGGCTGGTCGGTGGGCAGCAGCGACACCGCGCTGCCCAGCCGCTGCCGGTAGCGGTCCGCGGTCTCGTCGAGGTCGCCGCGCACCGTGTCGAGGGAGGCGAGTTCCCGCCGGATGCGGTCCATGTCGACGAGGAGGTCCGCGCGGGTCTTGTCGAGTCGGCCGAGTTCGCCCTCGACGCGGGTGAGTTCGCCGCGCATGTATTCGGCGGAGCTGGGGGTGAGGGCGGTCTGGGTAAGGTTGTCGTGCACGTTGTTCTCCAGATGTGAGGGGCCCCGGCCAGCACGCCGGGGCCCGGCTTCGTTCAGGGGGTCAGGACCGGCGCCGGCTGGATCGGCCACTCGCCGGAGATCACCGCGTCGGAGTCGCGCTTCTCGCCCGCCTTCGGGCTCCGCAGCCACTCCTGATAGCTGGCGGCCTGCTCTGCCGCCCACCGCTTCTGGTTCACGAACAGGGTCGGCAGATCCACCGCGAGGTCGTCGAACAGATGCCGCTCATCGGAGCGGCCCGACAGACGGGGCCTCTGATGGAGCTGCAGGTGCGCAATCACACCCATCCGCCAGGCGACCCGGGCGGCCACGAGCGCGTCGTAGCGGGCACCGTGCGCGTCCTCATCGGCCCAATCGACCTTGAACACCTGAGCGCACGTCTTGAGAGCGTGGGCGCCCTGCTCCTCGCTGACCCGGCGCCGCCAACGGTCCAGGCGCTTGCTCAGCACGAGCGTGTCGATCGCAAGCAGCACGCCACCGGACCGCGCCGTCAGGTCCGCCAGCGACGGCAGCTCGTAGCGAGCCAGCTCCCGGGCCAGCACGGTCAGGTCGTAGCGGATGTTGTGGCCGACCAGCGGAATGCCCGCGTTGACGGCGTCGGCGACCGCGTTGGCGATGATCCAGACTCCGGCGTCCGCCGGATCGCCGTGCTCGCGCAGGTAAGCGGTGTCGTATCCGTGGATCGCGGTCGCCTCGGCTGGCACCTCCACGCCCGGGTCGACGAGCAGCGGCTTCCGGTCGATCGACTCCAGGCCGCCGCCGACGTAGCCGACGTAGGCCTCGACGATCCGGGCCTCCTCCGGGTCCGGAGCGGTCGTCTCGAGGTCGAACGGGGCGAGTCTTCCGAGATGCCACCCCATCAGGAGGCCTCGCCGTGCTCGTCCGGGGTGTCGTCGACGATGTCGCCGTCGAACACCTCGTCGTCGGGGGCGGCCGGCGGCTGCTCTGCGGGCGGGGCCGCAGAATCCAGGGTGTCGATGACCTGCCCCGCCTCGGCCAGGGTGAGCTCGTTGCGGGAGGCGACCTGGCGGCCGATGACGTCGGCGACGAACGCCAGCGCGGTGTCCCGGTCGGTGATGCCGTGCTCGCGCATGAGGGCGGCCATCTTCTTCTGCTGCGGCTCGCTGATCATCCGCTCCGACTGCGCCGCACCGGCCGCCGCCGCCTGAGCCGCAGGAGCTGCGTTACCGACCGCAGGCGCGCCGCGTGACGTGAGGATCTCCTCCACCGTCACCCGCGGCTTGCCGTCGGCCAGCGCCTGCGCCGTATCGTCGAGTTCCTCGGCGGCGTACGGCATCGCGTACAGCACATCGGAGGCGATCAGGCGGCAGATCTCGCCGGTGGCCCGGGCCACGAGCATGCTCTGCGGCTGCTTTTTCCACTCCGCCTTGGCGGTCAGGCCCATCTGCGCCGCGCGCTGGATGGTCCACTCGACCGTCTGCCACTCCTGATCGCCGGCCCGGCGGCCGCGCATGACGCACCGCTCCGGGCTGGACTGCACCAACTGGACGGAGTGCCCGTGGGACTGGACCAGGCCGCGCATTGCGTGGGCGCGCAGTGCCGGGGTGCCCTGGATGACGTCGATGGAGCGGAGGGTGGCCATCGGCTGCAGGCCGAGCTCCTGCCCGGCGAGGATCGCGGCAGTGACGTCCTCCGGCTTGCCCCGCAGGGAAGAAGGGATGAAGGAGGTCCTCGCCAGCGAGGCGGCGATGTTCGCCGCCTGCTGAACCTCGTAGGCGAACAGCGTCAGCGCGCTGCTCGGCCCGCCGGCCGGAACCACCTCAGCGGGCAGGTTTTCGGGGTGGCCGTTCTGGGTGGCGATCGTCATGAAAACTCCTCGGTGTGGCGGTACTCGGCCCAGGCCGGCGGGGTGATGAGCTGGATCTCGTCGCTGTAGCCGGGCCAGTGGTCGGCCTCGATGCAGTCGCGGTAGATCTTGAGAGCGCGCCGGTTGCGGTCCTCGGCGATGCGCTGGGCGTTCTCGTCGAGCTGGACGACGGTGACGAGGTACGGCGCGGTCTTCTCCTGGAACACGAAGACGAACGCCGCGGTGTCGTCGGCGAGGCCGAGTGCCCGGGCGCCGGCCCTGTACCAGGCGTCCTGCTGGTGGTAGCCGTGGTCGAAGACGGCGCGCTGGAGGTCGGCTGGTGCCGCCGAGCGGCCCGTCGTCTTGTAGTCCGGGATGATCAGCCGACCGGTGCTGGGGTCGGGCAGCCAGTCGAGGCGGGCCCGGCACCAGACGCCGGTCTGCTCGTCCTGCCAGATGAGGGTCTGCTCGGGGCGGCCGTAGGCGGCATCGAACAGGGCGCCAGCGACCCGGTGCTGGCGGAGCGCATCAGCCATGGCGTGCACCTGGTCGTACTCGGCACGCTTTAGAGGGACCGCCCCGGCCGCCCGCGCTTCGGCAACCTCGTCCTTCGCCTTCTTGGTGTCCCACCGCTCGTAGTTGACGAGCCGGAGTTCGGGTCCAGAGCCGAGCACCAGCTTGTGGGCGGCGGTGCCGAGGTCGAACTCCTTCTTCGGGGCGGGCGGGTTGAGCTGTTCATGGCGGAAGATCGCCGGGCAGTTCGGCGGGAGGAGTCGGCGGGCGCCGGTGCTGGACAGGGAGCGGCCGGGGACGGGGTCAGCGTGGTAGACGTGCTCGGGGATGTCATAGACGCCGGCCTCGGTGATGAGTGCGTCCAGGTCGGGGAGGGTGGCGGTCACCGGCTGCCGTCCTTGCGGTAAGCGAGGGAGAGCTGGATGGAGGACTCCAGCAGCTCATCCGGTGTCAGCGCCCGGCTCCCCTTCGGTCCGCCGTGCAGTGGCGCCATGATGATTGGGCCGTCTTCGCCGTTGAGCTGCGCGAACCAGAGCGGACTGAACGGGTTCTCTTCGCTCCACACGTCGCCGGGCTGCGGCGGCCAGTGCCTGGGCGGCTCACCGACGGCCTTTCGCACCCCGGCTGCGACGTACGGCTGGATGTAGCCCTCGGCCTCCATCCCGTCGAGGACGGTGAGCGCGGCGGCGATGCGGTCGTCAACGTCTGCTTCGCTTGGGCGGGTGATGGCGGCCTGGGGCGGCATGTCGAACACGTCGCCGTGCTCATCTGCGATCCGTACTAAGCGGGTCGACGGGTGGTTGACGACGCGGACGCCCTTGATGGCGACGTTGACGATGTCGCCGGCCTTGAAGTGCGTGGTCATGCCTGCTCCTCAGGCTCGTCGTCGGCGGGTTCGTCGGGGAGGTGGCCGTCGTAGTCGGCCTGTTCGTCGCGGTAGGCCTCTTCGTCGGCGGGGTCGAGCGGCGGCTCGTCGGGGTGGCTCATGCGGTCCTCCCGTCGGCGTAGGGGTCGCGGCGGGTGTCGCCGTCGAGTTCGGCCAGGAAGCGGGCGGCGTCGGCCTCATGCCGGGCGGTGGAGGCGCGCCAGGCGGCGACGTGGGCGAGCACGTACGTCTCGAACCACGTCGGCGCCGGCGGACGCGGGTGGCGGGCCGTCACCGGGCACCGTCCTTCAGCTCGCGGGCGACCCGCTCCAGCTCGGCCCGCAGCGCCTCGAGGCGGCGCTTGCCGACGCCCGGCAGGGCGAGCAGGTCGTCGTCTGTCTGCTGTGCGAGGCGGCCCACGGTCGTCAGGCCGGCGTCGGCCAGCGGGTTGAGCACGTGCCAGGTCAGCCGGAGCACGCTCAGGATGGATGTGTCGCCAGGGAGGCGGGTCTGGGCGACGAGGTCGCGGATGCTGGTCACTGGGCACCGCCCTGCGGCTGCTGGCCAGCGGCCTTGCGCCAGGCGTCGAGGTCGGCGTCGTCGTAGCTGGTGCTGGCGACGGGACCGAGGAGCGCGGTCGCGGCGGCCAGGGCGAGCGTCGCGTGGGCATGACCGAGACGAATCCGGTACTCAGCCCTCTGGAAATCGCCGGCGATGTAGAAGCCCTCCGCCTCCTCCAGGTAGTGCTCAGCCAGGCCGTAGTGGTAGGGGCCGATCATCGGGTCCTCCCGGCCTGGCAGCCGCCGGAGATGAGGTCCAACTCGAACCCCAGCGGGACCGTCACCGTGTGAGCGTGGCCATGGGCCTGCACGTCCTGGTAGCGGACACCGACCCCGCCCGGGGTGGGATGAGCGGCCAGGATGCGCACCGGGTGGCCGCCGCACCAGTCGGGGTGGGAGACGAGCATGCGGGCGTGCAGATCAACGGCGACCATCAGCTCTCGCCCCCATCGCACTTGTGGCCGTAGACGATGCGGCGGACATCCGACTCGTTGCAGATCAGGTCGTACGCCATGCCGGTGCGGTAACCGCATGGGGTGTGGATCAGGTGGTGGAGCTCCCACCAGCCGGACCCCCGCTCGGCGTCCCAGTCGTTCGGCAGCCTCATTAGCCCTCACCGCCCTCGGTCTGCTCGGCGGCCTTGGCGAGCTCGGCGTCGACGGCATCGCAGTGGGCGTTCCACGCGGCGATCTCGGCGGCCCACTTCGGGTCGTCCTCCCACTCCGCGCTGGCCGACGTCCGCCGCACGAGGGTGGCGTCCTGGGGAATGCCGCGGTCCTCCTGCCAGGTGCGCAGCACCCGGGCGCGCAGGTCGGCGTCGTTGCGGTCGGCCGGGTCGGCCATGGCCGGGTTGTAGGCGAGAGCCCGCTCGCCGCTCTGGTCGGTGTACATCACCGCGTACTCGGTCATGCGGTCACCGCCTGGGTGGTCTCGCGCGGCCGGGCCGTCACCGGGTCGCCGGCGTCCATCGGCCAGCAGGAGCCGAGCGACCACACCTCACGGCGACCGCAGGCCAGCGCCTCCGCCCGGGTGGGCGGGTTCAGGCGGGTGACCGTCACCTCGACGTCGCCACCGAGGTGCAGCAAGTCGCCGACCTGCAGATCAGCGGCGATACGAATGACCCGCAGGCGGGCCGGGGCATCAGGCTTCTCGGCGGAGAGCAGCGCCGCCACGCGGGCGCGGAGGTCCTCGATCACGGGGGCGGTCACTGGGCCACCCCCTGCGGCCCGGCCAGACGCTCCTGCAGGTAGGCCAGCGCTTCCCGCGCCGACGCCGTCATGCACCTGCCATCCGGTCCGGGCAACTCGCCGGCGTCGATCAGGGCCTGACGCTCCTGCGTGAGGTCCTCAACGGCCTCCGTCGCACGGTGGAACGCGTCCCGCGTCTTGGCGGCGTACTCGCCGGCCTCGTCGGTCGCAGTCACCACCGGGTCGGCGGTCGTGCCGATCAGCGTCGTGTGCTCGGCGGCGACGGTGTTCGCGATGCCCGCGGCGGTGTCGAACACGGCCTGCATCGCCTCGCCCAGGAGGCCGAGCACGACGGCCCGCTCCCCGGGGGTGATGGTCAGGGTCGTCAGCCGCTTCGCGAACGCGGCGAGCTCGACGGCGGTCATCACGGTGACCGAATCGGCGGGGGTGGTGGGTGGGGATTCTGCGAGACTGGTCACGGCTCGCGTCCTTTCTCAGTTCGGGATTGCGGGTCTGCGAGGTCTGGCCCTGCACGGCTGGGCCTCGCGGCATGTCAGGGGGGCTACTCGGCGTCCTGCTCGTGGGACTGCATCCACTCGAGGGCCTTGGACCTGCGGCACTTCAGAACGCGGCCCTGCTTGAAGAAGGGCGGGCCCTGCTTCTTGAGCCGTAGCTCGCGCATGGTGCCGGGTTTGGTGCGGGTGAGTTCGCACACCTCGGGGAAGAGGAGGTACGGGTCCTCCTCGGTGGTGGCGGTCACATCGTCCTCCGTTTCGTTGTCTGAAATTTCGGACGACACGTTGATGAAAAGTTCGCGCATGGGCAGCCCCAGGGCTTCCGCGATGGCCTCGGCGGTGGTTCGCCGGCAACCGCGTCGGCCGGCGACGAGCAAGGCGATGTACTGCTTGGTGAGGCCGACCCGATTGGCCAGCTGCACCGTGTTGTAGCCTGCTTCGCTCATTGCTTCGCTGAGGCGGTTGTGGTCGCGGGGTCGCATCTGGGGGCGTGCTGGCATGTGTGCGTGCTCTCCGTCGGCGTTTTGTTGTCCGAATAATAGGACAGTAGCGCGCATCGGCAGCAGCGTCCAGAGGTTTCCGGCAATGTCCGGCAACTTAGGGGGGCGACGCCTACCAGCCTGGCCTGGTTTACTCTCCACATCCGGTTGTCTCAGGCCGGATGTCGTAGAACACTGACATGACAGTGTGTCGTCCGTTCAGACAGACAAGTAGTCAAGACAGGAGAAGATCAGACCAAGATGACGCCGCCGCAGAGTGGTGGGACTCCCGGCAGCAACAAACCCCTCAGCCGGCTAGTGAAAGAGCACCTTGAGTCCAGCGGGCAGAGCCTGCGGGAACTCGCCGAACGGTGCCATGAGCCCCAGGGTGATCGGACCCTGCTGCACTCCTGGATAGATCAACTCGCGCACGGGCGGATGGCTCGCGCCCCTGAGCTATGGCGTCTACGTGCTCTTGCGGTGGGGATGGGTGTTCCCCTTCGGAAGCTCACGGAGGCGGCCGCGGCGCAGTGGCTGGGTGTCGAGGTGGTCATGGTTCAGGTGGATCCGGAGACACAGGAGGTGGTGACGGTGCCGCGGGAGATGACTCCGGAGCGACGCGCGAAGTTTGTGCGGGCTATGGAGGATTTGGCACGGCAATGGGTCGAGTGAGCCCAGTGTAACAAGTCGGACACAATCCGCTTACTGAGGGGGGGTTTGGGCGTTTCGGACAACAAAACATCGGGGAAAAGGGTAAGAATCGGCCTCCCGGATACCCCAGTACGCGGAGAGGCATATGGCTCACGGCGCTCACAGGATTCCCCCTATTTCTCCCGTCACTGTGTGTCTCGTCGACCCGAGACAGGTGATGTCGGGCCTGGTGAGCGCCATTATCCGACCAACGCGAATTGTTTTCATGATTAGGGATGACGTACTCGTCAGCCCTGAGGTCGTACGTGAGCTAGAGCGTCAAGGAGGTCAGGTGCTGCCGCGCCTGGCCTCTCTCGTCGTGCCAGGACGCCCCTACGCGATCCGCTACTTCCTCGAACGCGACATCCCTGGCGGCCAGATGGTCTACATCGACATGGATGAGGGCCAGACCGACGTATATGTCCGTCCTGGCCTCATGCCGCAGGACGTTGCTGATGAACTGGCGGCCCATTCGACGGCGGCGGTTCCTCAGTTCCCCCTCGTCGCCGCCTACATGTAGGAGGTCGCTGTGGCCGGAAATCAGATTTTGCGCGCGTCATATCCAAAAAGGTGCGGCTGTAAAGATCCCGAAACCGGGAAACCGCTTAACTCCGCATGCCCTGACCTGTCGAAACGCAAGCACGGGACATTCGGATTCGCCACGCGCCTCGACACCACAGCACAGCTCAACCGGCAATTGAAACGGTTCGGCTACGCAACAAAGACCGCCGCCCAGCAAGCATTCGCCCATGTCGCTGATCTGGTGAAGCTCGCCCGCGATGACGAGCGGATGCGCCGCCGGATCGGCGACCTCATCTTCGAGATCAAGCGCGGCCAGGAGCTGCCCGACGTTGAGACCGTACAGCGCCGCCTGCGGATGGGCGTCGAACTCGCCGCCACCACGGCGACGGTCGCCGAGCTCCTGGAGGAGTGGTACGCCTCGAAGCGGGCGAAGAAGGCGTCCTCGCGCCGGTCCTGGCGGCAACACCTGGACCACTACCTGATCCCTCAGCTCGGGACGATCCCCCGCGACCGGCTGCGGGTCACCCAGGTCGACGCGCTGTTCGACACGATCGAGGAGTGGAACGCCGAGATCAGGGCGGCCCGCGCCGAGGAGCGGGCCCCGCACCTGCCTGGGGATGTGCGGCAGCGGCACAAGGTCGTCGGCCTGCGCACCCAGCACCACATCCTGCAGACGCTGCGCAGCGCCTACAACTGGGCCGTGACCCGGCGGATGGGCGTGGAGTGGAACCCCTGCCTCGGCGTCGAGCTGCCGCCCGCCGAGCGGCACGTGGCGCAGGTCTGGTCCCCCGAACAGGTCGCGACGTTCCTGGAGGCGGCCGCCGGCGACCCGCTGGGCCTGCTGTACCGGCTGGCGCTCCTGCGGGGCCTGCGCCGCGGCGAGGCGTGCGGGGTGCGCTGGCCGGACCTCGACCTGGCGGCGGGCCGGATGCGGATCGTGCAGACCGTGCTGCAGCTCGGCGACAGCATCGTCATCGACACGCCGAAGACCGCGGCCGGCCGCCGCACCGTCTCCCTGGACGCTGAGACGGTGCGGCTGCTGGAGGCGCACAGCGAGGCGCAGCGGCGCGAGCGGTTCGCGGCCGGCGGCAGCTACGTCGACCACGGCCTGGTGTTCGCCCGGCCGACCGGTGAGCCGATCTCCCCAGAACGAGTCAGCGAAGGGTTCAAGCGGGTGGCCAGGCAGGCGGGGTTACCGGTGATCCGGTTGCACGACGGCCGGCACACCGCGGCGACGCTCGCGATGGAGGCGGGGCTGGACGTGAAGGTCGTCTCCGACCAGCTGGGGCATGCGAACACCCGGATCACGCACGACCTGTACACGCACGTGCGGCCGGCGGTGCATGACGAGGCGGCCGAGCGGGTGCTGACGCTGGTGCAGGGGCCCGGGGCGAAGCGGCGTGAGGCGTGATCATTTACGCCGTGTTCCCATTCTGTTCCCATCGGGCCTCTGAGCAGGGCGTAGGTGGGGTCCGGCGGGTAGGCCACGGGGTGGGCGAAAAAAGATTTGCCTCGCTCCGACCTGGGTTTGTAGTCTCGGGGCACGCCGAAAGGAGGTGGTCCGAACAATGGTTGATCATAGTTGGGCTAGCGAGGTGGCTGTCCGCTGATGAGGGTTCTGGTTGGTTCTGGCTTCT
>NZ_JBVJHH010000054.1:0-54757 GCF_055586905.1 Streptosporangium sp. NPDC048886
GAGTCCTGGCCATACACGCGAGTCTGCCGACACAACGATCTTCAACCCGGCCGGACACCCGCGTTTTCCGATGTCCTTGCCGACCCTTCAGACAGATCATGGCAGGGCCGCGCCCGGTCGTGCGGGAGCTCCGGCACCGGGACGCCGGCCGGGCCGGCGGGCCCCGCCGCGCGCAGCCGCGCGTGGCAGAGCGCGGCCGCGATCACCAGTCCGAGGATGCCCCAGCCGGGCCCGGGGAAGGCGCCGGTGGTGTTGAACCACACCGCGACGCTGGCGAGGACGGCGCGGGTGAGCGGATCGGCCGCGCGCATGGCGAGCCAGAGCAGCAGGACCAGCAGCGCGATCCCCACGAGACCCAGGTAGGCCGTGACGTCCAGATAGACGTCATGGAGGCCCTCATAGGGTGTGAAGGCGAAGGCGCCCCGGTCGACGACGGCCCACCCCGAGCCCACCAGCGGGTCGGACTTGGCGAACAGCTGCCCGAAGACCCCCGCCTGGGCCGCGTGGATGTCCACGGTGGTCGCCAGGTCCGGACGGATGATCGGGACGAACGTGACGGCGAGGATGCCGACCAGGACGATCACCAGCGGGTGCACCCGCCTCATGCGCATTCTCGCGAGCCAGCCGGAGCGCGACACCCGGGTGAGCATGACGAGTCCGGCGATCAGGGCGACCGTCGCGGCGATTCCCTTGCTGCCGACGAGCCCTGTCAGCCCGGCCCCGATCAGGAGCAGCTTGACGGCTCGGTTCCGCTCCGCGGCGCCGAGCACCGTCACGACGGCGGAGACGAGCCCGATCTCGTTGGGGCCGCCGGGGAACCCCGCCCACCGGCCGTCGAAGTCGCTGACCAGGGGGACCGTCGCGATCATCAGTACGCAGATCCAGCGCGCGTCGCGCCAGAGGTCCGCGCCGGGCCGCAGGTACAGGCCCACCGCGACCCCCGCGATCAGCGGCTCGACCACGCGGAGGAAGGCCACCGCCCCGGAGAACTCGCTCCGCGCCACTCCGAAGGCGACGAAGAGGGCGATGGCGATGATGAGCACGTGGCGCGTGCCGACCTTCGCCCGGACGAGGGCCGCCACGGCGGTGAGGAGCAGAAGGGCGTCCCCGGCGTTGACGTCCACGCCTCCCACCGAGGTCAGCGTGGGCCACACCGCGGTCACGGTCAGGACGCAGAAGGCCATGACGCACACGATGAGCCGGGCCGGCGCGGCGAAGACGAACAGCGGGACGCCGACGAGCAGCGCGGCCCAGCCGAGGACCTCGGTCTGGTCCCGCGCGACCATGGCGCTGAGCAGGGCGGCCGACCCGGATATCGCCACGGCCAAGCAGAGGTTGCGCAATCTCCCCGGGACCGTCCAGCGGTGCGCGGTCACCGCCGCACCACCGGCCCGCGGACCACCGCGACCGCCTCGGCGGCCGTCGGCCGCGCCGGGATCACCTGGACCGGCCGTGAACGGCTCCCATCGGGCGCTATCACGAGCCCCCCTCTCGGCACCTGCTGTTCGATCAGCACCTCAGCGACTGTACAGAGAGCAATGGCCATGTACTCTCTGTTTCCTTCGCGTGTCGCCACGGAAGAGACACTCGGGGCACACCCAACGGGGGAATCGCATATATGAATCCGGAACAATCGCATTGGGCCGGACCGGATATATGCCTACGCGCCGCTTGTCACCCGGCGCCTGACCAGGCCATCGGACCAGGTCGGCACTGGCCGGATCAATGACAGCGTAATGATCGCGCAATATCCCTGACAGACGGAGTGCCGTGCCGCTACGAGCATTCCTGATTGCGATGATGACGTCCGTGATCACGACAGATGCCGTGCACTCCCGCGCCCGGCCGAAAATCGTCTACGCCATTCCCCATCTCTCGGTCGACGCGACGGAACACTTCGCGCACCTTCCCGCCTTTCTCGAGGCGCTCGGGGAACGGGCCGACCTGGTCGCGCTGGTCGAGCGGGGCACGCCTCCCGGGAAACTGCCGGGCGTGCGCATGGTCGTCCCCGTGCTGGGCCGCACCCGGCCCGCCCGGCTGCTCAACTGCGTCCGCGCGATACGCACCTGCCACCGGGCCGGCTACCGGACCTACTTCCTGCGCTACTCGCGCCTGCTGCTCATCGTGCTCGTGCTGACCTACCCGATCTTCCGGCCCCGCATATTCCTGTGGCGGAGCGGCACGGCCGACCTGATCGAGCCGGGGCGCAGGAAGACCGTCCGGCGGCGGCTGGACGACGGGCTCAACTATGTCCTCGCGCGGTGCGTCCACGCCTTCGTCACGGGCCCGGAGACGATGGTCCCGGTCATGCGCAGGCGGTGGCGGGTGCCCGCCGGCAGGATGCGCCTGCTGTACAACGACATCGACAGTGATCGCTTCACTCCCCTGGCCCCCGCGCGGCGCTCCGAGGTCCGCCGCCGGCACGGGTGGGACGACGGCGACTTCGTCATCCTCTTCGTCCACCGGCTCTCCTTCCGGCGCGGGACGCGGCTGCTGGCCCGGCTCCTCGACGCCGTCGACGCCGCGCTGCCGTACCGGGTGCGGCTGGTCGTGGTGGGGGACGGCCCCGACCGCCGTCACCTCGACCGGCTGGCCGCCGGACGTCCGAACATGCACGTCCTCGGCGCCGTCCCCAACCTCGACCTGCCCGACCTGTACGGCGCCGCGGACTGCTTCCTCATGCCGAGCTACGAGGAGGGCTTCCCCCGCGTGCTGCTGGAGGCGATGAGCTCGGCGCTGCCCGTCGTGACGACCGGCGCGGGCGGCTCGGTGGACGTGGTGGGCCGGGACTACCCCTTCGTCTGCGCCGTCGGAGACCTCGCCGCCCTGGTCGCGGGCGTGGTCGAGCTCGCCGGCCTGCCCCGGGCCGAGCGCGACGCCCTCGGCGGCCGGCTCCGGGACAGAGCCCGGGACAAGTTCTCCCCCCAGCGAGTCGCTCGGATGCTGGAGGACCTCCTGTGAAACCCGTCTCCGTCACCCTGGTCGGTTCCAGCCCCTGGGCCCACGACCTGCACGCCGACGACGTCAACCTCCGCCCGGCGCTGGCGCTGGCCGAACGTCTCGGCGCCCCGTACAACGTGATCGTCCCCGCCGGAGGGGCCGCCGCGGGCTTCGTCGACCTCGACCCCGTGCGCCTGTACCGCGTCCCGGACGGCTCCCGGCCGGTCCTCCTCCGCGAGGCGCGCCACGTGATCGACCACGGCCTGCGCGCCCGCGGTGACGTGCTGATGTCGAGTGACCCGCTGGCCGCCGTCGCGGCGGAGCTGTCGCGCACCCGGCGGACCACCCCGCACATCGTGCAGATCCAGGGGGACGTGCTGGATCCGGGACCCGAGTACGGCGGGCCGCTCAAACGCGCGGCGCTCGCCGTGGTCTCGCGGGCGGCCGTGCACCGCGCCTCCGCCGTACGCGTGGTGCGCCGGGGCCTGCGGGAGCGGGCTCAGCGGCTGACGCGGCGCCCGGTCATCCACGTGGCCAGCCGCGTGGACACCCGGATGTTCGCCCCCGCCCCGGCCCCCTGCCTGAAACCGATCCACACCGTCATGGTCGGCAGCCTGCTCCACCTCAAGAACCACGCGACCGTGCTGCGGGCCTGGCCGCGCGTCCTGGAGAACGTCCCCGACGCGCGGCTGGTCGTCCTCGGCGAGGGACCGGCCCGCTCCCAGCTGCTCGGACAGGCACGCGCCCTCGGCATCGAGGACCACGTCGAGCTCCGCGGCGCCGTACCGCAGGCGGAGGTCGTCTCGGTGCTCCAGCACGCGCGCGTCCTCGCCCACCCTTCCTGGTCGGAGGGCCAGCCCCGGGCGGTGCTGGAGGCGATGGCCTGCGGCCTGCCGGTGCTCTGCTCCGACATACCGGCGCACCGGGAGATCGTCGGCCCCGAGGCCGGCCGGCTGCTGGCTCCGGCGCAGGCCCGCGACTGGGCGGAGGCGATCACCACGCTGCTGACGGACACCGAGCGCGCCCGGCAGATGGGGAACGGCGCGCGCCGCTACGTCAGCGAGCACCACGACTTCGAGCTCATGATCGACCGCTTCGCCGATTTCATCCAGGGCGTCGTCGCCGAAGACTCCCTCAGGAGGAGATGACATGAGGATCCTCCGTGTCGGATACCGGCTGCCGCCCGAGCCCGGCGGCAAGGAACGCCACATCGAACGCCTGACGCGGGAGCAGATCCTCAACGGGCACCAGGTGGTCGTGGCCCACCGCCGGGGCGAGGCGCCGCCGGGGGCCGAGCGGCTGCCGCTGACCCCCTGCCTCCTCGGCCGGCTGGCCTCCAGGAGGTCCGACGTGGTGGCCTTCGCCGCCGAGTGCGCGCGTGCGCTCCGGCGCACGCGACCGGTCGACCTCGTCCACCTGCACGGCGACCACTGCGAGGCGCTCGCCCTCGGGCCCGCCGTACGGCGGCTCGGGGTCCCCTTCGTGGTCACCGTCCACGGCGCCCTCACCGTGCGCCACCGGCGCGTCATGCCCTGGGCCTTCCGCCACGTCGACGGGTTCATCGCCCTGGGCGCCCGCCCGCGGGACGACCTGCTCGCCGCCGGGATACCGGCCCGGCGGATCCGCACGATGTCCAGCGGCCTGGACATCCCCCACCTGGAGGGGTTCCGGGGACGGCACCCCGTCGAGCCGGGGCTGGTCGTGAGCGTCGGCTCCCTGGCAAAGGTGAAGAACCACGCGCTGCTGATCGAGGCGTTCCACGCGCTGCGCGCGGGCCTGCCCGGCGCCCGCCTGGTCATCGCGGGAGACGGGGCCGAACGCGCCCGGCTCCGGCGGCTCGCGGGGACCGGTTCCGGCATCGAGTTCGCCGGGCCCCTCTCCGCCGACCAGACCTACGCGCTGGTGAGCCGCGCCCAGGCTTTCGTGCTGGCCTCCCGCCGGCTGCCCGCCGTCGGGGAGGGGATACCCACCGCGGCCCTGGAGGCGCTGGCGCTGGGCACCCCCGTCATCGTGTCGTCGGACGCCTCGCTGGGACCGGTCGTCGCCGACGACGGCGCCTATCTCAGCTTCCCCAGCGGATCCACGCCGGAGCTGGTGGCGCTCTTACGCTCGGTCCTCCAGGACGAGGGGCTCCGGCTCCGGATGGTCGAACGCGGCAGGCGGGCGGTGGCGGCACTGGACTGGCCGCTGGTGACGGCGCGGGTCGAGGAATGGTACGGGGAGCTCATGAACGCTCGGAGACCACGGCGTGCCGGGGCGGCGTCGTGAAAGGCCCGCACATCTGCGAAGTGATCAAGACACTGGACGTGGGCGGCGCCGAGGTCCTGCTCGTCGAGCGGCTGCTCGCCGCGCCGTCCACCGGCAAGCGCTACACCGTCGTGTGCCGGCGGGCCGCCACGCCGAACCTCACCGACCTGCTGCGGTCAGCCGGTGTGGACGTGGTCGACCTCAGCTCGTCCGCGCGCCCGGCCGGCCTCGTCCGGACGGTCCGGCGGCTGGCGCCCGACGTGCTCAACTTCCACTCCCCGCTCCCCGCGGCGCTGCTGCGTCCGGCCTCCCGCCTGTGGCGACCCCGCCCTGCGCTGGTCACGACCGTGCACAACGTGCGCTACCGCACCATGACCCTGCTGCTCGACCGGGCGACGGGATGGCTGGACACCCGGACCGTCGCCGTCTCCCCCCAGGTCGCCCACGCCTCCACGAGCTGGGGCGCCCGCGCGCTGTGCACCCGGGTGCACGGGGTCAGCGTGGACAGGCAGCGCCGCTGGGCCCTGGAGTCGGAGCGGGTCAGACGGGAATGGGACGTCCCCGAGAGCGCCTTCCTCATCGCGCACGTGGCCAACTTCCGGCCGGCCAAGAACCACGGGCTGCTCATCGAGGCCGCCGGCAAGGTTCTCGCCGAGGACCCGCGCGCGCTGTTCCTGCTGTCCGGGTCCGGTCCCCTGGGCGGTCAGGTGGCCGGACGCGTCGCCGCCCTGGGGCTGGACGGCCTGCGCCTGATCGGGCACGTGCCGGACGCCGGGCGCCTGATCGCCTGCTCCGACCTCCTCGTGCTCAGCTCCTCCCACGAAGGGCTGCCCGTGGTCGTCATGGAGGCGCTCGCCGCCGGTGTGCCGGTGGTCTCCACGGACGTCGGGGGGGTGTCCGACCTGGTGGTCTCCGGCCGGAACGGGTTTCTCACCCCACCCGGGGACTCCGGCGAACTCGCCGCGGCCATCCTGCGGGCGATGCGTCCCGAGACCCACGCCTCCCTCCGGCGAGCGGCGGCCGACAGCGCCGACCTCGTCGACGTCAGGCGGACCGCGGAGTGGTTCGACAGGCTGTACGACGAGGTCTGTCCCCGGTCATGACGGCTCTGCTCGAACGCGTGATCCACCACATACGCTCGCCCGGCCGGCGGCACCTGCGGACCTTCACCTCGCTCACCGCCACCGGCCAGGGCGAGGCGGTGCTGTCCATGGTCAGCCTGGCCGTCCTGATCCGGCTGGGGGGGACCGAGCAGTCCGGTCAGGTCATCTTCGCCCAGGCGCTGTCGGGCGTCTGGTTCCTGCTGCTGGATCCTCGCCTGGAGGACGCCGCGCAGCGGTTCGTCCCCATCGAGCAGCAGCGGAGCGGGCAGGGCTCGGCGCTGTTCACCCGGCTGCTGCGCTGGGATGTGGCGATCGGCGCGGCGGCGGGCTGCCTCGGCCTGCTGGTGGTGCTGGCGGCATGGCTGCTGGGCCTGGCCGGCGGCGGCCTCGCGCTCATGCTCGCCCTCGCGGCCGTCTCCGGCGGGGCCGCGGCGTCGACCGGCGCGGCGGGGGCGGCCTTCGCCCTGGCCGACCGCCTGCGCGACCTCGGGGTCGTGCGCCTGCGGTGCGCGGTCCTGTCGTCGGCGCTGTCGCTGGGCGGCCTGCTCACCGGCGGCCCGGCGGCCTACCTGGCCGGTCAGGCCGTGGGCGCCGTCGTGACGGCCGTGGTGCTCGGCAGGCTGTCCCTGCGGGCGGTCCTCACCCATGTGGGGCCGGCCGTGACCCGGGTCCCGCTGCCGGCCGGCCTCGTCGCCTTCACCGCGAAGGCGTCGGCGGGGACGTCGGTGGCGGCGGCCTCCGAGTCGGGCGTCCTCGCGCTGGCGGGCCTGCTCGGAGACCCCGCCCTCGTGACCGTTCTCAAGCTCGCCTCGGCGCCCAGCCGCCTCTACACGACCCTGATCAGCCCGGTCGCCTCGATGCTCCACCCCCGGCTGGCCCAGGCCGCCGCGGTGGGAGACAGGGGGCTCATAAGGCGGGACGTGGTGCGCGCGACGCTGCTGCTCGCCGCGGTGGGCGTGGTCGCGCTCACCGTCGCGGCCCCGATCACCGGAGACGTGCTCGGCCTGGTCTACGGCGCCCAGTACGCCGGAGCCGGCGGTACGGCGGTGCTGCTGCTGGGCGTGGCGTGCGTGAAGGGCAGCATGTCGTGGTCGAAGGTGCTGCCCCTGGCACTGGGCCGGCCGGGCTGGCGGCTGACCTACCTCGCCGCCGAGGGCGTCCTCCTGCTCGCCCTGCTGTCGGCCGCCTGCTGGACGGCCACGGGCGCCGTCCAGATCTCGCTCGCCTTCGGGTGGGGGTCGCTGGCCCTCGCCGTCGCCGGCTCGGGCTGCTGGCTCGTCCTGCTGCGGAAGCTGGTGACCGCCGACGGGTGAGCCCGCCGGCGCGGATCGGGGGGTCCACGCCGGCGAGCGGGGACGACGGGGACGCCGCGCCCCGGGAGGGTCCCCGGGGCGCGGTCGCGCCCGTGTCCCGCTGCCCGCGAGATCTCCGGACCCTGTCCCTCAGCGTTCCCTCAGGCCGGGAGCGCCTCGTCCAGGAGCCGCGCGTATGTGTCGCCCAGGACGTCCCAGTCGACCTGGGCCGCCGCCGCCCGGGCTCTGGCCGACAGCCTCGCCCGCAGCGGCCCGTCGTCGAGCAGGCGCACCAGTGCCGCCGTGAAGTCGCCGGCCGAGTCCACCGTCAGGCCGCACTCCAGCCGGCTGATCAGCTCTGTCGGGACCCCGCGGTATCCGACGACGGGCACGCCGCAGCCGACGGACTGGGCCACCTTGATCGACGAGCGCTCGTGCGCGATCCGGCGGGGGTATATCCCGACGTCGAAGGCGGCCATGCAGGCGGGCACCTGCTCGGCCGGCACGTGCCCGACGAGCTCGATGTCCTGCCTGTGCTCAAGCTTGCGCCCGAGGGCCCTGCCGACGCCGCCGACGAGCCAGAGCCGTGCCCGCGGGCAGGCGGCCACCACCGGGGGCCACAGCTCGTCGATGAGGTGGTCCACGTTGTAGAGGTCGTCGGAGCCCCGGTCCGTCCCGGTCAGATGCCAGGCGGCGACGTAGCCCACGGTCAGCTCGCCCGGCCGCTTCCGCTCGCGCATCTTCCGGGCGGCGGCGGGGTCGGGCCCGGACGGGCGCAGCCCGTGGCCTATGACATGGATAGGGCAGGTCAGTCCGAGCTCCCGGTAGCGGTCAGCCGCCGCCTCGTTGGTCACCACCAGGGCGGCGACCCGCCTGGCTGAGCGGAGCGCCGAGACCTCCCGCTCGGTGAAGAACGGATCGTCCATGTCGACCACGACCGGGAAGTCGACATAGGGGAGGTGCCTGGTGTTGGTGACGAACCCATACCGGTAGGCCCGGGCGGCCATGCCGAACAGGGCACGGCCGTGGACGCCGATCGTGGAGTTCAGCGCACGGAACTGGAGGCCGCGCATGACGCGCCGGTCGGAACAGACCAGCAGCAGGTTGTCCACGCGGCCGAGATAGGGCAGCAAGCTCTCATAGCGGGCATTATTCACGCTCTTGAACCAGATATTCGTATGGAATATCCGCCCCTGCCCGACATTACCGTTTATCAGGTCGGTCACACTGACCTGGTTGAAATTCACAGGCGCCACGGTCCACCAACCGGGATGTCCTATCAAGGACGACACGCTGAATCACCGAGACGACCCACGGCTTACCAAGTGCCCCAAATAAGCTGACTCGATCATGAGCGGGTACGGAATATGGAAACATTTCGCCGCCACCGTGACGGCAGCGATGAAGCGGGGCGAATCCCGGGCTAGCTTCTCCGACGTACCTGGCCCAGTGTCGAGGAGCCCTCATGAAGCCAGACGGCCGGATTCGCGTCATGGAGATAATCGCCCGGATGAACGTGGGCGGCCCCGCCACCCAGGTGATGGGACTGTCCGAGCGGTTGAATCCCGAAGAGTTCGATCACCGCCTCTACACGGGCCACGTCGGCGCCGCCGAAGGCGACCACCTCGACCTGAAGGGATCGGCGGTGCGCGTTCACCTGATCCCGGGCCTCGGCCGGTCGATCCGGCCCTCCAGCGACTACCTCGCCCTCATCCGGCTGATGCGGGCGATGCGCGAGTTCCGGCCGCACATCGTCCACACCCGGACGGCGAAGGCCGGCGCGCTCGGGCGCGTGGCCGCCTGCCTGTCCGGCGTCGGCTCGGCCCGCGTCCACGTCTTCCACGGGCATCTCCTCAACGGATACTTCTCGCGCCCCAAGCGCGCGCTCTACGTCCAGTCGGAGCGGGTCCTGGCCTCCATGGCCGACCGGCTGGTGACGGTCGGCTCCCGGGTCCGCGACGAGCTTCTCGGAGCCGGCATCGGCCGGCCGGAGCAGTACGTCGTGATCGCCCCCGGTGTGCGGCTCGGCCCGGTCCCCGACCGCGGGGCCGCCCGGGCCGCGCTGGGCATCCCCCCGGACGCGCCCGTCGTGGCGTACGTGGGCCGGCTGACCCAGGTGAAGCGGCCCGACCGGTTCGTCGACACGGCCCACGCCGTGCTGAGGCGGGTGCCCGGCTGCCACTTCGTCGTCTGCGGCGGGGGCGAGCTGCGCGAGCAGGTCGAGCGGGACATCGGGCCGCTCCGGCACGCCTTCCACCTGCTCGGCTGGAGGAAGGACGTGGAGACGGTGTACTCCGCCGCCGACGTGGTCCTGCTGACCTCCGACAACGAGGGCACGCCTCTCACGCTCATCGAGGCGGGGATGGCCGGCACCCCGGCCGTCTCCACCCGGGTCGGGAGCATCGCCGAGATCGTCCGGGACGGACAGACCGGCCTGCTGGCCGGCACCACCGCCGGCGAGCTGGCCGAGCACGTCGTGAGGTTGCTGTCCGACCCCGCGCTCGCCCGCCGGATGGGCGAGGCGGCCCGCCAGTGGACCAGGGCCTCCTTCACCGTGGAACGCCTCGTCGCGGACACCGAAGCCCTTTACCGATCGCTGAGCACGGGGCACCGCGATCGTCTCGGCACGACAGGGATAATGGGAGGGATGAACAGGTGAGAGTCCTGGTGACCGGTGGAGCGGGATTCATCGGCGCGAATCTGTGCCGGGCGCTCGCGGCCCGGCCCGAGGTCGAGAGCATCACGGTGCTGGACGACCTGAGCAGCGGAGACCTCGCCAACCTCGACGAGGTCAGGGTGGACTTCGTGCTGGGCAGCATCCTGGACCGGGAGCTGCTGGCGGAGGTCGTGGCCGGCGCCACCCACGTCGTCCATCTCGCCGCCCGGCCCTCCGTGCCCCGGTCCCTGCACGACCCGCTGGCCTCGCACTCCGTCAACGCCACGGGCACCCTCCACCTCCTGGAGGCCTGCCGCGCGAGCCGGCCGCACGTGATCCTCGCCTCGTCGTCCTCGGTGTACGGCGACTGCCGGGAGCAGCACAAGCACGAGGATCTCGCCACCCGGCCGCTCAGCCCGTACGGCGCCAGCAAGCTCGCGACCGAGGCGTACGGCCTGGCCTACGCGGAGAGCTTCGGCCTGCCGGTGCTGCCCTTCCGCTTCTTCAACGTCTACGGGCCGATGCAGGCCGCCGACCACGCCTACGCGGCCGTCATCCCGGCCTTCGTCTCCGCGGCCCTGCAGGGCCGGCCGGTGCCGATCTACGGTGACGGGAGCCAGGCGCGTGATTTCACCTACGTGGGATCGGTGGTCGACGTCCTGACCGACGCGGCCGTCCGCCGGGTGACGAGCGGGAGCCCGGTGAACCTCGCGTTCGGGACCTGCGTCTCCCTGCTGACCTTGAAAGACGCCCTCGCCTCGGTCCTCGGCCGCCCCGTCGAGGCGACCTTCCTGCCGCCCCGGACGGGCGACATCCGCCAGTCGCAGGCCGCTGCCCGCCTGCTGGCCGGCCTGTTCCCCGGCGTGCGCCCGGTGTCGCTGGACGACGGGCTCAGCATGACGGTCACCTGGTTCGAGAAGGCCATGAGTCAGGGCCCCGGCCGCCGCGAGGGCTCAGCACGGGTGTCCGACGCCGTGCCCTCGTCATCCACAAGCACGTGTCACACATGAGATCGGAAGAGCCGATGAGCAACTCAGCAGGGAGCACCTACCTGATAACCGGGGGGAGCGGTTTCGTCGGGTCCCATCTGACCGACGCGTTGCTCGCCCGCGGTGACTCCGTCGTGATCCTGGACAACCTGTCGACCGGCCGGCCCGCCAACCTCGCCCACCTGGCCGGGCACCCCCGGCTGCGCGTCGTCCACGGCTCGGTCCTCGACGAGCTCATGGTCGACGAACTGGTCCACCGATGTGACGTGGTCGTTCACCTCGCCGCCGCCGTCGGGGTCAAGCTGATCGTCGAGCAGCCGCTGCGCTCCCTGACGACCAACATCCGCGGCTCGGAGATCGTCATCGAGGCCGCGCACCGCTACCGGCGCAAGATCCTCCTCACCAGCACGAGCGAGATCTACGGCAAGAACTCCGGCGGGCCGCTCACCGAGACCTCCGACCGCATCCTGGGCAGCCCGGCGGTGGTGCGGTGGGCCTACAGCACCGCCAAGGCCGTCGACGAGATCCTGGCCAACGCCTACCACAAGGAACGCGACCTGCCGACGATCGTCGTCAGGCTGTTCAACACGGTGGGACCGCGCCAGAGCCCGGCCTACGGCATGGTCATCCCGCGTCTGGTCCGGCAGGCGGTCAGCGGTCTCCCGCTCACCGTCTTCGGCGACGGCACGCAGACCCGGTGCTTCGCCCACGTCGGGGACGTGGTCGAGGCGCTGGTGCGGCTGCTCGACCACGACGGCGCGGTCGGCCAGACCTTCAACGTCGGCTCGAGCGAGGAGGTGAGCATCCTGGAGCTCGCCAAACTGATCACCGAGCTCACCGGGAGCACGTCCGGGGTCGATCTGATCCCCTACGCCGAGGCCTACGAGGAGGGGTTCGAGGACATGGCCCGCCGGGTCCCCGACACCAGGAAGCTCCGCGAGCTCACCGGGTGGGTGCCCAGGCGGTCGCTCGACGACGTCCTCGCCGAGACCATCGCGGAGGCCCGCGCCGATCTGGCGGCGTCCCAGCGGTGAACGGCGCCACTATCGCCATCGTGAGCGCGACCGGCGGCCTGCTGGCCGCCGGAGCCACCCCGCTGCTGGGGCGTCTCGCGCTGCGCTGGGACTTCACCGACCGGCCGGGCGGCTACAAGGCGCACGAGCGGCCCATCCCCTACCTCGGCGGCGTCGCGGTCATGCTGGGAACGGTCATCCCGACGGCCGTCGCGCTGGGCCTGGCCGATCTCCGGACCACCGCGATCATGATCGCCGCCGTGGCGGTGGCCCTGCTCGGGCTGATCGACGATCTCTCGTCCCTGTCCCCGTTCACCCGGCTGGCGGTCGAGACGGTGGCGGCCGGCGGGGTCGTGCTGGGCGGGGTCCAGGCGCCGCTGACCGGGAGCTGGCTGGACACTCCGTTCACCGTCCTGTGGATCGTCGTGATCACCAACTCCTTCAACCTGCTCGACAACATGGACGGCGCGCTGGGCGCCATCACGACGGTCAGCGCCGCCTTCCTCGCGGGGACGGCCTTCGTGTACGCCCATCCGGCGATCGGACTGGTCCTGCTGACCCTGTCCCTGGCCAGCCTGGGCTTCCTGCTGCACAACTGGGCGCCCGCGAAGGTGTTCATGGGTGACACCGGGTCGCTGTTCATCGGATTCGTCCTCGCCTGCTCGGCGGCGCTCCTGATGACCGGGCAGGGTGCGGGCACGGTGGTCGCGGGACTGCTCCTGCCGACCTTCATCGCGACCGTCGACACCGGGGTCGTGTTCCTGTCGCGCAAGCGGGCCGGCCGCCCGCTGCTGCAGGGCGGCACCGACCACGTCTCCCACCGCATCCGCCGGCTCGGCCTCAGCACGCGGCTCACGGTCCTCACGCTCGCCGCCGTCGCGGCCGTCACCGGCGCTCTCGGCCTGATGACGGCCCTGGGCTGGGTCTCCCCGATCATCGCGACGGTCGCCGCGATCGGAACGGCCCTCATGCTGATCGGTCTGCCGCAGAAAGTGCACGTCTATCCGTCAGGCCGTTCCAAGGCCCATGCGACAAACATCCACGAAGGGCGGCGATGATCCAGTGGATCTGCTCTACTACATAAGGCTCGCGCGCAGGAACTGGCTGCTCATCGTCTTCTCCCTGCTCCTGGCGGTGGCCACGGCGTCCGTCGTGACCGCCGGCACGCCTCCCAAATACGTCGCGACGATCACCATGCTGGTCTCCGGCCACGACAGGGAGGGCAGCCTCTCCACCGCCTACCAGGCGGGGATGCTCTCCCAGCAGCGGGTGCAGTCCTACGCCGAGCTGCTGACCAGCCGCCGCATGATCAGCCAGATCGCGGCGGGCGAGGACGTCCAGCGCCTCCAGGAGAACGTCACCGCGGAGTCCATCCCCGACACCGTGCTCATCCGGGCCACGGTCGCCGACACCGACCCCGCGCGGGCGGCGCGGCTGGCCAATGCCCTGGGCGTCGAGTTCCCCAAGCTGATCGACCAGATCGAGCGGCCCACTCCCGCCGGCCGCGCCACCGTCAGGGTCACCATGGTGGACGAGGCGGACGTCCCCGTGGCGCCGGTCAGCCCCAGGCCGCTGGTCAATCTCGGGCTCGCCATGGTGATCGCGCTGTCGATCGCCGTCGGCTCGCTGATCCTCCGCGACCGCCTGGACACGACCATCAAGTCGGACGAGGCGCTGCAGCAGGCGTCGAAGGCCTCGATCCTCGGGACCATCGGCTACGAGCGGGACGCGCGGCGCCTGCCGCTGATCGTCCGCAGCCGGGGCCGCTCCTCCAGGGCCGAGGCGTTCCGCTCGCTCCGCACCAACCTGCAGTTCATCGGCGTCGACCGGCACCCGAAATCGCTGGTGATCACCAGCTGCCTGCCGGGTGAGGGGAAGTCCTCGACCGCGGCCAACCTCGCGATCACGCTCGCGCAGGCCGGGTGGCGGGTGATCCTGGTGGACGGCGACCTCCGCCGCCCGCGCATCCCGCGCTACCTCGGGATCGAGGGCACCACGGGCCTGACGGACGTGCTGATCGAGAGGGCGCGGCTGCAGGACGTCATCCAGACCTGGGGGGATGCGGAGCTGGCGGTCCTGCCGAGCGGCCAGATCCCGCCGAACCCGAGCGAGCTGCTCGGCTCACGCGGGATGCGCAACGTGCTCGCCCAGCTCACCGAGAGCTACGACATGGTGATCGTCGACGCGCCGCCGCTGCTGCCCATCACCGACGCCGCGACGCTGGCGGCGGTCTGCGACGGCACCCTGCTCATCGCGCGCTATGGCAAGACCCGGCGGGAGCACGTGGCCCGCGCCGCGGAGATGCTGTCGTCGATCAACGCCCGCGTGGTGGGGACCGTCCTGAACTTCGCTCCGGCCAGGAACAGCCAGTACTACGGCTACGGCTACGGTTACGGCTACGAGTCCGACGCCGAGGTGAAGGCCAAGGCCAAGGCCAAGGCCAAGGACTCCGACGCCGAAGTCAAGGCGCCGGCTAACGCGTGAGCAGCCGGAGCGGGACGGCGAGCGACGTGGCGATCCTCCGTCCCGCGGCCCGGTAAGCCAGCCGGGAGCCGCCGTAGGGGTCGGGGATGTCGGGCTGGTCCACGTGGACCAGCCCGCGCAGTGCCCGCACCTCGGTGAGCAGCGCGCGGGCCCGCCGTACGGGATCCTCGTGGCAGGTGACCGCGGCGGCCGGCACGGCCCGGGCCAGCGCGCCGAACTCGGCGATGGTGAAGGCCCGGGCGGCCGCCGGCAGATGCTTGGCCACCGATCCGGCGCGATGCTCGGCGGTGGCGGTCAGCACGAGATCGGCGGCGGCCACCAGTTCGGAGGTCAGCGGCTGGGCGGCGAACCCGCTGGGGTCGCCGCCCAGCCGGACCAGCACGCGCTGCGCGCGCTCGGCCATCTGCCTGCCCGGCTCGGCGTGGGTGCCCGCGCTGGCCACCTGGAACGCCGGGCACGGGCCGAGGGCCGCCCGGGTCAGCCGTTCGGCCAGCGGAGAGCGGCAGATGTTGCCCGTGCAGACGTACAGGATGCGGAACCCGGCGTCCTCGGCCGGCACGGGGAGGGCCTCCGGATCCCGGCGGCCGGAGCCGTCGGGTCCGGCCGGCGCGGGATCGACGGTCTCGGCGCTGTCCGGTGAACCCTGCATGAGGGTGACGGTAGGTCGCGCCCGCCGGGCACCCGCTCACGGCACGCCGCTGTTTACCCTTTGCTGCCTCCTGGCGGGGCGGCCCCGTGGTGGGGGTCCTTCGCGGCGGGGCCGCACCGCCGTCAGGGGGTGCAGCCCCGGGTGTCCGCGACGACCCTGGTGTGCTGGGGACGGACCAGCGGCTGCACCGGGACCAGCGGCGGCGCGCCGGAGGAGGACTCCATCAGGTCGAACTCCAGCGTCCGCGACTGCCGGGGGGCGAACTCCAGCAGGGTGGAGTAGACGGGGTGGGACCGTTCGTCCTCCTCGATGACCGAGATCCGGTCGCCGTCGAGCCGGACCGCCCGCAGCTCCGCTCCGACCCCGGCGTACAGCGACACCCACAGCAGGTTGGAGCCGGGCGCGTGGGGACGCTCAGGGGAGTCGAGCCGGCTGGTGACGTAGCCGGGCAGGCTCCCCCGCGGCACGTCGTTGGTGAGCCGGACCCGCACCGTCGCCGAGCGCAGACCACCCCAGCACTGGTCCAGCTCGTAGTCGAGGGAGCGTTCCAGGTAGTAGTCGAGTTTGCCGCCGGCCGAGTTGTTGACCACCAGCCCCGCGAACGGCCCCGGCCGCCGTGGCAGTACGCCGCCGACGGCGGTCGCCGCCAGGCGCGACTGCTCGGCCGGCCGCCGGCTCCAGACCTGGATCCTGCGCTCGTCGACCATGCGGAGCAGGACGGGCAGCAGTTTCGAGGGCTCCGCGAAGGACTCCGGCAGCGCCTCGCTGACCGCGCCGGCGACCCTGATGAGGAAGCGCTTGCGCGCCACGGGGTCGGTGTAGCGGGCGTAGGCGGTGCGTTCGGTGAGGTCGACGACGTTCTCGGCGGTCACCGTCTCCCCACCGGGAAGGGTGATCGGGCCGATCACCTGCAGCAGGTAGGACAGGCCGACGGGGTCGGTGGCCAGAGCGCCGTCCAGCCGCCGGCCGGTGTTGTGCTCCCACAGCCCGGTCCAGGTGGCCGCGGCGTACGGGAAGTGCGGGGAGAGGTTGGAGTTGGCCAGCAGCGTGACCGCGCTCGGCCCGTAGCGGGCCAGGAAGTCCGGGCCGTGGTCGGCGACGGGGGCGAGGCTCGGCGCGAGGCCGCTGTTGGCCGACAGCCGCTTGATGCCGATCTTCCCGTGGTCGGCCCGCAGGATGCCGAACGCGCCGACCAGCCCCCCGGTCCCCCGCGATTCGGCGTTGGTCTGGAAGGCCAGGAAGTAGTGGCGCGGGCCGTCGCGGCCCAGCATCGGGGGGAGCAGGGCGCCGGCGGTCGCGGCGCCGGCGAGCCAGCCCCGCAGCCGGTCGACCTCGTGCAGCGCGGTGTCGCGCGCCTGGTCCAGCAGGTCGACGCCGGTCTCGGCCGGGGTGGCCGCCAGGCGGGAGCCCGCCCGGGCGAGCCGGGTGGCCGCCTCGTCCAGCACCGGCGCGGCCGCGCCGAGCTCGGTCAGCAGCTCCGGCGTGCTGTCCGGGGAGTGGGCCTTGACCGTGACGAACGCCGCGGCGGCCCGCTGGACGGCGGTCAGCACATCGGTCAGCTCCGCGGCGGTCTCGGCCAGCCCGCGCACGGTCGTCGCGCCGTCCCCCACCAGCGGGGCATGGGTCATCATCGTCCAGTAGGCGCCGGCGGTGAGCCGCCGCGCCTCGGCCGCGTGCCGCTGGGCGTCGGCGAGCGCCCGGCCCATCAGGGCGGGGTCGCGGGTGCTCGTCACCGCGCGCAGCTGGAGCAGCGCGCTCCTGGCGGCCTCCAGGTGGTCTCGCACGCTCAGGCCGAGATGGGCCGACCAGCCCCCCGCCAGTGCTACCACGGCGACGGGGGCCAGCAGGCCGGTTATGACGACTCGGCGCCGTCCTCTAGAGGGCACTGGTGGATCGGCGGCGCCGTGCGGCGATCGCGGTGGTGGCGGTCCCCGCGGCCACCAGGCCACCGCCCAGCGTGGCGACGGCCGCCACTGGGGCTCCCGTGAACGGCAGCTCCGGGCCGGTCTTCTCCACGATCCCCCGGCAGCCGCCACCACCACAGCAGCTGCTGCTGTCGTCGCAGCAACTGTCGTCGTCGCAGTCGAAGTTCGGATCCGTCGGGTCGGCGCCGTTGTTGTTGTTATTGTTGTTGACGGGTCCCGGCGGATAGGGCGCCGAGACAACGGCGAGCGTCGTCGGCGTCCCGGTTTCGGCGGTTGCCATCGTGGCGGTTGCGAGCGCGAATCCACCCCCGATCGCCGCCGCTAGAAGAATAGACATCATCCGTTCTCTGGCCATTCCAGACTCCCCCGTGGCGATGATTCAGGCCGTGGAGAATGCCGCCCGGAATACGAGCGACATGTCCACGGAACCCGTTATATCCACCTCGGCATGAGGCGCCCTGTTCAGCTCACCGCCCTTACCGAACGATCGCTGACTGTTCTCCGTCCATTGACGCTCGATACCGCCGGCCGGTGGCCATCCGGCCATACTGTCAGCTGATAATCCGAATTGCCGTAAATTTCCAGGCACGCCCCCTAAGGGGTCCGACCTCAGCGCTCACCGGCCTCAAGCCGGTAAACGGGGCCGGACAGGCTGAGCGCGTACAGCTCGCCGTCGTGGTCCTGGCCGAAGGACGACAGCTGCTCGACCCTGCCCACCTCCTGGGCCCGGCGGGGCCGGTCGGCGGGGGCCGCCTTGACCCAGCCCGCGCAGAAGTCGCCGTAGAGGAACCGGCCCCGCAGGCCCGGGATCCTCCTGCCCCGGTAGACGTAGCCGGCGATGACCGAGCAGGTGCCCTCGCGCCCCGTGGCGTACTCGATCACGGGGTCGACCAGCCTGCCCGGCCGGGCCCCGTCCTTGAAGGGGTGGCTGCCCTCCCTGAGGTTCCAGCCGTAGTTCAGGCCGCCCTTCTCCTCGGGCTGGAAGTCGATCTCCTCCCAGGCGTTCTGCCCGACGTCGCCGATCCACATGTCGCCGGTCTTCCGGTCGAAGGAGAACCGCCAGGGGTTACGCAGGCCGTAGGCCCATATCTCGGGTTTCGCGCCCGCCCTGCCCACGAACGGGTTGTCCCGGGGGACCTTGTACGGGGTGCCGCGCGGGTCGATCCTGAGGATCTTCCCCAGCCAGGTGCCCAGGTTCTGCCCGTTGCCCTGCGGGTCTCCCCCGCTGCCGCCGTCGCCGAGCGCGATGTAGAGAAGCTCGTCGGGTCCGAAGGCGAGCTGGCCGCCGTTGTGGTTGGGGTACGGCTGCCGCTGGACGAGCACGTCCCGGCGGCCGGTGGCCTTCCCGCCGGTGAAGGCCCACTCCGTGATGTGGGTGTGCCCCTCGCGGTCGGTCCAGTTCAGGTAGAGGAAGTCACCGCGGGGATGGAAGGCCACCCCGAGCAGCCCCTGCTCGTTGCCCCGGCTGACCTCCGACGAGAGGTCCACGACGGGATCCGGCACGACCTTGCCGTCGGCTATCGCGCGCAGCCGTCCCGTCTGCTCGGCGACGTAGAGCGTCCGGTCGCCCTTGCGCAGGGCCATCGCCACCGGCATCTGCAGCTGGGCGATCTCGGTGAACCGGACACGTGGGACGGCCTCGGCGCTCTCCGGGGCGGTCTCGGCCGGCGGGGCCGCGGGAGTGGAGACGGACGGCGCGGCGGAGGCGACGGGGTCGCCCGTGGAGCAGGCCATCAGGACCGCGCCGAGCACGGCCAGCCCAACCCCGCCACGGTAGGAGATCGGCACGGTTCTCACCCTTCATCGATTCATCGATCGGCGACGCACCTCATGATGTCCTGCGACACGGCTCCACCGCGGTTGTCGCCCTCGCCGGGCGCGTCGCCCTCGCGGGGCGGGAGGGCCGCGGGGCGGGAGAGCCGGGGAACCACCGGGCCGGGCGGCGCGGTCTCTAGACTGCACGCATGCCCACCGCAATGATCACAGGCGCGACCGCCGGCATCGGCGCCGCGTTCGCCCGCCGCCTGGCCGCCGACGGTTTCTCCCTCGTCCTGGTCGCCCGCGACGACAGACGCCTGGCCGCCGCCGCCGAAGGACTGCGCCTGCGCTACGGGGTGAAGGCCGAGGTGCTCCCGGCCGACCTGGCCACCGAGGAGGGGCTGACGGCGGTCGAGGGACGGTTGCGCGAGGGGGTCGACCTGCTGGTCAACAACGCCGGCTTCGGCCATCCCGGCAACTTCTTCGACGTCCCGGTCGCCGACGAGCTGCGGATGCTGAAGGTGCACTGCGAGGCGGTGCTGCGGCTGACGCTGGCCGCGCTGCCGGGGATGCGGGAGCGCGACCGGGGGGCGGTGATCAACGTGGCGTCGGTGGCGGCGTTCTTCGCCCGCGGCACCTACAGCGCCTCCAAGGCGTGGGTCGTCAACTTCAGCGAGTCCACCGCCGCCGAGCTGACCGGCAGCCGCGTGCGGGTGATGGCCCTGTGCCCGGGGTTCGTCCGGACCGAGTTCCACGACCGCGCCGCGATGGACGTCTCCGGGATCCCCGGCTTCCTGTGGCTGTCGGCGGACAAGGTGGTGCGGGAGGCCATGCGCGACGTGGCCCTCGGCAGGCGGGTGAGCGTCCCGGACATCCGCTACAAGGTCATCGTCGGGGCCGGCCGGCTGGTCCCCAAGAACCTCGCGGGTGAGATCTCCCGCCGCCTGGGCCGCCGGTAGGGCGGGCACCTCGCCGGAGAACGGCCGGAGACGACGGCGCCGTGCCCGGGAGATCCCGGGCACGGCGCGTCCGCGTCAGCTCACCGGCTCGGCGCCGGAGCTCAGAGCGGCGGCGTGAGGTTCTCGAAGGCGGTGCAGTTCCCCGGCCACGCCGGGTTGTTGCCGGTCCCCGGAGTGGGGTTCAGCGTGCACTGCGTCTGCCTGACCGCGCCATCGGCTCCCAGCACGGTGACGTGCAGGGTGTTGCCCATGACCGCCAGGGAGATGTCGATCGCCCCGGTGGGGAAACCGGCCAGCGTCGAGATGTTGTTCCAGGGAGGCGTCGTCCGCGGGTCGCGGATCAGCGCCGTCCCGTTCAGCAGCCGGCCGACGAACTTGTTGTTGCCCTGGAACGCCGTGTCGATGCCGGCGTTACGTCCCGCCGCCCCCGGCGGGCCCTGCGGCCCTCGAGGCCCCTGGACTCCCTGGACTCCCTGCACGCCACGCCGGCCCCGCCGGCCGTCATGGCAGTCGCAGTGGTGGTGGTGATGGTGGCAGTGGGGAGCGCAGGCGCCCCACCGGTAGGGCCCGCAGTGCCCGCCGCCCCCTCCGCAGAGGAGGAAGCCCCGGAACCCGACTCCGGCGAGGTGCCCATAGGTCTGGACGGCCGCCGGTCTCGCCGTGATGGCGGTGGCCGGTGCCTGGTACGACAGAGCAAGACCCGCTCCGACCAGTGTCGTGACGGCGGCGGCGTTCAGGACGCGCCTTCCCGCGCGGAGGCCGGAAGTGAATTTTCTGATGTGCGAATTCATCTGATTCCCGTGTCGTTCGCGAGTCCGGGGGACCGGATTCTCCCTGCACCTCGCTGTGGCGGAGGCATCCATCAGATACCCCGCCACTCGGAACGGCTACACGCTAACGAATTCAGTAAACAGTAACAACCGTCACCGTAAATCGGAAACCATTGAATTTAGCGGCAAATTGCCCGTTTATGACGGATATTCATATTAGATACTATTAATAACAAAAAGCCCGGTCATTACTTATTGCGCCCTACCGGAGTGTCGAGCCGCACCCAAGGTGCGCACACGGAAGGGCCCGTGCCACGGGAGGGGGTCGTGGCGCGGGCCCGTCCGGCTTACGGGGTTGGTCAGACGCGGGCGTTGGCGGGGTGGCCGATCGCCAGACCCGAGACCGGGTCGAAGAAGTGGAGGTTGTGGGTGTCGACGACCAGCTCGATGTTCTGGCCGGGACGGACGTGGCTGCGGGAGTTGACGCGGGCGGTCCACAGCGACTTGTCGCCGACCAGCGGGAGCGCCGCCTCCTCGTCGTCTCCGGCGTCGGCGGCGGCGACGGTGTCCTGGTGCTGGACGGGCGGGGCGTCGATCAGGAAGAGGACGTTGATCTCGGAGCCCAGTTCCTCGGTGACCTCCGCGCGGACCTGCAGGCGGGTCCAGCCGCCGGCGGAGCCGTTGGCGGCGACGGCGTCGTCGAAGTCGGAGGGGCGGATGCCCAGGATGAGCTTCTTGCCGAAGTGCTGGTCGAGGCCGGGCTTCTCGGTGAAGGTCTCGGCCGGCACCGGCAGCTTGAAGCCGGCGAAGGACACGTGGGCGCCGCCGTCGCCGCGCACCAGCTCGGCGTTGACGAAGTTCATCGACGGGGAGCCCATGAAGCCCGCGACGAAGAGGTTGACCGGGTTGTCGAAGAGGTTCTGCGGGGTGTCGACCTGCTGGAGCAGGCCGTCGCGCAGGACGCAGACGCGGTCGCCGAGGGTCATGGCCTCGACCTGGTCGTGGGTGACGTAGACCGTGGTCACGCCGAGACGCTCGTGCAGGGTGTTGAGGGAGGCGCGCATGGAGACGCGGAGCTTGGCGTCCAGGTTGGACAGCGGCTCGTCCATGAGGAAGGCCTGCGGCTCGCGGACGATGGCGCGGCCCATCGCGACACGCTGGCGCTGACCACCGGAGAGGGCGGCCGGCTTGCGCTTGAGGTACTGCTCGAGACCGAGCATCTTGGCGGCCTCGTTGACCCGCTTGGAGATCTCGGCCTTGGGCATCTTGCGGAGCTTCAGACCGAAGGCGAGGTTCTCCTCGACGGTCATGTGCGGGTAGAGCGCGTAGTTCTGGAAGACCATGGCGATGTCGCGGTCCTTCGGAGGCAGGTGGTTGACCACCCGGTCGCCGATGGCGATCTCGCCGCCGCTGATGTCCTCAAGGCCGGCGATCATACGCAGGGCGGTGGACTTGCCACAGCCCGACGGGCCGACCAGCACCATGAACTCGCCGTCCTTGATCTCAAGGTTGAGGCCGTTCACGGCTTTTACGCCGCCCGCGTAGATCTTGTCGACGTTGCTGAGAACGATGGATGCCATGGACAGTCCTTAGCGCCTCGGGCCAACCCCGCGTTCACCCGATGTGGATACGTTTTCATGCATCTCACCGGAAACGGACATCCGTGTCAAGGGTCGATCTGGTTCTTCCTTGTCAGCGTGTAAGGACCTGTCTCTCCGCACTGGATCGGATACGGAAAACATGATGGAATCGTTTCCATGAGCATGCGTCGTACGACCATCAAGGATGTCGCCGAGGCGGCGGGGGTCGGAGTCGCCACGGTGTCGCGGGTCCTGTCCGGCGGATCGGCGAGTCCGGAGACCAGGGAGCGGGTGCTGACCGTCGCCGCCCAGCTCGACTACCGGCCCAGCGCGCTCGGCCGCAACCTGCGCCAGCAGCGCTCGGGCGGGATCGGGCTGCTGCTGCCCGACATCACCGACACCTTCTACGGCCGGCTGGCCGACGGCGTGCTCGCCTGCGCGCGCTCGGCGGGCGAGCCGGTGATCCTGGGGACCACCGGCGACGACGCCGAGCGTGAGGCCGAGCTGATCGGCATGCTGCTGGAGCAGGGGGTGGACCGGGCGATCGCGGTCCCCGCCGGCGACGGGGAGAGCTGGGCGCCGACCCTGCGGGCCGGGCTCACCACGGTCTTCGCCCACCGGGTCGCGGCCGGGCGCGACGACGTGCCGGCGGTCCTGGCCGACGACCGCGCGGGCGTGCGGACCGCGGTGGACTACCTGACCGGGCTGGGCCACCGCCGCATCGCCTATCTCGGCGGTCCCGGGCAGCAGCAGCGCCGGTCCGTCTTCCGCCAGGCCCTGGGCGCTCTCGTGGACGAGGATCTCATCGTCTCCGCGCGGGGCAGCCGCGACTCCGCCTACGCGGCCGCCGCCGGGCTCTTCCAGCGCCGGCCCGACCTGACGGCCGTACTGGCCGGGGGCAACCTGCTGGGCGAGGCGGCCGTGCTCGCCGCCCGGGAGCTGGACCTGCGGGTGCCCAGAGACCTGTCACTGATCATGTTCGATGACGTGCCCTGGGCCGAGCTGTGCTCCCCGCCGCTGACCGTGATCGCCCAGCCGGCGCAGGACATCGGCTACCGCGCGGCCGAGCTGGTGCTGCGCGCGGGCGGACGGCGCCCGCGCAGCGTGCTGCTGCCCACCGAGCTGATCGTCAGGGGCAGCTGCGCCCCTAGAGGGACTTCTCGATCGCCTCGATGACGGCGGGGTCGCCGGGCTCGATCGCCGGGCGGAACCGGGCCAGCACCTCCCCCTCGCGCGAGACCAGGAACTTCTCGAAGTTCCACTGGACGTCCCCGGCCTGGCCGTCGGCGTCGGGGACCTGGGTGAGCGCGGCGTAGAGGGGGTGCCGGCCGTCACCGTTGACGTCCGTCTTGGCCAGCAGCGGGAAGTCCACGCCGTAGGTGGTGGAACAGAACTCCTGGATCTCCTCGGCGCTGCCCGGCTCCTGGCCCATGAACTGGTTGCAGGGCACGCCCACGACGGTGAGACCCCGGTCCGCGTAGTCGCGCTGGAGCTGGACCAGACCCGCGTACTGCGGGGTGAGACCGCACCTGGAGGCGACGTTCACGATGAGGACGGCCCTGTCGCCGGCCAGCTCGGCCAGCGTGGTGGGCGTGCCGGCGAGGGTGCGCACGGAGGTATCACGGATGCTCATGGGCTGCAGCCTAATCGTCTTGTCACGTTTGGGAGTTATGGCGTCCATAAAGTGAAATGTGACAGACGCCATAGATGAGACGCCGAGCCCCTCACCAGGCGCTTGATCCTTTCTTTACCGATCATTGACACGGGCATTGACAGGCGTTGTCGACTGGCCCGCCGGGGAATCGCTGGGGCATCGTGGCGGCCGTCCCCCGATCCCTGCGAAAGGCAATCCCCTATGCCGACGCTACGCCGTACCGGCGTGCTGCTGATCACTTCGGCGCTCGCCGTCAGCACCACCGCCACGGTCGCCCAGGCATCCTCCGCCTCCTCCTCGGCCTCCGCCGCACGACAGGGCAACAGAGCCATCGCCGCGCCCATGGTCTCCGCGCGGGGCTGGGCGAAGGGCCAGTTCGGCTGCCTCAGCCGGCTCTGGACCCGGGAGAGCAACTGGGACCACCGGGCGCGCAACCGCTCCTCCGGCGCCTACGGCATCCCCCAGGCGCTGCCCGGCGGGAAGATGGCCAGCGCCGGCAGCGACTGGCGCACCAACCCCAAGACGCAGATCAAGTGGGGGCTGACCTACATCAAGAAGCGCTACGGCTCACCGTGCGGAGCGTGGGCGCATTTCCAGTCACGCGGCTGGTACTAGATCCAAACCCCATGTCGGGGTGATTTTCGCTTCCTCCCCCCCTCTAGGCGTCCCGCCCGTGGTAACCCGGTACCCGTCGAACCACCCGTAGACCACGAAGATCGGGCAAACACCTTTCCGCGGCATGTCGCAACCACCGTTCGGCGCTCGCCCCGCGTACTAGAAAGCGCCTAGAGAAACCGTCGCGGTGTCTCATGCCGGAAACGGGCCGGCGAGACCACGCGGGCATTTCCACGTCCGAGCCACGGGCGCCGGACTGCCGGGCGCGCGAGCCGGGGCCATGGCCCCCTCGCGCGCCTCCCGCACGCGGCCAGCGGACAAGGATCAACATGAACGGACACCGCGTTCTGCGGAATACAGTCGTGAGCGTGCTCGCCACCTCGGCCATCGTCGGATCCGCGGCGGTCGGGCGGGCCGAGGAGATCACCGGAATCGCGGAACCGGCCTGGAACGCGCCGGTCAGGACGGTTCACCAGGGCGTCTGGTTCACCCAGGCCCGACCCAAGGTCGTATTGACCACCAGGACCAGCAGGAGCAGGAACAAGGCGATCGCCTTCCGCCTCGTATCCCGCCGCATGTGGTCCCACAGCCAGTTCCGCTGCCTGGACAGTCTCTGGACCAGAGAGAGCAACTGGAACCATCAGGCGCACAATCCGTACTCGGGGGCCTATGGCATCCCCCAGGCGCTGCCGGGCTCGAAGATGCGCGGCAGCGGCGGGGACTGGCGCTCGAACCCGGCCACACAGATCAACTGGGGGTTGCGCTACATCAAGAGCCGCTACGGGTCTCCGTGCGGCGCATGGGGTCACTTCCAGTCCAGCAACTGGTACTGACCGCGGGAGTGTCCAGGGGAAGGGAACACTCCTCGGACGTCCGGGGCTCGCGGGCCCCGGACGTCACCTTTTGAGCTGTACGGCTATCGCCTGGATCAGCAGCTCCAGGCCGAACTCGAACTCCGACTCGTGGTCACAGTCGGCCAGCATCGGGGCCAGCCCGCTCACCTGGGGGAACAGCAGGGGATCGACGTTCTCGACCGCGATGTCGGGGCGGTGGACCGGGGCGAACGTCGGGGTCACCCCGACCTCCCGCAGCAGCGAGCCCACGATGTAGGCGATGAACACCCGCAGGATGCGGACCGCCTCGTGGCCGCCGAACCCGGCGCTGCGCAGCGTGGCGAGCGCCCGCTCCACCGGCAGCAGCCCGGCGGTCGACTGGAGCTGGCGGCTGACCACCACCATCGTGCAGCGGGGGTAGTGGTGGGCGATCTGCCGGAAGGCGAGCGCCTGCATGCGCACCCGGTCGGTCCAGTCGGCGCCCGGGTCGTCGACGAACTCGATCTGCGAGAGCACGGTCTCGGCCACCGCGTCGAGCAGCGCCGACTTGTTGGGCACGTGGTTGTAGAGCGACATCACGCCCACGCCCAGCTCCGCGGCGATCCTGCGCATGGACACCGCGTCGGCTCCCTCGCGCTCGATCAGGGCGATGGCCGCGGCGACGATCCGCGGACGGGACAGCGGCTCTGCAGGCATATCGCCATTGTCTCCTCATCTTGACGCACGTACACCGTACGTGCGACTCTCGCTGGTGTACGTACGGTGTACGTCTCTGGAGGCCGCATGTCGACTCACGATCTCTACACGATCCCGGCCGAGCTCTCCACGTGGGATGTCGAGGCGGCCGGAGCCGCCCGCTTCACGTGGGAGTACGACGACGGCAGGGACCACATGCTCGCCCTGTACCAGAAGGGCAAGGACAAGCAGTGGGACTCCGTCAAGCGCATCGACTGGAGCATCGAGGTCGATCCGTACAACGTGCTCGGCATCCCGGACAACACCATCGCGATCCACGGCACGCCGCTGTGGGACCGGATGGACGCCAAGCAGCGGCAGGACGTCCGCCTGCACGGCGCGGCCTGGCAGTTCTCCCAGTTCCTGCACGGCGAGCAGGGCGCGATGATCTGCTCCGCCCGGATCGTCGAGTCGGTCCCCGAGCTCGACTCCAAGTTCTACGCCGCCACGCAGACCATGGACGAGGCCCGGCACGCCGAGACCTACGCCCGCTTCCTGCAGGAGAAGGTCGGCCTCGCCTACCCCATCAACGAGCATCTCAAGGCCCTGCTGGACAGCACCCTGAGCGACTCCCGCTGGGACATGCCCTACCTCGGCATGCAGGTGCTCATCGAGGGCCTGGCCCTGGCCGCCTTCGGGGTGATGCGCGACATCACCACCAAGCCGCTGCCCAAGCAGATCCTCGCCTACGTGATGCAGGACGAGGCCCGGCACGTGGCCTTCGGCCGGATGGCGCTGCGCGACTACTACAGGCAGCTCAGCGAGGCCGAGCTGCGCGAGCGCGAGGACTTCGTCATCGAGGGCTGCTACCTGATGCGCGACCGGCTGCGCGGCCGGGAGACGTGGGAGACCATCGGCCTGAACAAGGCGGAGGTCGCCGAGGCCATGGAGGCCGTCGACCGCTCGGAGTACCTCAAGCTGTTCCGCTCCCTGCTGTTCAGCCGGATCGTCCCGTGCGTGAAGGACATCGGCCTGTGGAGCCCCCGCCTCCAGCAGGCCTACGCCGACATGGGGGTCCTGGACATGGCCGGCCAGAGCCTGGACGCGCTGATGAGGCAGGACGAGGACATCGCCGAGAAGCTGGACGCCGAACGCTTCGCCGCAGAGGAGGCCGAGCGCCACGCCGAGGTCGCCGAGACCGTGGCCCTGGGCGCGGAGTCCTAGCCGGCGGCCCCGCCCCGGCCGGCTCTCAGGGCTGGTCGAGGACGCTCAGGCCGACCAGGAGGGTCTGCCGCTCCCGGGTGCTCAGGGTCTCGTACGGCAGGGCGGCGCGGCGGTCGGTGTCGGCCTCGATCCGGTCGCGGACCGGCCCCGAGGTGAGGGTGACGATCTGGGCGGCGGTGAGACCGGCCTCCCGCCAGGCGGCGGCGTGGGCGTCGGCGCGGTGGTAGCGCAGCGCGGCCAGCCGGTTGAACAGCAGCACGCCCGCCGGGGTCCCCACCGGCTCGTGGGGCGGCGCGGCCTGGGCGAAGGCCGTGCCGCCGCTGCCGGAGGCGGCCCGCAGGAGCCGGCCGGCGAGGTCGGCGAGCTCGGGCAGCCGGTCGGCGTGGGCCGCCCACATCCGGCCGGTCACCACCGCGTGCGCCTCGTACAGGTCCGCGATGAACGCCAGCGCGCTGTCCGTCGCGCGCAGCAGGCCGTCCTCGCCGAGGATGAGGGCGCCCTGGGCGAGCTGGACCCCGACCTCGTCGTCGTCGAAGGGGTTGTAGCGGTAGAGGGCGGTCAGCCCCTCGGGGGTGAGCGGCCGGGCCGGGAGCACGTAGCGCAGATCGATCAGCAGATCGGCGTGGAAGCCCGACCGTTCGACGAGCTCCCGGCTCAGTGGCCGGCTCGCGACATGCACGCCGAGGTGAACGGCGTCGATCAGGGGAGCGATCGACGCCGCGTAGCCGGGCAGATCATCAAAGCGTGACATGCTGCGATATCTTGCCGCATTTTTATCGGATCAGGAGAAAACAGTCGGCCTGTCGGCGGTCCGGCGGACGGAAGTGTGTGCGGGACTGAGTCATCCGCCCCACCGGCCGCACCGCGCCGGGGACTAGCGGACGAGCGCGAAGAGGACGGCCCCGGCGGCGACGGCCAGGGTGCCGAGCCAGGCGATGACGGCGTCGGCCCGCTCGTCGAGGGGGGCGCCTCCGTGCAGGGCGCGCTGCACGCGCTGGTAGCGGACGCCGGTGCGGGCCAGCAGGAGCGCGCCGCACAGGGCGGCCAGCGCGAAGGGGGCGACGATCACCGGGGGGACGCCGATGCGCAGCCCGGTCCCGGCGGCGCCCAGCCCGCTGACGGCGAGCACGGCGGCGGTCCGGACCCAGGCCAGCCGGGTCCGCTCGTTCTGCAGGCCCTCATCCCACAGGGGACTCATCGGCCCAGCAGGATGAGGATCATGGCGAGCACGGCCACGGCCGCCACGCCGTATCCCAGCAGCGGGGCGATGGCGGGGGGCGGGAGCGGGGCGGCGCTGCGCAGGGCGCGCTGGACCCGACGCCAGCGGGGGTAGGCCATCGCGGCCGACAGCGCCGACAGGCACACCAGGGTGAGCGCGAGCAGGGTCCGCATCCAGGGCACGAAGACGTCCTCGGAGACCGCGGCCATGGCGACGCCGCCCGCGCTCAGCGCGAGCGACGTGCTCAGCCAGGTCAGGAAGGTGCGTTCGTTCGCGAGGGTGAATCGGGGGTCGGGTTCGTTGCCAGGGCTGTCCATGAGGACGACGCTATTTCAGCGACATTCCCCATCGAGAACCCGGGATTGAGCGGAGGCTCAGCCGCAGGCGCCGGTGAGCCGTTCGACCCACTTGACCGAGTCGGTCGCCACCTTCTGCCCCGCGTCGATGGCGTCGTTGGCGCTGGTGACGTTGAGACCCTCCAGGTCCTTGGCGACCCCGTCGGCGGCCTCCTTGAGCGTGGTGTTGGCCGCCTTGTCGGCCAGGTCGCCGAGCTTGGCGGCCCCGTCGTTCAGCGCCTTCTCCATCGCGGCGGGGTCGTCCATCAGGCCGGTGATCTTCTGCACGGTGTCGGTGACGATGCCCGCGGCCTGCAGGCACTGCTGGGCCTTGTCCACCCCCTCGCTCACCTGCTGGATCTCGGAGCATCCGGTGGTGATGAGCACAGCGGCCAGCGCGGAGGCGGCGAGGGCGGGAATTCGTCGCGGAAGGGGTCGCATGCCCCGACCCTACCCAACGGGCCGGTACGGCAGGCGCCGCTCACGCCTGTCTGGCCGGAAAACGCGCGGAGTAAGGTAGGGGTAGCTGATCCGTCCGTGCCCGGCGCGGCCCCGGGCGGAGCCGGCCGGCGCCGTGCGACGGCGCCGCCGTGGACGGCCTCAGCCTCATCACACCATGATCCTGGCTCTATGACCGCCAGTGATGGCCATATAAGGGGAAAAATGCTTACCTGCGAGCACATCGCCGAGGCCCAGACCCAGCCCCCGCGCACACCCGAGGGATGCGAGGAGTGCCTCAGCGCCGGCATGCGCTGGGTCCACCTGCGCGAGTGCCTTTCCTGCGGGCACGTCGGCTGCTGCGATTCCTCACCCGGCAAGCACGCCACCGCCCACTACAAGGAGAGCGGCCACCCGGTCGTGGCCTCCTTCGAGCCGGGCGAGGACTGGCGGTGGTGCTACGTCGACAACGTCATCGGCTAGACGCGTTCGAGGGTGGCCTCCTCGAAGTCGAGCTCCTGCATGATCCGGTGGAGCACCTCGTCGTCGATGCGCCCCTGGTCACGGAGCCCTACGAGCACCTCGCGCTCGGCCGCCAGCATCTCCCTGCGCAGCCGCCGGTAGACGGTGCTCGGCGTCTCCTCCCCCTCGGGGCCGGTGCCGCCGCCCAGGCGCTCCCAGGCGGTGAGCGCCCGGCGTTCGGACCGTGACCTGAGCTGCTCCACCACCTCTTCGTGGACGTCGATGACGCCCTCGGCCACCAGCGTCTCCAGCCGGGCCAGCCCGGCGGCGGCCGCCGCCTGCTGGGCGGCGGCCTCGGCGAGGTTGTCGGCGTAGACCTCCTGCTCGTTGGAGATCTTCAGCCGCCTGATGAGCGCCGGGAACGACAGTCCCTGGATCAGCAGGGTGCCGATCACCACCACGAAGGTGAGGAAGACCAGCGTGTCGCGGCCGGGGAAGCCCTGCGGCAGGGCGAAGGCCGCGGCCAGGGAGACCACCCCGCGCATGCCCGCCCAGCTCACGATGGCCACGTTCTGCCAGGACGGCGCGTGGGGCTCACGCCGGCGGACTCTCCTGGACAGGACCCTGGGCAGGTAGATGCTTGGTACGACCCAGACGATCCGGGCGAGCACCGCGGCGGCGAAGACGGCCAGCGCCATCCCGGTGAGCCGCCACGGGTCCTCGCCCCGCAGCTCCTGCGTGATCGGCCACAGCTGCAGGCCGATCAGTACGAAGACCACCGACTCCAGGAAGAAGTCCACGATCCGCCAGACGGCGTTGGACAGGATCCGGGTGCCGAACCCCGCGGTGGCCGGCAGCCGGTGGCCGATGTAGAGGCCGACGATCACCACGGCGATCACACCGGAGACGTGCGCGCTCTCGGCCGCCAGGTAGACCACGAACGGGATGAGCAGCATGACGGTGTTCTCGACCAGCGCGTCCCGCAGGTACATCAGCCCCCGGGCCAGGATCCACGCGAGCACGACGCCGACGACGACGCCGCCCACCGCCGAGTAGAGCAGCTTGCCGGCCGCGTCCAGCCAGGTGACCCCGGCCCCCACCGCGGCGGCGATGGCCACCCGGTAGGCGGTGAGCGCGGTGGCGTCGTTGAACAGGCTCTCCCCCACCAGGATGGTGACCACCTTGCGGGGCAGCCCGAGCCTGCGGGCCACCGCGACCGCGGCGACCGCGTCGGGCGGCGCCACGATCGCGCCCAGCGCGAACGCGGCGGCCATCGGCAGACCGGGCATGAGCAGGTGGACGACCCAGCCGATGACCAGGGTGGTGAACAGCACCAGCCCGACCGACAGCAGCGCGACCGGCCTGAGCACCGCCTTGAGCCTCAGGTAGGAGCTGTCGATCGCGGCGGAGTAGAGCAGTGGCGGCAGGAACACCAGCAGGACCAGCTCGGCGTCCAGTTCGTACTCCGGCACCAGCGGCGACAGCACCAGCCCCGCCGACACCAGCAGCAGGGGCACCGGCCATCCCCTGCGCCTGGCCACGGCGGCCACCGCGATCGCGATGACCGGCACGACCAACATCTGCAGCACCGATGCCTGATTCATCCCACTCCCACCCGTTATGGGCGATCAGCGTACGGGACCCCTCACGGTGATGCGCACCCGGTGCCGGTCACCAGTCGCGGCGCTCGTCCCTGTCCTCGGGGCGGCGATCATCATAACGCTGGTCGTCGTAGCGCGGCTCGGGGCGGAGCCGCTCGCCGGTGGAGTGCGGCGGATCGACGTAGGGGCGCGGCATCCGCTGGTCGGCCTGCTGGCCGCGGAGCCCGAGCGGGTCGGAGGGGTCCACGTCCTGCTGGTAGGAGGGCGGCGAGCCGTACAGGTCGCGCAGGTCCGCCGGATGACCGGCCTGCGGGGCGGGCTGCTGGGCGCCGAAGGCGTAGGGGTCGGGCTGGGCCGGGGCGGGGTAGCCGTAGGCGTCGGACTGCGCGGAGCCGTAGGCGGCCTGCTGCTGCTGTTGGGCCGCGAAGCCGAAGGGGTCGGTGGAGTGCTGCTGCTGGGCCGTGTAGGGGTCGGCGTGCGGCTGGCGGCCGGAGGAGGGGAACTGCTCGGCGTGCGGCGCGAAGGGATCCACCGGCTGCTGCCGGCCGGCCGGGGGGGCGAAGGGGTCCACCGGCTGCTGGGCGGGCGCGCCGTAGGAGTCGGGGCGCCGCTGGGCCTGGGTGGCGGCGTAGGGGTCCACCGGCTGCTGGGCGGGCGCGCCGTAGGGATCGGGCTGCTGGGCCGCGTAGGGATCGGGCTGCTGGGACGGCACGCCGTAGGGGTCGGGCTGCTGGCCCGCGTAAGGGTCGGCGGGCTGCTGGGCCGCGTAGGCGTCGGGCTGCTGGGACGGCACGCCGTAGGGGTCGGGCTGCTGGCCCGCGTAAGGGTCGGCGGACATCTGGTAGAGCGGATCGCCGGAGCCCGATCCGTGCGGTTCGGCCGGCGCCGCCTGCCCGTAGGGCAGGGAGTCGCCCACGATCAGGTTCTCCCGCGGCACCACGTCGGCCGGGCCGTATCCGGCGGGCGGGCGCTCGTGGGACCGGTCCAACGGTGGTACGGCGCCCCGCGCCACCAGCACGTCGTTGGGTCCGAGGGCCGGGGCCGGGCGCGGCTCGTCGGGCGGGGGGGAGACCTGGGTGGCCGCCGGGTCGGCGTACTGCTGCTGGGCGTAGTCCTCCGGGCGCGGGCGGGCGTACTGGCCGGTGCCGGGGAACTCCCCGTGCTCCTGGTAGTCGCCGGCCGGGAGGTGCTGCTCGCCCACCTCGTCGGGATACTGGCCACCGGCCTCGACGAAGCCCTCGTCGAGGGTGTCCACCAGGCGGCCCACGTCCTGCATGGGCATGCGGAAACTGGCGCTGCACATCTCCCCGCGCCACAGGCTCAGCACCAGCGTGCCTTCGTGCCAGGTGACCCGGAGCACCCGCTCCTGGCCACGCTCGTCAAAGAACACTTCGCCGAACGACGGCAACGGGACAACTTCCGACATGGAAGACATAGTGCTTTAACCAGCCTTTATTCGTCCACTCGACCTCGGGAAACTCTACCGAACCGGTCTTTCCGTCCCCATCTTCCGTCACTATGACACCAAAACGGGCGATCTTCTTTGATCCCTGGAGGCCGGTGAGCCGGGTGATCCCGCCAGTCTGCCACGGGCGCCGGGCGCCGGGTCCCGGAATACCGGGATGCGCCCGGCCGGTGACTCACCGGAGACAGCCGCGATTGTCCGGGGGAAGAGGTACGGTTGGCTGTCGTGCCGACCGACTCCATCGCCCCCGCCGAAGACGTCTCCCCGAAGGCGGACCTGCCGCCGGTGGAGGAGTTGCTGAGCACCGCCGTCGAGGCCGTCGGCGGGGTGGAGCGGCCCGGCCAGATCAAGATGGTCCAGGCGGTGCAGCACTCGATCCAGTCGGGTGACCACCTGGCCGTCCAGGCGGGCACCGGCACCGGCAAGTCCCTGGCGTATCTCATCCCCTCGATCCGCCACGCGATGACGGCCAAGGGCGCCGTGGTCGTCTCCACCGCCACCATCGCGCTCCAGCGCCAGCTCGTCGACCGCGACCTGCCCCGCCTCTCCGAGGCGCTCGCCCCGCAGCTCCCGCACGAGCCCACGTTCGCGATCCTCAAGGGCCGCCGCAACTACCTGTGCCGTTACAAGGCCAGCGCGGGATGGCCCGACGACGAGCAGGACCAGCTCTTCGACCCGCGCGAGGTCAGCCTCACCGGGCGGATGGTCCAGCGCATCCAGGAATGGGCCGAGGAGACCGAGACCGGCGACCGCGACGAGCTCGTCCCCGGCGTCAACGAGCAGGCCTGGCGGCAGTTCTCGGTGAGCGCCAGGGAGTGCCTGGGCGCCACGCGCTGCCCGAGCGGGATGGAGTGCTTCGCCGAGCTGGCCCGGGCCCGGGCCGGCGAGTCCGACATCGTCGTCACCAACCACGCGCTGCTGGCCATCGACGCGATGGAGGACTTCCCCCTCCTGCCCGAGCACGAGGTGGTCGTGGTGGACGAGGCCCACGAGCTGGTCGACCGGGTCACCTCGGTGGTGACCGGCGAGCTGTCGGAGACCATGGTCGCGCTGACCGTGCGCCGGGTCGGCAAGCTGATCGAGCAGCACCTCGCCGACCGGCTCATGGAGGCCGGCGAGGACCTGAAGGCCCTGCTGGCCGTCGCTCCCGCCGGCCGCCTCGACGACCTCCCCGAGGTGCTCGGCCTGACACTGGCCCTGATCCGCGACGCGGCCTGGGCGTGCATCACCGCCCTCGGCCCCCGGATGAGCTCCGACAAGGACGACCCCGAGAGCGCGGGGCTGCGCAAGGCCGCCTTCACCGCCCTGGACGAGGTCCACGACACCGCGCAGCGGATGCTGGAGGCGTTCGGCCACGCCGAGGAGGTCGACCGGGCCGAGGTGGTCTGGCTGGAGGCGGGCACCGAGCGCCGCCCGCCCCTGCTCCGGGTCGCCCCGCTGACCGTGGCGGGCATGCTCCGCGACAAGCTCTTCGGCGACCGCACGGTCATCCTGACCTCCGCCACGCTGGCGCTGGGCGGCGCCTTCGACGGGCTGGCCCGCCAGTGGGGCCTGGGCGCCAAGGAGGGGGGCAAGGAGCGCGCCGGGTGGACCGGGCTGGACGTCGGCTCGCCCTTCGACCACCCGCGCAGCGGCATCCTCTACGTCGCCAAGCACCTGCCCCAGCCGGGCCGTGACGGCCTGCCCGAGGCCTACCTGGAGGAGATCACCGAGCTGATCGAGGCCGCCGGCGGCCGGACCCTCGGCCTGTTCTCCTCGATGCGCGCCGCCAAGGCCGCCACCGAGGCCCTGCGCGAGCGGCTGAGCGTGCCGCTGCTCTGCCAGGGCGACGACTCCACGATGCTGCTGGTCAAGCAGTTCGCCGAGGACGAGCCGACGTGCCTGTTCGGCACCCTGTCCCTGTGGCAGGGGGTGGACGTGCCGGGGCCCTCCCTGCGGCTGGTCATCATCGACCGCATCCCCTTCCCGCGCCCGGACGACCCGCTGACCTCCGCCCGCCAGCGCCACGTCGCCGCCAAGGGCGGCAACGGCTTCATGGCGGTGGCCGCCACCCACGCCGCCCTGCTGCTCGCCCAGGGAGCGGGCCGCCTGCTGCGCAGCCAGCACGACAAGGGGGTGGTCGCGGTCCTGGACCCCCGCCTGGCCACGGCGCGCTACGCGGGTTTCCTGCGCGACTCCCTGCCGCCCTTCTGGCCCACCAACGACCCGGCGAAGGTCCGCGACGCCCTCAGGCGCCTGGCGGCCTCCTGAGGTCAGGGCCGTCGGCGGCCGCGGGCGCCGTTCCGGTCAGGAGAAGACGTCCAGATCCGGGCGCTTGGGGTCGAGGAGGTCACCGGAGGAACGGCCCCGCAGGCGGCGGACGACCCAGGGGCCAAGGTGCCGGCGGACCCACTGGACGTCTTCGCGGCGCTTGACCGCGGGATCCACCCGTTCGCGGGGCGGCCAGACCTTGCGCCAGTCGTCGTCGCAGTCGACCCCGAGCACCTCGCACACCTTGGCGGCGACCATCCGGTGGCCCTCCTCGTTCATGTGCAGGCGGTCGTCGCTCCAGGCGCGCCAGTCGCGCAGGCCCTGCATCGACCACAGGTCGACCAGGCGGCAGCCGTGCAGCTCGGAGATGGACCTGACGTGCATGTAGAAGATCGCGACCGTGCCGCGGACGCGGCGCATGATCGGGGTGTCGCGCGGGTCCACGCCGGTGAACAGCAGCACCTCGGCGCCGGTGGCCCGCAGGTCGCGTACGGCTCCGGCCAGCTTCTTGGCCATCCGGTCGGGGTCGCTGCCCGGCCGGAGCAGGTCGTTGCCGCCGGCGCAGAGACTGACCAGATCGGGCCGCATCCCGATGGCCCGCGGGACCTGGTGCTCGACGATCTGGTCGATGAGCTTGCCGCGCACGGCGAGGTTGGCGTAGCGGAAGTCCGGGTCGAGCGCGGCCAGCCGCTCGGCGACCCGGTCGGCCCAGCCCCGGTAGCGCCCGGCCTGCGCCGGGTCCGCACCGGGTCCGCCCGTCCCAGGGGCGTCCGGCCGGGCGGGGTCGTTCAGCCCTTCGGTGAAGCTGTCGCCGAGGGCGACGAAGGAACGGTGACCGCTCACCGGGCGTCCTCGGCGATGGCGTGCAGCGCGAGCACGTAGGACTTCAGGCCGAAGCCGGCGATGGTGCCGGTGGCCACGGCGGCGACCACGGAGGTGTGCCGGAACCGCTCGCGGGCGGCCGGGTTGGAGATGTGCACCTCGACCAGGGGCGCGGTGCGCTGGGCGATGGCGTCGCGCAGCGCGTAGGAGTAGTGGGTGAAGGCGGCCGGGTTGAGGACCACCGGCACCCGGCCGTCGGCCGCCTCGTGCAGCCAGGCCACCATCTCGGCCTCGTCGTCGGTCTGCCGGACGTCCACCGACAGGCCCAGCTCCCGGCCGGTCTCGCGGCAGAGCGCGGCCAGGTCGGAGAAGCTCTCCGCGCCGTAGACGTCGGGCTCGCGGGTGCCGAGCCGTGACAGGTTGGGGCCGTTGAGCACGTATACAGGTCTCATGGGGTCGATCACCGCTCTCCGCCGGTCATGCGGCCATGTCGGCCGGCGTGCCCGCGGCACGGCCGGCGCCCGCCTTCCCGTCTCACCGCCCGTCCCGCCGGGGCCGGCCGCCTCACCGGGCGACCTCCTCGTAGGCGGCTTCGAGCAGGGCCTCGGGCGGGTCCTCCAGCGGGGACACCTTCGCCAGGTCGTCCAGGACGACGAAGCGCAGCTTGGCGCCGCGGCTCTTCTTGTCCAGGCGCATGTGGTCGCGGAGCTGGGGCCAGGCGTCACGGCGGTAGGAGACGGGCAGCCCGACCGAGGTCAGGATGGACCGGGTCCGGTCCACGACGTCGGCGCCGATCCGGCCGTCCAGGCGGGACAGCTCCGCGGCGTAGACCATGCCGATGGCCACCGCCTCGCCGTGGCGCATCCGGTAGTCCTCGACCCGCTCGATGGCGTGGGCCAGGGTGTGGCCGTAGTTGAGGATCTCGCGCACGCCGCCCTCGCGCAGGTCGGCGCCGACGACGGCGGCCTTGATCCGGACCTTCCGCTCGATCAGCTCGCGGGTGTGCCGTCCTTCGGGGAACCGGGCGCCCTCGGGGTCGTCCTCGATGAGCGCCAGGATCGCCGGGTCGGCGATGAAGCCGCCCTTGATGATCTCCGCGAGGCCGCCGACGTAGTCGTCGCGGGGCACCGAGGCCAGCGTGGTCAGGTCGCACAGCACCCCGGCCGGAGGGTGGAAGGAACCGACCAGGTTCTTGCCCTCGGGGGTGTTGATCCCCGTCTTGCCGCCGACCGCGGCGTCGACCATGCCGAGCAGGGTGGTCGGCACCTGCACGACCTTGACCCCGCGCAGCCAGGTGGCGGCGGCGAACCCGGCCAGGTCGGTGGTGGCCCCCCCGCCGACGCCGACCACGGCGTCGGAGCGGGTGATCCCATAACGGCCGAAGGCCGACCAGAGCTGAGCGGCCACCTCGACCGTCTTGGCCTGCTCGGCGTCGGGCACCGGCAGCGGGACGACCTCGTGTCCGGCCGCCTCGATCGCGCCGCAGACCGGCCGCGCGATCTCCGGCAGGCTCGCCGGGTGGACCACGGCGACGGTGCGGACCCCCGGGCCGAGCAGGCCCGGGAGCTCACCGAGCACGCCGGCGCCGATCACCACGTCGTAGGGGGCGTCCCCCTCGACCCTGATCCTGGAGACCGTCACGCCGGCAGTCCCTTCACGATCTCCTCGACGACCTCGTCGGGTTTGCGCTCGTCGGTCGCCACGATGACGGTGGCCAGCCCCTCGTAGACCGGGCGGCGGGCGTCCATCAGCTTCTTGAGCTGGCTGCGCGGGTTGAGCACGAGCAGCGGTCGCGCCGAGGCCAGGCCGACCCGCTGCACGGCCTGCGACAGGCCCACCTCCAGGTAGACCACCGGGTGGCCGGCCAGCAGCTCACGGGTGGCCTCGGCCAGGACCGCGCCGCCGCCGAGGGAGAGCACGCCGTCGTGGTCGGCCAGCGCCAGCCGTACGGCCTCCGCCTCCAGCTCGCGGAAGCGCTCCTCGCCGTCCTCGACGAAGATGTCGCTCACCGGCTTGCCCGCCACGGTCTCCACGTCGGCGTCGGTGTCACGGAAGGCGGCCCCCAGGCGGTCGGCCAGCAGCCTGCCGACCGTCGACTTGCCCGATCCGGGAGGGCCGATCAGAACTACGCGGGGACTCACTGCGCCTCCTCTAGCGGCCGGCCGGGGCGGGAGCCGGTCCGGCTCCGCCCGTCGGCTCTCCCGCTCACTTGATCACCATCGACGAAAGGTAGCCGGACAGGTTGCGCGCGACCTCCTCGACGGAGTCGCCGCCGAACTTCTCGATCGCGGCGTCGGCCAGGACCAGCGCGACCATCGCCTCGGCGACGATCGCGGCGGCCGGGACCGCGCACACGTCGGAGCGCTCGTGGTGGGCCTTGGCCGCCTCGCCCGTCAGCACGTCGATGGTGGCCAGCGCCCGCGGCACGGTGGAGATCGGCTTCATCGCCGCGCTGACGCGCAGCGGCTCGCCGTTGGTCATCCCGCCCTCGACGCCGCCCGCCCGGTTGGTGATGCGGCGCACGCCGCCGGCGGTGTTCTCGATCTCGTCGTGGGCCTGGGAGCCGGGGCGGCGCGCGGTCTCGAAGCCGTCGCCGACGGCGACGCCCTTGATCGCCTGGATGCCCATCAGGGCGGCGGCCAGGCGGGCGTCGAGGCGGCGGTCCCAGTGGGTGTAGCTGCCCAGGCCGGGCGGCAGGCCGTAGGCGAGCACCTCGACGACGCCGCCGAGGGTGTCGCCCTCCTTGTGGGCCTTGTCGATCTCGGCGACCATCGCGGCGCTGCCGACCGGGTCGGCGCAGCGCACCGGGTCGGCGTCGACCGCCTCCATGTCGCCGGGGCCGGGCAGGACGCCCTCCGTGGCCCGCGCCCCGCCGATCGAGACGACGTGGCTGACGATCTCGACGCCGAGCGCCTGCCTGAGGAAGTTTCTGGCGACCTGGCCGAGGGCGACGCGGGCGGCGGTCTCGCGGGCGCTGGCCCGGTCGAGCACCGGCCGGGCGTCGTCGAAGCCGTATTTCTGCATGCCGGCGAGGTCGGCGTGGCCCGGACGGGGGCGCGAGCGCGGCGCGTTGCGGGCCTGGCCCTCCAGCAGCGCCGGATCCACCGGGTCGGCGGCCATGACGGTCTCCCACTTGGGCCACTCGGTGTTGCCCACCCGGATGGCGACGGGGCTGCCGAGCGTGCGGCCGTGCCGCACGCCGCCGACGACGTCGACCACGTCCTGCTCGAACTTCATCCGGGCGCCGCGGCCGTAGCCCAGCCGGCGTCTGGCCAGCGCCCCGTCGATGTCGGCCGTGGTCACCTCCACCCCGGCGGGCAGGCCTTCCAGGATCGCGACGAGCTCAGGGCCGTGGGACTCTCCGGCAGTCAACCAGCGCAACATGGTGACAAGTCTTCCATGTGCCGCCCACTGGAATGGCCGCAGCTCACCAGGTGAGACGTCAGCCGGTGGCCTCGCGCTGGACCCCCGCCGACCTGCGCAGGAGGTCGAGGATCACCTCGAGCTGTCCGTCGGTGTCGGTGGCGTACAGCGCCGCCGATCCCTGGACGGAGTCCTCGGACAAGGTCGCGTGACCGCCCCGGCGATCAGAGGCCGGCGAGGAGGGCCGCGAAGGCCCCCGCGACCATGAAGGGGCCGAAGGGGATCTCGCTCTTGCGGCCCGCGCGGCGCAGGACCATCAGCGCGACCCCGTAGAGGCCACCCGCGACGAAGCCCAGGAAGGTCCCGGCGACCAGCGTGTCCCAGCCCGCCCAGCCGAGCGCGGTGCCCAGCACCGCCGCGAGTTTGACGTCGCCCAGGCCCATGCCCGCCGGGTTGACCAGGAACAGCACCAGGTAGAAGGCGGCCAGGGCGAGCCCGCCCAGCCCGGCTCTGAACAGGTCGTCGAAACGGCCTGCGAGCACGGCCGTCACCGTCAGCAGGGCGGCGGTCCCGAGATAGGCGGCGAGGGTGAGCCGGTCGGGCAGCCGGTGAACGGCTGCGTCGACGAAGACCAGCGCGACGGCGACCACGGCCAGCCATCCGTAGGCGGCCAGCTCGGTCCCCGAGGCGAGCTCCGGCAGCGGGCCGGACGGCCGCCCCGCGAGGACGGCGCCGGAGCGGGCGGACGGCGGCACGGCGCGCAGGGCGAGGGCGGCCAGCGCCAGGGCGGTGACGAGCTCCACCGCCAGCGGCGGCGGGCCGATCCGCCCGGAGCAGCCCGCGCAGCGCGCGGCCGGCAGCGGGCCGGCCCACGGCAGGCGCCTCCAACGCTCCGGCGAGGACGGCCGGCCGGTCCGCGCGGGACCGGCGCCCGGGGACTCCCCCGCCGGCCGCGGACCGGCGCCTCCGGTACGCCCCCGGCGCCCCGGGCCGGGCAGCGGGACGCCGCAGTGCGGGCAGTCGCACCGCGGCGGCTCGCCCTCGGCCACCGAGTGCCGGACCACCAGGACCCGGGTCCAGAGCCCGGCCACCAGGCCGACGACAGCCGCCGCGACCGGCAGGAGGCTCACCGAGCCCCCTCGGCCGGGGCCGCCCACGGACCGCCGCCACCACCCGCTCGCCCACCGCGCTCGTCCACGGGCCGACCATAATCCGCGCGGAGCCCCGGCGTCTCGGGGAGGGCGGAGCCGGCCGGACCGGGTCACCGCCTCGGCGCAGGACGGCCCGGGGCATGGGACCGGCCCGGGAGGTCAGCTCCGTCCGCGGAAGGGCCAGCCGAACCGCCGCCGCCGGGCGGCCGGGGCGGCCTCTTCCATCCGCGCCACGGTGACCTCGGGACCCAGCTGGTCGATGGTGCCCGACTCGACCGCGGCGAACGCCCGCAGGACGCCCTCCTCGATCACGAAGGGCACCGGGCCCGCCACGTCGATCACGACGGCGGCCGCGTTCTCGTGCACCGCCGCCTGGCAGACCTGGAGGGTGGTGGCCTGGATCGGCCGGGCGTCGGGGCGCCAGAGCTTCAGCGACTCCGTCCCGGTGAAGGCGAGCACCGCCTCGCGCCCGTCGTTGCCGATGAGCTTCGGCAGGGCCATCTCGCTCTCCTTCTCCTGCCGCAGCCCGTGCTCGCCGACCTCCGACTCCGTCAGCAGGGCCACCACCGGGACGAGCAGCCGGGCTCCGCCCAGCGCGGATATCACCGCGCCGGCGTCCGCCGTACCGGCGGACAGGGCAGCGAGAGCGGACGCCACGGAGGCGTCGGCGCTTCCGTCGTCGTCGGGGACCAGGGGCTGGGGAATGCTCGGCACGGGTCCGGAGCCTACCCGCGGCGGGAGGGGAGGAGGGAACGCCGGGACCGGGGTCCCGGGAAAGCCGGGACAACAGCCCCATGACCGCGGGCCGGCGGGCGGGCCACGATCGATCCGTCAGGAAATGCGATGGAAGGAGCGGGTCATGCCGGAGACGATCGAGCGCGGTCGGCAGGCCGGGGAGTCACGGACGGCGCGCACGGTCCGCTACACGGTCGAGCTGCTGTTCTTCGCCGCGACCCTCGGGATCGTCTACACGCTGTGGGGCTGACCCGTCCGGCACGGGTCGCGCGGCCGTACGGGGGGCACGGCCGCGCGGGGCGGATCAGCCGAGGTCGGCGATGGCGGCGACCGGACCGCCGCCGCTGGGGCCCTGGTGGACCGCCGCGACCGAGACGAAGACGGCCGGGTCGCCGGTGACGCTGGCCGCGACGCCGCCGACGGTGGCCTTGATCTGGCGGTGCCAGTGCACGTCGGAGTCGTCGAGCATGATGTTGCGGCGCCCCCGGACGCTGCCCGACGGGTCGGCCTCGCACTTCATGAAGACGTTGACCAGCCTGCCGCCCAGGTCGCTCGGGTGGGGCCGGTCGGGCAGGTCGATGCCGCTTCCGCGGATCGCCTCCCAGATGCCGTCGGCGTCCAGCGCGTCCTTCATGACCGAGTGACCGATCCGGTAGCGGCCGCCGATGCCGCGCACGTTGCCGACGACCACGATCTGCGCCCGGTCCAGCTCGACGCCCGAGGAGCAGGACGCGACGGAGGAGTACAGCGACAGGTCGCGGTGGATCTGCTCGGCCGCGGGCATCTCGATCTCGCCGAGCGCGACCGCGACGCCGAGCGCGGTGGTGGAGTTGGAGATGTCCATGGACGGGCCGGTGTCCTCGATGACGACGTCCTTGCCCCGGGACTTGGCGTCGTTGATCGTGGCCAGGGTCAGCAGGGGCGTCTTGGTCTGGACGTAGTGGACGTCGGCGGGGTCGTCGATCCCGGCGATCTTCATGGCCTCGCGCACCCCGGCGGCGACCTTCTCCACCATGGCGGGGCGGCCGATGTCCTCGGGCAGGATCACCTCGCTCATCGCGATGCCGACGCTGACGCGCGGCTCGTCACTCGGCTCGGCGTGCGCCGTGGTGGCGAAGATCGTCGCGTGCGGGCTCAGCACGCCGTCGGTGCCGCCGGACCACACCAGCGGGACGCTCTCGGGGGACGGATGGCCCTTGGCGGCGAGCACCTCGCGGAAGGCACGGTCGGCCAGGATCCGGGTGTAGTCGTTCACCCCGCCGTTGCCCTCGGTCTTGCCGATGACCGCCAGCACCCGGTGAGCCTCGATCACCCCGTCGTCGATGAGCCTGGCCAGCCCGGAGGCGTCGGTCACGCTCTCGATGGCCACCTTGCGCACTTCAATCGGTTCCGGCATTGCTGTCACCTTTCGATAGGTCGTGTCGACAGGTCATGGCGTCGTTTCACTCTTTCCGCACCACGGTGCCGGTCTGCCCGCCGACCGCCGCCCCGATGCCTTCGAGAGAAGTGATCACCGCCCGGCCGCCGCCCCCCTCGACGAAGCGGAGCGCGGCCTCGACCTTCGGTCCCATGCTCCCTCCCGCGAAGTGCCCGGCCGCGTGCAACACGCGCAGCTCCGCCGCGGTGACGGGGCCGAGGGGCCGGGCGCGGGCCGTGCCGAACCCGACGACGGCCCCGGGCACGTCGGTGGCGATCACCAGGACCGTGGCGCCCACGGCGCGCGCCAGCAGCGCGGCGGCCAGATCCTTGTCGATCACGGCCTCGACCCCGGTGAGCCGCCCGGCGGCGTCGCGGGCCACCGGCACTCCCCCGCCGCCTGCCGCGACGACGGTGAATCCGGCGGCCGCCAGCGCGGCCACCGCGGGCGCGTCGAGGATCTCCAGCGGTTCCGGGGAGGCCACCACGCGGCGCCAGCCCCGGTCGAAGCGGCGCCAGGTCTGGCCGAACCTCTCCAGGCGCCGGGCCTCCGCCTCGGTGAAGTAGCGGCCGATCGGCTTGACCGGGTCGAGGAAGGCCGGGTCGCCGGGGTCGACGAGCGTCCGGGTCACCACGGCGACGGCTCGGCCGTCGAGGGCGTTCAGCACCAGCGTGCCGATCGTGGCCTGGGTCTGCGCGCCGCACCAGTCGAGCGGCACGGGGGGCACGACGTCGGCCGCGATCTGGTTCTTCAGGATCAGGTTGCCGACCTGGGGGCCGTTGCCGTGGGTGAGGGTCACCTGGTGGCCGGCCGCGATCAGGGCGGTGACGTGACGCATCGCCCCCTCCACCGCCCGGCGCTGGTCGTCGGGCGAGGCGCTCCCGTCGGGAGCCGTCATCGCGTTGCCGCCGAGCGCGATCAGTACTCGTTCGCCCACACGGGCGACGCTAACGGCCTGCCCGGCCCGCCTCATGGGCACTCTTTGCCCAAGGCGGGGCCGTTCTTCGACAGAACTCCACGGTTAGCGGGCCGGGCCAGCCTGTGATCTAGGACACATCCGAAGATCCGATGAATTGGACAAATAGCCATTTATAAGAACGAGCATGGATATTTCACAGTACAGAATCTCATTCAGTTAACGCGGTGTTTCATCACCCCTCACCCGCCAGCTCGCACGCCACTGATAAGTTTGTTTACAGTTGGTCCCACAGACGGAAGTCATCCGTCCCGCGCAGCTGGGAAATCGGGGTCCTACGCATGCACGCACTACTGGAAAAACCTTCTGACGAGGCCGTGCGCCACCTTCCGCGGCCGCCCTCGGACAGCGAGCTGAAACTCTATTTCGGCCCGCAAAGGCGTTGGGTATTACTCTGCGCGCCTCTTTCACTGACATTAACCACGGGCACCGTTCTCCTTTTCTCGATGCGCCACCCCGCGCTGTGGCCGTTTTTCGCCGCGCTGGCGCTCAACCTGGCGGGCTGGGCGATGTCGTTCGTCGACGGCCAGCGCCAGCGCCTCACCACGTGGGAGTCGCACGACCTGCTGGTCCGGTCCTGGCGGCCGGCGGGGACGCCCGCCGTGGACGTGTTCCTGCCGACCCGCGGCGAGCCGGTGCCGATCCTGGACAACACCTTCCGCCACCTGTCCGCCCTGCGGTGGAACGGTCCGATCACCGTCTGGGTGCTCGACGACGCCGCGCGCGCCGAGGTGGCGGACCTGGCGGAGCGGTACGGCTTCCGCTACAGCTCCCGGGCCGACCGGGGGCACCTGAAGAAGGCGGGCAACCTCAACCACGGCCTGTCGATCAGCTCCGGCGACCTCGTCGCGGTCTTCGACGCCGACTTCTGCCCGCGCCCGGACTTCCTGGCCCACCTGGTCCCCTACCTGGAGGACCCGGAGATCGCCGTGGCCCAGTCTCCCCAGTATTTCGACACCGCGCCGGACATGCCCTGGCTGCAGCGGACCGCCGGAGCGGCGCAGGAGATGTTCTACCGGTGGCTGCAGCCCTCCAGGGACGCCGACGGCGGCGCGATCTGCGTGGGCACGAACGTGGTCTACCGCCGGTCCACGCTGGAGGAGATCGGCGGCTTCCCCAGGATCGACCACAGCGAGGACATCCACACCAGCGTCGAGCTGATGCGGCGCGGCTACCGCACCAAGTACGTGCCGGTGCTGCTGGCCAAGGGGCTGTCCCCGGACAACGTCGCCTCCTACATCGCCCAGCAGTACCGGTGGGCGATGGGCTGCATGAGCCTGCTGTTCGACCGCGACTTCCACCGCACGCCGATGCCCTGGCGGGTGCGGCTGTCCTACTACAGCGGCTTCCTGAGCTACTTCGTCTCGGCCGTCAACATCGCGGCGGTCCCACTGCCCGGCCTCGTCATGCTCGCCTTCTACCCCGAGGACGTCCGGGCCTGGCACATGATCCCCTTCGTGGCGCCGCTCTGGGTGGCGCTGGTGCTGCTGCCGGCGGTCTCGGTGAGCCGCTGGCGCTTCGAGGTGGTCCGGGCGCAGACCCTCTACTCCTACTGCCACCTGGTCTCCATCGTGCACGCGGTGCGCGACCAGGCGGCGGCCTGGGTGCCGAGCGGGGCCGCCGCGGGCAGGAGCAGGCTGGTCTCCTCGATCAGCCGGACGGCTCTGGCCTGGCTGACCGTCACGACCGCCGCCACCTGGGCCGGCATCGCCCTGCGTGCCCCCGTCCACGGCTGGGACGACTACTGGGCGCTGACCCTCTTCGCCTGCGGCACCACCTACATCACCCTCCCCCTCATCCGCGACCTGTGGAGGACCCTCCGTTGAACCACCGGTTCCGCTGGCCCGAGGCCCTGGCGATCACCGCCCTGCTCCTGCTGGGCGTCCTGCTCGCCTCCGGCTCCGCCGCACTCCCGCCGCTTCTCCCCGCCTCCTAAGGAGCGACCGCCTTGACCCCGCGGTATCACCTCGGCTTCCGGCCCGACATCGAAGGGCTGCGGGCGGTGGCCGTCCTGGCCGTGCTGGCCTTCCACGCCACCGTCCCCGGCCTGGCCGGGGGGTTCGCCGGGGTGGACGTGTTCTTCGTCGTCTCCGGCTTCCTGATCACCGGCCTGCTGCTGCGCGACATCGCCGCCGGCGGGCGCTTCTCCCTGGCCGAGTTCTACGCCCGGCGGGCCCGGCGCCTGCTGCCGGCCGCCGGGACCGTGCTGCTCGCCACCGTGCTGGGAGCCTGGCTGCTGCTGCCGCCCCTGCGCGGCGGCGACATCGCCGGCGACGCGGTCACCGCCGCCCTGTCGATCGCCAACTGGCGCGCCGTCGCCGCCCAGACCGACTACCTGGCCGCCGCGCGCGACCCCAGCCCCCTGCTGCACTACTGGTCGCTGGCCGTCGAGGAGCAGTTCTACCTCCTGTGGGCGCCGCTGCTGCTGGTGACGGCCCTGGTGGCCCGCCGCCTCGGCCGCGGCGCCGTCCCCGCCGTCGCGGTCATCGTCGTGACGCTGACCTGCGCCTCCTTCGGCCTGTCCCTGCGCTGGACGGCTCTCAGCGAGCCCCTGGCCTACCTCGCCTCGCCCTCGCGGGCATGGCAGTTCGGCGCCGGGGCCCTCGCCGCCCTGCTCATGCCGTACAGCTCCCGCCTGCGTCCGCCGCGCGGCGAGCGCCCGCCCGGCACGGTCCAGGACGGCCCGGACGCCGGGCGCGGGGCCGGACGGCGCCCCCGCCCGGCCGCCGGAGCGGTCCCGGCCGCGCTCGGTTTGGCCGGAGCGGCGGCGATCGCCTGGTCGGTCGTGGTGTTCGACTCGACGACCCGTTATCCCGGGACGGCCGCCCTGGCCCCCACGCTCGGCACGGTCGCCGTCATCCTGTTCCGCTCGCCGGTCTCGGCACTGCTGGCGCTGGCCCCCGTCCGGGCGGTCGGACGGCTGTCCTACACCTGGTACCTGTGGCACTGGCCGGTCCTCGTCCTCGCCGAGGCCGCGCTCGGCGCCCAGCCCTGGCCGGTACGGCTGGCGCTGGTGCTGGCCTCGGCCGTCCCGGCGGCGCTGACCATGAAGCTGGTGGAGAACCCGCTGCGCACGTCGGAGGTGGTGACCGCGCTGCCCAGGCGCGGCCTGGCCCTGGGCAGCACCGCCGTGACGGTCCCCGTCGCCGCCGCGCTGCTGCTCAACGGCGGAGCCGTGCAGGATGTGGCCACCGCCCGGGTCGCCGTGGCCGACGCCCCCGCCACGGCGCTCCAGCCGCCGCCCGCCCAGGCCCGGACCGACTTCCCCCGGTCGAAGGGGTGCGAGGTCGCGCTGACCGCGACGACCAGCCCGGCCTGCCTGTTCGGCGACCCGGCCGCGAAGGACAGGGTCGTCCTCGTCGGCGACTCCCACGCCGGCCAGTGGTTCGCCGCCGCCGAGCGCGTCGCCGTGCGCAGGGGCTGGGCCCTTGAGGTCCTGACCAAGCCCGGCTGCCCGCTGCCCAGGCTCACGGTGGTCGACCCCCGCCTGGGCCGGGAGTACCACGAGTGCGACACCTGGCGCGAGTACGCGCTGAAGCGGCTCGCCGCCGGCCCCCCGCCCCGGCTGGTCCTGGTCGCCTCCCTCAACGCCTACGCGACCGACCGGGCCGCGCTGACCCGCGCCTGGGACTCCACCCTCGACCGGCTGACCCGGCTCGGCGCCCCGCTGGTCTACCTGCGCGACACCCCGCTGCCCGGTAAGGACGTGCCCGCCTGCCTTTCGGGCGGGCCGGCCGGCGACTGCGCCTTCCCCCGCGGCCGCGGGCTGCCTCCCGACCCGCTGGCCGAGCAGATCACCGCGGGCGGGCGCCCCGGCGTCCGCCTGCTGGACGTGACCCCCCTGCTCTGCCCGGCCACCGCCGCGACCTGCCCCGCGGCACTGGACGGCATCGTGCTCTACCGCGACGACGTGCACATCACCGACACCCTCGCGGCGCGGCTCGCCCCCCGGATCGAACAGGACCTGGAGGACCTCGACCTGATCCCCACCGTCCTGTGAGGACCGCCGCGCGGTCCCCCTCATGACCGCCCTTCCGGCCGGGTGCTCGGGGCCCGGCCGGGAGGGCCTGAACCGGAAGTTGTCGCGGGCCGCCAACTCCACGGGCGGAACCGGCGCGGCCAGGTCATAGACCGCGGGCGGGTGACGGGGAAAGGCTCTTGTTCCGCGTCCTTTCCGGAGGAGTGATCGAGTGGGTCGGCTCCGTCTTGGCCACATCGTCGTGATCGTCCTGTGCGCCGCGGCCGGGCTCGCGGTCCTCACCTTCGCGGCCGGCACGCTGGTGAACCGGGAGACGGCGACTGCGGCCCCGGAGGTGGACCTGGTCGCCGAGGCCAGGAGAATGGCCTCCGACGGACTGAAGGACGCCAACGACTTCGGCTGCCGGCCCCGCGAGGGCTCGCCGTACCCGGTGATCCTGGTCCACGGCGCCAAGAGCACCGGGGCGGTGACCTGGCCGGTGGCGGCGCCGTACCTGAGCAAGCAGGGCTACTGCGTCTTCGCGCTCGACTACGGGTGGAGCAACTCGATCGAGGTCTCCGCCCGGGCGCTGGGGATCTTCGTCGAGGGGGTGCTCCAGGCCACCGGGGCGGAGAAGGCGGCGATCGTCGGGCACAGCCTGGGCGGGATCGTGCCCCGGGCCTACATGCGGCTGGAGGGCGGGGCGCCCAGGGTGTCGGAGCTGATCACGATGGGCGCCCCGCACCACGAGCTGACCGGGGAGCTGCGCGAGAGCTGCGGGTGGGAGACGGTCTGCGACGAGCTCCGCACCGACTCGCCGCTGATGGAGCGGCTCAACACCCCCTCCATGGTCGAAGCAGGGGTCGGCTACACCGCCCTCGGCCTGAAGGCCGAGCAGGAGGCGGCCTCGACCTTCCTCGACGGGCCGCGGGAGCAGGTCACCAACCGGATGCTCCAGGACGACTGCCCGCTCAAGGGTCTCGTCGAGGGAGCGCTCGGACACAACCTGGAGACGCTGGACCCCGTGATGCTCTCCTACGTCAACAAGGCGCTGGAATCTCCCGGGCCGCTGCCCAAGGGCTACCGGCCCGACTGTTTCGCCCTCATCCTCTGAGCGCCCCCTCCGCCTGCCGGTCGGTCGTCGACGGCGGAGCCCGTCTCCACCGGCGGCGCCGGCGGCGTCCTCAGCCGTGATCGCCGCCCACGCCTGCGGCGCTCATCCGCTGTGCGACCTCGGCGACCACCTGTGCCCGGTGCGGCTGCAGGTAGAAGTGGCCGCCGGGGAAGACCGTCAGGGAGAAGTCCGAGACCGTGTGCGCCTCCCAGGACTTGGCCTGGGCGGTGGTGACCACCGGATCGGCGTCGCCGACGAGGGCGGAGATCGGGGTGCGCAGCGGGGGACCCGGACGGTGGTGGTAGTTCTCCAGGAGCCGGTAGTCACCCCGGATGTAGGGGAAGATGAGTTCGCGCATCGCGGGATGGGAGAGGATCTCCAGGTCGGTGCCGCCGAGCCGGGTCAGCTCGGCCAGGAGCCGCTCGTCGTCGTAGGCCGAGACCTCGCCTCTCCTCCTGGCCTCGTGCGGGGCCGTGGCCCCCGACACGAACAGCCTCGCCGGGCCGGTCCCCCGCGCCTCCAGCACCCGCGTGACCTCATAGGCGGTCACCGCGCCCATGCTGTGCCCGAACAGCGCGAAACGCCGGTCCAGCAGCGGGGGCATCGCCTCGGCGACCGCGCCGGCCAGCGCCTCCATGTGCTCCGGCAGCGGCTCGGTGTAGCGGTCGGCCCGGCCGGGCAGCTGCACGCCGTACACCTCGACCGACTCCGGCAGCAGCGCGGACCAGTCCCGGTAGGCCGTGGCCGACCCGCCCGCGTGCGCGAAACAGATCAGCCTCGTGGTCGCTCTCGGGCGGCGATGGAAACAGCGCAGCCAGCTCACGCGCGCCCCGCGCCCGCGGCCCCGGGGCCGCGCCGGTGCGCGCGGCCCCACCGGCCCCCGTGTCCGTCGAAGACCGTGCGGCTCATCGATCCATGGCTCTGATCAGGCTCTTGGGCCGCATGTCGGTCCAGTTCGCCTCGATGTGGTCAAGGCAGGCCTGCCGGGTGTCCTCACCGAAGGCGACCGTCCAGCCCGCCGGGATCTCCGCCCAGGACGGCCAGAGCGAATACTGGCCCTCATCGTTGATCAGTGCCAGGTAGACGCCGTCGGGATTCTCGAACGGGTTGCTCATCCCAATTCCTTTCGGAGCAGTGCGGCGATCTCCGCGATCGGCCCGGGGTTCAACATGCTCTCGTGGTCGCAGGCGACCGTGTGGTCTTCGATCGTGCCGGTGACATAGGGCTTCCAGTCGGCGGCCGTGAGAATGTCGGGCTCCCGGCCGTGGGCGGCGATGACGAGGAGCACGTCGCCGTCGAAACGCCGCGGCACATGCTCCTGAGAGATCTTCACACCGTTACGGTAATTGCGGTAGACCGCGAGCAATGTCTGTTCGTCGAGTGTGGCGTACCGCCCGCCCTGACCGCGTACGAACTCCACCACCTCCCCCATCTCCTCCGGCCCCCGGTAACCGGCCGCGGCGAGCAGCCCGGGCAGCGCCTCGCCCCCGCCGGCGCCGATCCTCTCGCCGGGGTAGGCGTCCAGCAGGGCCAGCAGCGCCACCTCCTCGCCGTGCCCGCGCAGCTCGACGGCCATCGCGTGGGCGATCAGGCCGCCCATGGACCAGCCCGCCAGCCGGTACGGCCCGCGCGGCTGGACCTCACGGAGGCGGCCGAGATAGTCCAGGGCCATGGCCTCGATCGACGGGGCCGTGTAGTCAGGCTCGGACAGGGCACGGGCCTGGAGGGCGTAGATCGGCTGGTCGGGGCCGAGGTGGCGGAGCAGGCCGGAGTACGGCCAGCCGAGCCCGGCGCCGGGGTGCACGCAGAACAGCGGCGGCCGGGAGCCGGCGGCGCGCAGCGGGAGCAGCACCTCCAGGCCGCCGCCCGCCTCCGGCCGTGTCTCCGGGCCGCCGGCACCGGCCAGCGCCTCGACCGTCTGGCGCGCGAACACCTCGCGCGGGGTGATCGTCAGCCCCTCCTGCCTGGCCCGGGAGACCAGCCGGATCACGCTGATGCTGTCGCCGCCCAGATCGAAGAAGCCGTCGTCGACGCCGACCCGCTCCAGGCCGAGCACCTGGGCGAACAGGCGGCACAGCACCTCCTCCGCGGGGGTGCGGGGGGCGCGCGAGGACACCGCGGCGTCCGGCCCGGGGAGAGCCGCGCGGTCCACCTTCCCGTTCGGGGTGAGCGGCAGCGCGGCCAGGGGCACCACCGTGGAGGGCACCATGTACTCGGGCAGCGTCCGCGCCGCGAACCGCCGCAGCTCCTGCGGGGTGACCGCGCCGACCACGTAGGCGACCAGCCGGTGATCCCGGGCGATCACCGACACCTGGGCGACCTCGGGATGCCGCGACAGCGCCGCCTCGATCTCGCCCGGCTCGATCCGGAACCCGCGGATCTTGACCTGGTCGTCGGCCCGCCCCAGATACTCCAGCTCCCCGCCGGCCGACCAGCTGACCAGGTCGCCGGTCCGGTACATCCGCCCGCCGTACGGGCAGGCGACGAACCGTTCGGCGGTCAGCCCGGGACGGCCCAGGTAGCCGCGGGCCAGACCGGAGCCGGCGAGATACAGCTCGCCCGGGGCGCCCGGGGGGACCGGCCGCAGCAGGCCGTCCAGCACGTAGGCCCGCATGCCGTCCATGGGCCGGCCGATGGGGGGCGCGGCCGGGCCGACGTGGGAGACCCGGTGGTAGGTGGCGTAGGTGGTGGTCTCGGTGGGCCCGTAGACGTGGCCGAGCGCGGTCTCCGGGCAGGCCGCCCGGACCCGGCGCATGGCCTCGGGCGAGGCCGCCTCCCCGCCGGTGAGGACCTCGTCGAGCGCCGCGAACGTGCCCGGAGCCTCCTCGGCCACCAGGTTGAACAGGGCGGTGGTGATGAACAGGGCGGTCAGCCGGTGCCGGGCGACGAGGTCGCCGATCCAGCCGGGGTCGGGGTCGCCGGGCGGCGCCACGACGACCGTGCCGCCGTTGAGCAGCGGCACCCAGATCTCGTAGGTGGAGGCGTCGAAGGCGTGCGGCGAGTGCATCAGCACGCGCCGGTGGCCGCCGGCCCATCGGCGGTCGGCGGCCAGGGCCAGGACGTCGCGGTGCCGTACGGCGACGCCCTTGGGCCGGCCCGTCGAACCCGAGGTGTACATCACGTAGGCGAGCCGGTCGGGATGGATCCTCACGTGCGGGTCGTACTGCGGCGCGTGGCCGGCCTCCCCGAGGGTCTGCGGCGGGTCCGCGTCGACCCGGACCACCGCGGCGGCGTGCCCGAAGCCGGGCTCGCGGTCGGTGATCAGGACGGCCGCGCCGGTGTCGGCCATCACCCAGCTCATCCGCCCGGCCGGGTAGCCGTGGTGCACCGGGACGTACACGCCCCCGGCCTTGGCGATCGCCAGGGTCGCCACGACCACCTCGGCCGACCGTTCGAGCAGGACCGCGACGGGGGTCTCGGCCCGGACGCCCAGCCCGATCAGCCGGTGCGCCAGCCGGTTGGCCCGCCCGTTCAGCTCGGCGTAGGTGAGGGAGGTCGCGCCGCTCACGACGGCCTCGGCGTCCGGGGTCCGCTCCACCCGCTCGGCGAAGGCGGTCACGATCGTCGCCGCGGCGGGGACCGCGGGGGAGTCCCCGGCCGGGGCGGGCGTCCCGGTGGGAGACGCCTCGGCCGGAGCGGGCGTCCCGGCGGTGGCGGGCGCCTCGGTGATGGAGGGCGCCTCGGCCGGAGCGGGCGCGGCTGCGCCGTTCCAGCCGTGCAGGACCTGCCCGCGCTCGTCGGCGGACAGCAGGTCGAGCCGGGCCAGCGGCAGGTCGGGGTCGGCGGCGACGGCCTTGAGCAGGCGCGTCAGGCGGTTGAGGAGCCCGAGGGCGCCGGCACGGGGGACGACGTCGGGGCGGTGGTCCAGACGCAGGGAGAGCCGCCTGCCGGGGACGACGGCCAGAGCGAGCGGGTAGTGGGTGGCGTCGGTGCCCGACGCCCCGGCGAGCCGCAGACTCCCTCCGTCCCCGGCGGTGCCGAGGGCGGCGGGGTCGAGGGGATAGTTCTCCAGCACGGTCATGGTGTCGAACAGCCGCCCCAGGCCGGGCAGGCGCTGGATCTCGGCGAGCCCGAGGTGGTGGTGGGCGAACAGCTCCGCCTGTTCGGACTGCACCCGCCCGAGCAGGGCCGCCAGGGTCTCGGCGGGATCGATCCGCACCCGCACCGGGAGCGTGTTGATGAACAGGCCGATCATGCGCTCGACGCCGGGCAGCTCGGGCGGCCGGCCGGAGACGGTGCCGCCGAAGACGACGTCGTCGCGGCCGGTGAGCAGGGCGAGCAGCAGCGCCCACGAGCCCTGGACCACCGTGTTGAGGGTGAGCGACCGGGCGCGCAGGGCGGCGGTGAGACGGCCGGTGAGGTCCTCGCTGAGATGGGCGCGGACCCGGCCGGGGTCGACGGGCGGGCGGCCCGCGAGGTCGGGGGCGACCAGGGTGGGCCCGGCGATCCCGTCCAGGGCCCGCGCCCAGGCCCCGGCCGCCGCCGCCTGGTCCTGGCCGGCCAGCCAGGCCAGATACCCCTTGTACGGCGGGGCCGCGGGCGGTTCCGTACCCCCGTAGAGCGCCAGCAGCTCGGCGGCCAGCAGCGGGGTGGACCAGCCGTCGAGCAGGATGTGGTGGTTGGTGAAGACCAGCCGGTGCCGGTCCGGCGCGAGCCGTACCAGGACGAAGCGCATCAGCGGAGGTCTGGTGAGATCGAAGCGGCGGGCCCGCTCCTCGGCGGCCACCCCGGCGGCGTCGGCGGTGGCGACCTCCCGCCAGGGGACCTCGACCCGGCGGTGCACAAGCTGGACGGGTTCGCCGCCGGTCCGCTGCCGGAACGAGGCGCGCAGGTTGGCGTGGCGGCGGAGCAGCGTCGCCACGGCGTTCCTCAGGGCGGGGACGTCGAGGGGCCCTTCCAGCTCCAGCACGAGCTGGGCGGTGTAGACGTCGGGCGCGGCCTCGTCGAACAGGGCGTGGAAGAACAGCCCCTGCTGCAGCGGCGACAACGGCAGGATGTCCTCAAGCTGACTCACGGGCACTCCACTCCGCGTCGAGTTCCGCCGCGAACGCGTCGATCTCTTCCTGGCTGATGGAGACCATCAGGTCCGAGGGGGTCAGGCCGCCGCCGGTGTGCATGGACAGGCCGGTGAGGGCGGCGAACCACGCCTCGGCCAGCTCCCTGACCTCGGCCTCGGCGTACAGCCGTCCCGCCCAGGACCAGGTCGCCCGGAGGCGGGGGCCGTCGGGCGTGTCCCGGGTGACCGCGTTGACCTCCAGCGCGTGTGGGAGCGCGAGGTCCGCCGCGTGCCCGCCGCCGGCCGCGTCGGATTCGGGTGCCGGGGACCAGTCGGCGCCGGAGGCGGCCTCGACCCGGCCGAGGTAGTTGAAGGCCAGCTCGGGGACGGGGTACCGGCTCAGCTCGGCGGCGGTCACGGGGTTGAGGTGGCGGAGCAGGCCGTAGCCGATCCCGTTGTCGGGGATGGCGCGGAGCTGTTCCTTGACCCGTTTGATCGCCCGGCCCGCCGTGGGACCCCGCAGGTCGGCCCAGTCCGCCTGGCCGGGGTCCAGCCGGACGGGATACATGGTGGTGAACCAGCCGACGGTCCTGGACAGGTCGACGCCGGGGAAGATCTCCTCCCGGCCGTGTCCCTCCAGGTCCAGCAGGACCGAGTCCTGACCGCTCCACCTGCTCACGGCCAGCGCCAGCCCGGCGAGCAGCACGTCGTTGACCCGGGCGTGGAAGGCCGCCGGGAGCCGGGTGAGCAGCGGCTCGGTGACCTCCGCGGGCAGTTCGAGCGTCAGATGGCCCTGGGTGCCGAAGGTGTCCACAACCGGATCCAGCCGGTGGCCCTGGGTGCCGAAGGTGTCCACAACCGGATCCAGCCGCGCGGTCCCGCCGCCGAGTGTCCGGGTCCAGAGGTCGAGTTCAGCGGCCCGGTCGCGGGCCTCGTCCTGGAGGCGACGGGCCCAGCTGCGGAAGGAGGTCGGCACCGGCGCCAACGCGACAACCTCACCCCGCACGGCCGCCTGCCAGGCGGCGAACAGATCCGGCAGCAGAATCCGCCACGACACCGCGTCGACCGCCAGATGATGCACCGTCACCA
>NZ_JBVJHH010000055.1:0-54637 GCF_055586905.1 Streptosporangium sp. NPDC048886
CGAAAGCTACCTCGCGGGCCTTCATCTACGCGGAGCCATCTTGTGGCTCCGAGACTTTCAACCCATCTGAAGATCGGAATTCCGTACAGGCCCTAAGACGCCTCCGGGCTGGGCCGCAGAGGCGTCTTCGGTGGCGTGCGCTTATATATCCCCTCCCATGGCGGCTGCGGCTGCCGGGATGTTGACGTAGTCGCGCAGGCGGGTGATCTGCCCGTTGCGCACGGTGAGCACAAGGAGGTTGGGAAGCGCGAACTCGCCGGTGGTCACGCTGGTCCCGAGGGCTTCCTGCTCAACGATGATCGTTTCTGGATCGCCGGTGTCGTGGATGGCAAGGGTGCGGTAACGCTCGTATTTCAGTGGGTAGTCCTTCCACCCTGCGGTTATCCAGTTCACGATTTCGTCCCGGCCCGCAAGCCGGGACGGCAGGCCTGGGAGTGTGAACGGGAACTCATGGACCGCGTCGAGGGCATAGACGCGCCTCAATTCATCGGCGGACTGGCTGATGGCGGCTTGGCGGTAGCGCTCCAGAATTTCACGTGGACCAGCCTCTTGCTCGCCGAGTGCCGCTCGCCTGGCAGTCACCTTGCGGTAGCTGATCTTCCAGCCGTCGGGTTGGCGCGCGACGATGTCGTCGTAGATGACACTGCCGGCCGTTCCGTCGGCCTTGATGCCAATTCCTTTGGATTGGACCCGCGCCGAGCGTTCGTCGATCTGAGTGATCACGATGTTGGTGACGTGATGGCCGACCGGGTTGGCGTTGCCCAATGCGAGCGCGGCCTCACGGATGGCCGCGGTCCCGTGCAACGAGCCGAGGCCGAAGTCGTCCAGGTCCTCGGTGACATCTGGGGTGAACAGCTCACCCGCTTGGTCCAGCTTACCGGCGTCTGTGAGGTGGCCGTGGAGATTGATCAGGTCGGTGATGTCGATTCGGTCTTGTTCCGTCAGCGCCATTGGGGGCCGCCCTCCATGCTCCGGGTGAGCCATACCAGTAAGGTGAGGCATAGTCCGGTTAGGTTGGACACGGTAACGGACTGTGTCCCCGGTTAGCAACGGAGATGTGCGAATGGTGTCGGCAGGCCACGATCCACGGTCAGGCCTTGGGCGTCCGAGACGTGCAGACGCCCGACGTAACTACGAGCAGTTGGTCGAGCAGGCGAAAATCGCGTTCGCCGAGTTCGGCGTGGAGGCCTCACTGGACGAGATCGCTCGGCGGGCAGGGGTGGCCAGCGGGACGCTGTATCGGCATTTCCCCACCCGGCTGGATCTCATCGAGGCGGTACTCTCCGAGCAGATAGCCCAGCTGGTCGACCTTGGCCGCCAGCTGCTGTCTGCCGAGGACGAATTCGACGCGTTGTCCACCTGGTTGCGTGCCGCGCTCAGGCATGGCCTGACCTATCGAGGTCTGTCGGCCGCCGTGATGGACTCGGCGCTCGATCACGAAAATGGCTCGGTATCGACCTGGCATGCGCAGATGTTCGAGGCGGGAGCCGCGTTGCTGGCGAGGGCGCGGCAAACAGGCGTGATCGTCTCCGACGCGAACGACGCGGACGTACTGAAGATGATCGGCGCTATCGCCTGGGCCGCCCAGGACACCCCCGACAGCTCAGCTCAAGCCGACCGCCTACTCGCCCTCCTCCTGAACGGACTCCATCACGGCGGCGTCCACCGATGACCAGGCGGTGCGAGCCGTGGCAGTCAGACGTCGGAGAAGCGAGCAAGATTTCCCCGGCCACCTGCCGCCAGCCAGGCGGGCGGGTCAGGGGGTCAGGCCGAGTTGGCGCAGCTGCGCCGGGCGTAGCGGCCGCCAGCCGGTGCCGTCGAGTTTGGCGAGTTCGGCTTCGACGTCGACGTTGATGACGCCGAAGAAGTTGATGTTGTCGCTGTGACCGGGTGAGATGTGGGCCAGGACCTCGTCGGGTACCTGGCGGCCCTGGGCGCGCAATTCGGTGACGGCGCGGGAGTAGTACTCGGTCGTCCAAGCCACCACCGAGTTGGTCAAAACGGTCAGGCACTACGCCTGCTCGGTCTGCTGCTCTAGGTGCGGCCTGGTGACGGTGCCCTGTTGAGCGTAGTGCAGGTCCCGCCGCAGCGCGTGCAGCGATTCGCCCTTGTTGAGCTGCCGGGAGATCTTCCTCCGGTACACCGGGTCCGACAGGTATTTCGCGGTGTGCAGGGTCCTTCTCAGCATCCCCCACTCCTTCAGCGCCACCGCCAGCGTGTTCTGCCGGGACGCTGCCGACCACTTCCCGACGATCAGAGCAAGGAGCGTGGTCGCATGACCCCGGAGGAGAGCACCATGCCCGCGCCGGTGACGCGCTCGCTGCCGCTGGCCTTCACCGCGGGCGCGGCGGTCGGCGCGTTAGGAGGGATGATCGGCCTGGGCGGTGCCGAGTTCCGGCTGCCGCTGCTGATCGGCCTGTTCGGGTTCGCTGCGCTGTCGGCGGTCATTATGAACAAGGCGATGAGCCTGATCGTGGTGCTGGTCGCGCTGCCGGCCCGGCTGGCCGCCGTCCCCCTCGCCGAGCTGGCCGCGCACTGGACGGTCGCGGTCAACTTGCTGGCCGGAAGCCTGCTGGGTGCCTGGGCGGGCGCCTCGTGGGCGGTGCGGATGCGCACCGCCACCCTCCACAAGGCCCTCGCGGCTCTGATGGTGCTCATGGCCGCCGCTCTGGTGCTCACCCACACCACCGCCGTGGGCTCGCTCGCCCTGCCCGGCCCGGCGCTGGCGGTGACCGGGGTGGCGGCCGGGTTCGGCATCGGCGTGGTGGCGGCCATCATGGGCGTGGCCGGCGGCGAGCTGCTGATCCCTACGATCGTGTTGCTGTACGCCGTTGGCATCAAGACCGCCGGCAGTCTCTCGCTGGTGGTCTCGCTGCCCACCATGCTGGTCGCCTTCGCCCGCTACAGCCGCGACGGCAGCTTCGCCGTCCTGGGCGCCAATCTGCGCTTCACCGTCATCATGGTCGCCGGCTCCATCGCCGGCGCCCTCCTCGGCGGCCTGCTGCTCGGCGTGATCCCCGATCTCGTCCTCATTCCCGTCCTCGCCGCCGTACTGCTAATCTCAGCGGTCAAGATGGCCCGTCACGCCTGAGCTTCACGGCGACCGTCCTGCGCGTGCGAGCACAGGTGAGGCCAAGGTCGGGGACCGCGCATCTACAACCGGCCTGTAGCGGCGTCCTCCTCTCGAGCGCGGCCCCAGCCCCAAGTGAGCTGATCAGTACAGGTCACCGAGGTTCCAAGAAGACCGTGTTCTCGGAAGCGGAGATGCTACCGACTTTCGAGAACACACGTGACTCCGGCTTGAAACCCCAGCTCAGCACTTCCGAGAACAGGACCTCACTGCTACATGGCGGCTGAGGTCACGTTCGGGGGGAGGACGCCGGCCTGGCCGGGCGGTGAGGGGGGCCGGGCCGCCTCCGCCGTGACCATGTTCCCGGCGGGATTCGTGGCTTACTACCTGTCGACGGCGTCGGTCACACGCTGCCAGCTGTCCAGGTCTGCGATCCGTGCTTCCAAAGCGGGGCGCATGCCCGTCGCGCTGGAGGCGCCAAGGGCCAGGCGCAGCGGAGGGTTGGGGCTGTCGACCGCGGTCCGGATGCCTGCGGCGATCCGCGTCGCGGCGGAGAACGCGGACGCCGGCAGCTCTCCGATGCCCTTCTGAACCTCGCGGACAGTCTGGTCGTAGTCGCCCAGGCCGGCTGCGACATCGAGGTTGGCAAGGAAGGGGGTCGCGGTCAGCCCGGGCTGGATGATCGTGACCTTGATGCCGAGCGGTGCGACCTCGGCCGCGAGCGCGTCCGACAGCCCCTCGACCGCGTACTTGGTGGCGGCCAGCAGACCCACGCCGGGATGGGCGGACTGCCCGTAGACCGACGAGCCCTGGAGGATGTGCCCGGATCGCTGGGCGCGGAGCACCGGAAGCGTTGCGCGGAGCACGTTGAGCACTCCGAAGACATTGGTGTCGAACACGGCACGGACCTGCGTGTCGGAGGCCTCCTCAACGGCTCCGAACAGTCCGTATCCCGCGTTGTTGGCCACGACGTCGATACGGCCGAACCGTGCGAGCGTGCCTTTCACTGCGTCCCGGACGGCTCGCTCGTCACGTACGTCCGCCTGGATGAGAAGCAGGCGCTCACCGTGCGCTTGCGCCAGTTCGTCCAGGGAGGAGGTGTCGCGGGCGAGGGCCGAGACGGTGTCGCCGTTCTCCAGTGCCTGGAGCGTCAGTTCGCGGCCGATGCCGGACGTCGCGCCGGTGATCAGCCATGTGCGGAGGTGGGTCTGGTGGTTGGGTGTTCCGTTCACGTTGCGACCGTAAGCTGTTAGCTCGCAACGAGTCAAACTAGATCGGCTGGGAGGTTGCTCACTAACTGGATTAGCGCCGCTCACGCTGATGTACTGTGGGGGGATGATCACTGCAGCGGCCGGATCCCCCAAACCCAGCCCGCGCACCGTCACACCGCCGGTGGAGACCGTTCTCGCGTTCGTGAACACGCGCGCGGACGGATCGGGTCGCCGAGAGTTGTTCGGAGACGGGGACTCGTTCGCGGCGTGGCTGGCGGAGCGTGACGAGTTCGGTGGCGAAACCGTGGTGACCGACGCTGACGCCGCGGTCGCGCGCGAGCTGCGTGATGCCCTGGTGACTGTGCTGCTCGCGCACTCGGGCGATGAGGAAAGTCTGGGTGAGCCGCTGCTGCGTGCCGAGCGGCACCTGCGACGTGTGGGTTCGCTCTACCCGCTGGCGACGGTGGTCACGGCCGGCGGTGTAGAGCTGGCCTCACCGCAGGCGGGGGTGCCGCGCGTGTTCGGAACCGTACTGGCTGCGGTGACGACGTTTGCGCAGAGCGGCGACTGGGAGCGCATCAAGGCGTGCCGGAACCCCCCATGCCATTTCGGTTTCTTCGACCGCACCCGCAATGGGGGAGGGCTGTACTGCAGTACTGGCTGCGGCTCTCAGGTGTCCATGCGCAAACACCGCCAGCGGCAGCGCCATGGCAGTGGTGCGCCGTCCGAGGCGTGAGACCGCCCTTCCAGCGAGGAGGGTGATCATCCCCACCGGCAAGCGCAAGGGCCAGAACCCTGGCCTGGCCAGCATCTACCGGGCACTCGCCGAGCACGAGAAGCGCCAAGCCTACCCCGAAGCCGTCGAAGCGGCCCACGCCGACTTTGCCACCTTCCAGGCCGGCGTCCTCCTCCCGAACGTGACCTCAGCCGCCAGGAGGATGCGCGTTACCTTCGACGATCTACTCATAAGGCGCAACCATCCCACGGATCCCGGCGTAGCGGCGCATTGTCCCTCCGATCGCCCCAGAGCCAGGACGATCGGGCCTCATCTTCTCCGACCGGATGATCGCGACAACTAAACGACCGGACCGACACGGCTCGCCGGGGTGGTGGGCCAGTAGCTCGCCGCATGGGCCAGAGCACGGCCTTCGAGCAACGCGACCAGCTTCTCGAAGAGGGCGCCTGCCGCTGGTGCCGCCCAATTGTCCAGGAGGAGTTCACGCGGCAGGCCAGGGTCACGGAAGGGCAGCTTCCGCCAATCGTCGATGACGGCAAGGTATGACACGAACGCGTGTTGCCCGTCGATGACTCCCGAGCGCTCGAGCACACGCGTCTCGTCTTTGTGCCTGTCGATGAACTCACGGTATCGACGGTCGATTCCCTCAAGGTCCCAGCAGGCGTGGACCATCGTTCGAAGGTCCTGGCCTGCAGCATAGTCACCGACGAAGACAGCGCAGTGGCGCATGAGATCGAGTTCGCCAATAGCGCGCTCAGCGGCCGGCAGCATGCGGGCCGGGGCGATCCAGACCGCCGAGCTGATATTGCCGAACCCGAGCGATGACAGGTGCGCGCGGAGCTGGTTCCGCTTCGTCCGAGTCGACTCGGGCACCGAGAAGTTGACGACGCACCAGCCGTCGGAGAGATCCGCCGGCTGCCGGGCATGCCAGACGATCTTATCGCCGTCGGCAAGGGATTCGAGCGCCTCCGCTGCCAAGGAGTAGCCGCGGGTCCCTTCGCGTGTGTCCGGGACCAGCCAGCCACGTTGCTTGAGCCGGAAGACGCCGGTGCGAACGCTTGATTGGTCGAGGCCGAACTGGCCGAGCAGCTCGACCGTGCCCGCGATCGGCATCCAGTTCCCCATCCGTCGCACGATGGCGCCGAGAAAACCGATGAGCACGGTGCGTGACTGGTGGGACGGGGTGATCGTGCCTACCGGATCCATGTCGCTCATCTGGCTCATGATGCCTGATCCAGGTTGCCGGAAAATCCTGGTCATGAGACGCCGAGCGCTGTGAGCCACTGCTGTGGCCACGGTGCGCTCTTGCCCGTCGTAGGAACGATGTGGACCGTGACGAACCGTCCGTGCGCGGCACGAGTGCGGGGTCGCCCGGCAAACGGCTCGCCCCAGAGCTCGAACGCGAACGTCATCGAGGCTGTGCCGATGCGAACGATTTCGACGACGGTGGTGGCCTCCTGCCCGAAGCGAAGCGGTGACTCGAAATCCACCTCGTATCGGACGCGCGGGGCTGAGGAGAAGTAGCCGTCGAGGCCGCGCTCACGCATGAGCGCGGCCTCGGCGGCCTCGACATACCGCACCACGGCCGTATTGTGGTATATCCCTGCGGCGTCGGTGTCGATCCACTCCACGCGCACACGGTGAACGCCGGCCGTCCTGGTGGCTCGCGGAGCCGTCACGGGCCCATGGTGACGCGGTCGGGAGTCCATCGCAGATGCACGTTGTCCGTCTCCGGGGCGCGCAGCAACGCCAGGCGCGGTGGGATCTTGTCGGTACGCGAGCTGGGCGGCTTGCGGCGGCCGGCGGCGAACTGGTCCGGCCACGGCGCGCCGGGCCCGCCGTACTCCTGCTCGGCGGCGGCCTGAAGCGTCCACTGCGGGTTGTAAAGGTGGCTGCGGCCCAGCGCGCACAGGTCGGCGCGGCCGGCGAGGAGGATCGAGTTGACGTCGTCGTATGACGAGATCGCACCGACCGCGATGACCGCGACACCCGCGGGGCCGGCGACCTCGTGCCGGATCCGGTCGGCGAACGGAGTCTGGTAGGACCGCCCGAAGGCCGGCCTCTCCGCCATGGTCACCTGTCCGGAGGAGACGTCGATGGCGGCGGCGCCGTGCTCGATGAACGCGCGGGCGATCTCCACCGCGTCGTGCTCGGTGTTGCCCTCCGGGGCCCAGTCGGTCGCCGAGATGCGGATCGTCACCGGAATCGGGGCGGGCACCGCCGCACGGACGGCGTCGAACACCTCGAGCGGGAAGCGCAGCCGGTTCTCCAGGGACCCGCCGTATCCGTCGGTGCGGTGGTTGGCGATCGGCGAGAGGAACGAGGAGAGCAGGTAGCCGTGGGCGGCGTGCACCTCGATCAGGTCGAAGCCCGCCTCGACGCCGCGGCGCGCAGCGGCGAGGAAGTCGGCGACGACTTTGTCCATGTCGGCTCGGGTCATCTCACGCGGCATGTGGCAGCCGGATCCATAGGGCAGCGCGGAAGGGCCGGTGACCTCCCAGTTGCCCTCCTCCAGCGGCTCGTCGAGGCCCTCCCACATCAGCTTGGTCGAGCCCTTGCGGCCGGAGTGGCCGAGCTGGAGCCCGATCCTGCCGGTGGTTCGGGTGTGGACGAAGTCGGTGACCTTCCGCCACGAGTCGCGCTGCTCGTCGTTCCACAGCCCGGTGCAGCCCGGCGTGATCCGCCCCTCGGGCGAGACGCAGACCATCTCGGTCATCACCAGGCCTGCGCCGCCGAGCGCCTTGGAGCCGAGGTGGACGAGGTGGAAGTCGCCGGGAAGGCCGTCCACGGCGGAATACATGTCCATCGGCGAGACCACGACGCGGTTCTTCAGCTCCAGACCGCCGATCCATGCCGGCTGGAACATCGCCGGCGCGACCTGTTCGAGCCCGTTGGCCTTCGCGAACTCCGTCTCGATCAGTTCGGCGAACTCGGCGTCGCGTTCTTTGAGGTTCTCGAACGTGATCCGTCGCGACCGGGTCAGCAGGTTGAAGCAGAACTGCGCGGGCTCCTGGCCGGCGTACATCCCGATGTTCTCGAACCACTCCAGCGACGCCTGCGCCGCACGCTGGGTCGACTCGACGACAGGCCTCCGCTCGGACTGGTAGGCCTCGAGGGATTCGGCCACCGTCGGATGCTCATGCAAGCAGGCGGCCAGCGCAAGCGCGTCCTCCATGGCGAGCTTGGTGCCCGAACCGATGGAGAAGTGCGCGGTGTGGGCGGCGTCGCCCAGGAGCACCACGTTGCCGGCGTACCAGCGCTCGTTGCGGACCGTCGTGAAGTTGATCCACTTGGAGTTGTTCGTCAGCACGGTGTGGCCGCGCAGCTCGTCGGCGAAGATCTCCTTGATCCGCGCGACCGCGTAGTCGTCGGACACCCCGGGCGGGAAGACCTCGCGCTCGGTCGCGTCAAAGCCGGCCCGGCGCCACACGTCCTCGTGCATCTCGACGATGAAGGTCGAGCCGGTGTCGGAGAACGGGTAGCCGTGAATCTGCATGACGCCCCACTCCGTCTGCTTGACGAAGAACTGGAACGCCTCGAAAACCAGATCGGTGCCGAACCAGATGTACTTGTTCCTGCGTACGTCCAGCGACGGCTTGAAGACATCGGCGAATTTGGTCCGGATGGTGGAGTTGAGCCCGTCGGAGGCCAGCACCAGGTCGTACGTTGCGCGCAACTCCTCGACGTCGGGCGCCTCGGCCCGGTACCGGACGGTCACGCCGAGATCGGCGGCCCGCTTCTGCAGGATGTGCAGCAGTTCCTTGCGCCCCATCGCCGCGAAGCCCTGGCCGCCGACGGTGAACGAGGTGGCGTTGAACGTGATGTCGATGTCGGTCCAGCGGGCGAACCGGCTCTCCATCTGCTGGTAGATCACCGTGTCGGCATTCTCGATGCCGCCAAGGGTCTCGTCGGAGAAGACGACGCCGAAGCCGAAGGTGTCGCCGGAGGCGTTGCGCTCCCAGACGGTGATCTCATGGGTCGGGTCAAGCTGCTTCATCAGCGCGGCGAAGTAGAGTCCGCCGGGGCCGCCGCCCGCGATCGCGATCCTCATGACGGGTTCCTCCCCGAGGTGCGGATCATGCCTTCCTGTACGACGGTGGCCAGATGACAACGGTCACGGGTGAAGAAGCGGCCGATGCCGAGGCCGCGGCCGCCGTCCGCCGCCGCCGCGTCCTGGACGTAGAGGAGCCAGTCGTCGACCGTCCCGGATGCCAGGGGGCGGTGGAACCACATCGCGTGGTCGAGGCTGGCGGTGACGAGCCCGGGCTCGGCCCAGGGCAGCCCGAGCACGCGCAGGACGGGCTCGAGGATGGTGTAGTCACAGACGTAGGCGAGCGCGGCAAGGTCACGCTGCTCGTCGGTGAGCCCTTCGACACTGCGCAGAGTGTCGAACGGCTTGACCCAGACGGCCTGGTGCGGCACCTGCTCGCCATCGATGCTCAGGTAGACCGGGCCGGGGACATGGCGCATGTCGAAGCTGCGGCCGGCGGACCAGTAGGCCTTGGACTCCTCGGTCATGGTTCCGCCGCTGCGGCTTTCGAGGTAGGCCGCGGTGCTGGGCAGTTCCTCGGGGCCGGGGAAGCCGGCGGGGAACTCCGCGGCGAAGGTCCCGCCGGGCTCGCCTGCGGCGAAGCCGGCCAGGCACACGTAGAGCGGCTTGCCGTTCTGGTAGCCGCGGACCTGGCGGGTGCTGTAGCCCCGGCCGTCGCGCAGCAACTCGACCTCATAGCGCACGTCTGCGCCGATGTCGGCGGGGCGCATGAAGTAGCTGTGCATCGAGTGCAGCGTCTTGCCGTCGGTCACCGACCGCATCGCCGCGGCCGCGGCCTGGGCGACCAGGTCGCCGCCGTACGCCTTGGGCCACGGGCACGGCTGGGTGACGGCGGTGAATGCGAGATCGAAGTGTTCCGGCTCGGCCTCGGTGAGGGTGACCGCGGCGCAGAAGACCGCCGAGGTCTGCGGCGTCCGTGCCGTCATCGACGTCCCGGCGGTCATCGGCTGAGCCAGCCCGGCAGATCGGTGTCCGGGACGTCGGGCAGGTTGACGACGATGTTCTCCGGCGTGCGGGTCGTCATCCAGGTCAGCGGCCTGTCGCGGTCCAGGTTGCACTCGACGTGGGGCATGAACGGCGGGACGAAGACCCAGTCGCCCTCCTCGAGGTCGACGTAGTCCTCGAACCTGTCGCCGAAGTAGATGCGGGCACGGCCCGAGAGCACGTAGCCGCCGGTCTCGGCCTCGCCGTGGTGGTGCGGGACCGAGCGATAGCCGGCCTCGTTGCCCACCTTGCCGAACCAGAGCTTGGTGGCCGGGGTGTGCTGGATGCTGACGCCGGAGATGCGGGTCGCGCCGTCGGACTGCCCGGTGTCGCCGGCCTCGAGGCCGCCGCGGGTCACCACCGGGACGACCAGGCCACTCTCGGTGGCGTACATCGAGTTGTCGCCCTCAAGGGCGTACTTGCTCAGGTCATGCTCCATGACTGGCTCCTGGATTGTCACTGGTGAGCGGGGCCGGCGTGGAAGGCCACGGCGTTGCGCAGCGTGCCGATGCCGGGGATCTCGGTCTCGACGACGTCGCCGTCGACGAGATAGCGGGGCGGTTTGCGACCGGCTCCGACGCCGCCCGGGGTACCGGTCAGCACGACGTCACCGGGGCGCAGGACGGTGAAGGTGGAGATGTAGGCGAGCAGGTCGGCGGGGTCGAAGACCAGGGTGCGGGTGCTGCCGCGCTGCACCTCCTCACCGTTGACCCGGCAGATGACCTCCACCCCTGCGGCCACGTCCACCTCGTCGGGGGTGACGATCACCGGGCCGATCGGCGTCGACCGATCCCAGGCCTTGCCCTGGAACCACTCGCTGGTGCGGTTCTGCCAGTCGCGCACCGAGACGTCGTTGGCGACGGTGTAACCGGCGATCGCGGCGGCGGCGACGTCCCGGCCGGCCCGCCACAGCGCGGTCCCCACCACGACGGCGAGCTCGGCCTCCCAATCCACCTTGAGACCGGCCGGCAGCTCGATCGGCTCGCCTGGGCCTATCAGCGTGTCGGCGTACTTGGTGAACAGGGTCGGGTAAGCGGGGAGTTCACGCCCCATCTCGAAGATGTGGTCGCCGTAGTTCAGGCCACAGCAGACCACCTTGCCCGGAGACGGCAGGGGCTGGACGGGAACGGCCCCGAGGAGCGGGTCGGTGAGGTCGTCGAGGCGGATCGGCCCGGCGGCCATCAGCGCCGACAGGTCCGTGGCAGGCAGCCGACGCCAGATGCCGTCCTCGTCCAGGGCGGCGGCGGTCGATCCAGCTTCGGTGATCACGGTCGCAAGCCGCATACATACCTCCCAGACTCCCTTAGGTGTCACAGAATATTAACGGCCGTCTAGAAAACGCAACATAGATGCGCTTAGATGTGGGGGCGACCACACTCGCGACCGAGGAGGAATCCGTGACCCCCGACGCCATCAACCCCGCTTCCCTGCCGGCGCCGAGCGGTTACTCCCACGGCACGCTGGTGGACAACACTCTGTACCTGGGCGGCCAGACCGCCCTGGACGCCACCATGCAGATCGTTCCCGGAGGGATCGTCGAGCAGTTCCGGCAGGCGTTCGGCAACGTGCTGACCACGCTCGCCGCCGCGGGTGGCGTACCTGCGGACCTGGTCAGCATCACGATCTACCTGACCGACATCCCGGACTACCAGGCGCACGGCAAGGAGATCGGCCGAGTCTGGCGCGAGCTGGCCGGTCCGGTCTATCCGGCGATGGCGGGGATCGGCTGCACGGCACTCTGGCAGCCCGAGGCCATGATCGAGATCCTCGGTGTCGCGGTGATTCCCGACGAGCGGCTCAAGCGCCCGGAGTCCTGACCGGGACACGCCAAGCCAACATCTTACACAATCTCGACGCACGCACTCAAAAGAGAAATTAAGACGTAACGTCCCGGATCTAGGGTCAAGGCACCTTTCATTCTTATGATGGCCGTCACGATCGTGACATTCAGGGAAGGATCCCGGTGTGGCCGAGAGCCCGTACTGGAACCCGAAGACGGAGGCGCTCGCCCGGGACGACCTGCGCGCCCTGCAGTTCGCCAAGCTGCGGCGCGTCGTTGAATGGGCCGAGACTCGCAGCCCGTTCTACCGCCGCACGTGGGCGGCGGCCGGGTTCACCGCGGACCAGCTGAAGAGCTGGGACGACTACCAGCGCATCCCGTTTCTCACCCGGGACGAGTGGATGGCGAACCAGGCGGAGCTGCCACCCTACGGCGACCTGCCCGTGACCGGGGCCGCGGGCGCGATTCGCATGCACACCACGAGCGGCACTTCGGGGCGCACGCCACTGCGGGCGCTCGACAGCCGCAAGGACTGGTTCTGGGCGGCCGAGATGTGGTGCTACGCCCTGTGGGGCATCGGGATCCGACCGGCCGATGTCGGCTATCTGGCCTTCGGGTACGGCTCCTTCATCGGTTTCTGGGGCCTGCACAACGGGCTGGAGAAGATCGGGGCGTTGACCGTCCCCGGCGGCGCGCAGACCACCACGCAGCGAGTCAGGCAGATCATCGACTTCGGCTGCACGGTGGTCGCGACGACGCCGACGTACGCGTTCCGGATGGCCCAGGAGGCCCGCGAGCTGGGAGTCGACCTTCCGAGCTCGGCCGTACGCACGGTCGTCCTCTCAGGTGAGCCCGCGGGGATGATTCCCGAGACGAAGGCACTCATCGAGGCCGAATGGGGCGCGAAGGCGTTCGACACCGCGGGGATGACCGAGATCTCAACGATCTTCATGTTCGAGCCGGCCGACCAGCCCGGCGGCTGCCACATCATCGAGGACCACTTCATCGAGAAGGTCTACGACCCCGAGACTCTCGAGGAGCTTCCGTACGGGGAGTGGGGTGAGCGCGTCACCACGTCGTTCGGCCGCAGCATCATCCCACTGATCAAGTACCGCACCGCGGACGCGGTCGTGAAGGTACCCCATACGACCGCCGCGAACGGCCGCACCTTCGACCTCTACGAGGGCGGCATTCTCGGTCGCGTGGACGATATGAAGCTGGTGCGCGGCACCAACGTGTACCCGCGGGCGGTCGAGGCGATAGTGCGCGGTTTCCCGATCGAGGAGTTCCAGATCCGGATCGAGAAAGTCGAAATGCGCGATGAGGTCTTCCTGACGGTGGAGCCCGCGCCGTCCCTCGACGACGGCGCATGGGCGGACGTGGAAGGCCGGTTGCAGACCGAACTCGCCGATGCCCATGAAGGCCTGCGCTTCATCATCGAGCGTGCGGCCCCCAACTCACTGCCTCGCTTCGAGCTGAAGGCCAAGCGCCTTCAAGACCTGCGCTGAAGGGTTGATCTCCATGGCTGCCGATCTCCTCAACAGTTCCTTCACCGGCCAGGAGGCCAAGCTCGTCGCCGTCTACGAGGCTCTCAAAGAGCTCGCCGGCGACGACATGCCGCCGTGCGCCGCCAGCAACGTCCGGGTCGCACTCGCGGCGCTCAACGTCGCCGTGATCGATCTTGGCCTGGTGTACGAACACCTCACCGACTACGGCTGCTGAGATCCGTTCCGCCGCGCGCCGGCCTACTGGCGATGCCTCGTCCGCTGATCTTCGCGTCAGGATCTCTACAGGGTGACCACGGATTCCGCCGGGGTAGCTGATCCATTTGAGTTGCGCGAGCGTTTGCCGTGAATCATGGGGTTGAGAAGATATCGCCACCAACGATCTGTCCCCTGCAGGGGCACTGCGATTCAACCCGGAGATCTGGGTCAGCACGGGGAAAGGCGTCCGGGAGGCCGCTGACGATCTGGCCCGGGGCGTGGACGCGTTCTGCCGGGCGATGGATGAGCGGCCCTTCGGTCAGGACGATCTGGGCCGGGCGTTGTTCGAGGGCCATTCCGAAGCAGGCGTGCCGGGGTTCGCCCGACTACGTGACGATCTGCTGAAAGACCTGGTCGTGGCGGTGAACCTGCTCCGCGGGATGGTGGCCGGGGTTGGTCGTCACCGGGGGCAGGTATGCCACAGCCGAGGCGGCGAACACCGGGGTCCCGTACACGCAGCTGTGCCCGAAATGGCTGAAGGATCCGGAGGAGTACAAGCCCGAGCCGGGCCCGAGCGGCCTGCCGACGACCACGACATCGGAAAGGCCGAGCTGACCGTTCCCGCGCCTCAGTGTCGATCCCCGCGGATCTGCAGCATCCTGTTGTTCGTCCTCCGCCCGATGCATGATCGTTCAGCGAGGGGTGCCTCATGGCGTTCCACGCCCGCAAGGTCATGATTCTCACCCCGTCATCTCGGGGAGGGGTACGCCGCGGCGTGCGCCGCCCTGGAGCTCGCCCCCCACGACGACGGCTGAGGCGTGCTGCTCGCCGAGGACGACGGCGGCAACCGCGTCCTGCAAGGGAAACCACAGCAGCCGCCCCGGGTCATCACCGACGACATGCTGCACACTGTGCTGCGCTGCCACGCACGCGGCAAGTTCATCGAAGGCATCCGCTTGGACCTGATCATCCCCACCGACAAACGCAAGGGGAAGACCCCGAGCCCGGTCAGCATCTACCGCGCCTTGACCGAGCACGACAAACGTCAGCGTCACCTCGGTGCCATCGAACAGGCTCGCGCCGACTTCGTCGCCCTCCAGCCCAGACCGGAGCCTGATCAGCGAGACGCGCCGCTCAAAAAGGAACGCAGCACTAGTAACCGGCGACCCGAGGCCAGCGCAGCTCGACACCGTCCTGGGCGAGCCTCTGCTGGAAGTCGGCGAGCAGTTCCTCCTTCTCCCGTACGGCGTGCGGTGCGATCCCGTTGTCCAGGCAGAAGGCCGCCAGCGCGCCGGCGGCCTCGCCGGCGTTCCACTCGACCGGGTGTAGCCGGTAGGCGCCGTTGGTGATGTGGGTGGTGCCGATGTTCTTGGCGGCGGGCAGAAGGTTGGTCATCCGCTCCGGGATCAGCGCGCCGAGCGGGATCTCGAACGGCGAGCAGCCCACGTCGATGTAGTTGTCACCCCCGGTGGAGGGGTGCAGGTCGATGCGGTACATCCCGATGCCGACCGAGTCGTCGTAGCCGACGGCGCCCTTGTCGCCGCGTATGGCCAGCGACAGGTCCTGCTCGGTCACGGTGTACAGGGCGCGGATCCGCCGTGACTCCCGGATGTAGGGGGCCTGGGCCAGGCCGTCGGCCGAGCCGGTCACGTCGCCGCGCAGCCGCAGGCCGGGGAAGCCCGCGCCGCCGTCGGAGCGGGGCGCCTCGGTCTGCAACCAGTACAGGACCGAGCGGGACAGCTCGCGAGCCGCCGCCAGGTGCCGGTCGGCGTCCGGCACGTCGATGACCGGCCCCTCCAGGTAATCGATCATCGGCCAGTTGACCAGCGTGATGTCGCTGGCGTAGGCGCCGGTGACGAAGTTGCGGCGGGCGGCGATCCGGCGGAAGGTCCACAGGTTGAGGTCCCCCTCGCTGTGCCGCTGGTCGGCGTCCATCAGCAGGGGGTCGTCGTCGGGGTTGGGGGTGAAGGAACGTTCCATGATCTCCAGCGTCTGGGGCTTCGGGCACCGCCAGGACAGCAGCCGGTCGCCCCAGAAAGGAGGCTGGTAGGCGCGCCAGAAGTCGTAGGAGGCGGGCCTGTCGATGGTGTGGTCCCCGTCGACGTGGTCGATCGCGAAGCACACCGAGACGGCCTGCATGTTCAGCGGCCGCGCCTGCGCGGGCGCGCTCGGCTCGCCGGTCTCGCCCTGCGACTCCGACCCCGTGACGTACTCGGTGCCGGTCAGCGGCAGCAGCTCGCCGGTCTCGGTGGCGTCCAGGACGTACGGCGCGCGCACGGTGATCCGGCCGCCTCCGTGCCGGTGCTCCAGCTCCACGGCGGTCACCGTGTCGCCGTCGACCTGGGCGTCCACCGGCCGGTAGGGCTGCAGGACCCGCAGCCGCCCCGAGCCCCGGTAGGGCGCCAGCATCGCCTCGATCACCGCGACCGCGACCCGGGGCTCGTGGCAGAGCCGGCTCACGTGGCCCGCGCCCGGATTGAGGTGCCGCCAGGCGCGGGACCGTCCGGTCAGGGGGTAGTGCTGCCGGTAGTAGTGCCGGATGCCGTCGCGCAGCGCCCGGTAGCTCGCGGTGACGCCGAACCGCTCCACCCAGGGGTGCTCGTCCGGCGGCACGGCCTGGCTGGTCAGCTGGCCGCCCAGCCAGTCGTGCTCCTCGCTGAGGATCACCGTACGGCCGGCCCGTAGCAGGGCCAGTGCGGCGGCGACGCCGCCCAGGCCGCCGCCGACGATCACCGCGTCTGCAGATATCTCGACCACGAGAGGGTCTCTCCTGTCATCTCGGTTCAGTCCCCGGCCGGGGCCAGTGTGGCGCCGTCGACCAGCTCGCAGGGGAGCAGTTCCTGTGGGGTCCCGCCGCGCTCCAGCACCTCGGCCAGCAGCTCGACGGCCCTGCGGCCCATCTCGCGCCGGGGGATGCGGAATCCGGTGAAGTCGAGGCGGACGGGGCGAGTGGGGGTGCCGAGCGCGAGGATCGACAGCTCGCCGGGGACCGTGACGCCCCGCTTCCGGGCCGCCCGCGCCACCGCGAGGCCGTCGGCCCACTCCTCGACGAAGGCCGCCGTCGCTCCAGCCCCGGCCAGCTCGTCGAGGAGGCCGTCCGGAGTCCGGCCGGCCGTCGGCACCCGGATCCCGTGGACGCCGGCGGCGGCCACCGCCCCGCGGAACCCGCGCAGGCGGTCGGTCGAGGACTCGGCGCCCGTCCCGGGGCCGACGTAGGCCAGCCGCCGGTGTCCGAGCCGCACGGCGCGCTCGACGAGCGTCCGCACCGCCGGGAGGTAGTCGGCGCCCACGTACGGCACCGGCGCGCCCGCGTCGTCACGGCGGCCGACGGACACGAACGGGACGCCCTCCGACAGCAGCCGGGCCAGGTCGTCGCGGTCGACGCTGCGGCCCAGGAGCAGGCATCCGTCGGCCAGCCGTACCCGGCTGTCGCCGTTGAAGATCCGCCGCCGCCCGCCCGCCGCCCCGGCGCCGGTGAACAGCAGCAGGTCGCAGCCCACCTCCTCGGCGCGCTCCTCGATGCCGAGCAGGAACGGGTGGTAGAAATCGGCGCCCTCGCTCGGGAAGACCGCCTCGTAGGTGAACACGCCCAGGATGCGGTTGCGCCGGTCGGCGAGCCGTCGCGCGGCGGGGTCGGCGACATATCCGGTCTGCCTGATCGCCCGCAGCACGCGCTCACGTGTCTCCGGGGAGATCCGCGTGTCGGTGCCCGCCCGGTTGTTGAGGACCAGCGACACCGTGGTCTGGCTCACTCCGGCCATCCGGGCGATGTCCTGCTGGGTGAGGCGGCGGTTGGAGGCGGTCACGTCCCGTGGTATCCCATCGGCGGGTAATGCGTATTAGCAGAAGATATGCGCCACTTTGAGCGATAGGCAAGTTCATCGCCAAGTCCCCGCAAAGCCAGGCATGGAAGCCTCCCGAAAGGGCCGTGCGGCCGCTCGACCGGCACTCGACCGCGGCCGCGCGACCGGCGCCCCGGCCGCAGGGCGGAATGCACGTCATGCATTTGTCGGTCGTGATCGCTAGCGTTCCGCGCAGCACGGCGGCAGGGGCTGAGAACCCCTGCGAAACTCGACCGGTCATGGACGGCGGAAGGCGGAGCGTTGGGTTGGCTGACGGCGGGCGACGGGTACGAAGTCGCCCTCATAGAGGGTCGGGTCGCGGCGAGAGCCACCTCCGGCAGGGCGGCGGGGCGGCAGCTGAAGTCACTGCCCAAGGCGTTGCGGGAGCATCCCGAGGTGGACCGGCTGCGCCGCCTCGCCGAGTGGCTCGACCGGCACGCCACCGCGTGCGTGGCGCAGGTGGACGTCTGGATGGTGTCGTCCCTGCCCGTCCCGACCGGGCTGCTGGCCCGCGTGTGGCCGGACGAGGCGTGGCAGTCGGCCCTGCGCGATCTGGCCGTGGTCGGTGACGACCCGGACGAGGTCGGCTTCCTGCGGGACGCCACCGACTCCGGACAGCTGCGGGTGGTGAACCTGGACGGCGAGACCGTCCGGCTGTCCCCGCGGACGGTGACCCTGCCGCACCCCGTGCTCCTGCCCGAGCTGGACGACCTCCGGGAGTTCGCCGCAGAGCTGGGCGTGGTCCAGAAGGTCGAGCAGATCCACCGCGCCACCTGGCACAAGCCCGCCGACCTCGGAGAGAAGGCGACCGACGTGACGGAGTTCGCCGGAGGCGGATACGCCTCCCGGTTCGCTCTGGCCGCCCGGGCCACCTCACTCGGCTACCGGGTGTCGGGAGGCTACGCCACGTGCCGGGTCCGCGACGCCGGACGGATCGCGGAGGCGGCCGTGTGGATCGGCGAGCCGTACTGGGACGACGAGGTGACGACGGGCGGCCTCACCTGGCGCGACCAGGACGGCAGAACGCTCCGGTTGCGTGAGGTCGGCCCGGTGGCCTGGTCGGAGGGGATGCGGATGGCCGCGGCGCTCTACGCCGGGCGCGAGGTCGAGGAGGGGAAGGACGCGTGAGCGAGGACATGTCGCCGGCGGAGGCCAGGGCCGAGGAGCTGGTGAAGGCCGGAGCGGTACTGCCGCCGGACACCGAGGAGGCCGGTGAGCGGGCGGTGCCGTTGACCGCCCGGCGCTACCGTCACCCCGGGCTGGACGGCCGGGTGGTCGTCCGCCTGGTCGCCGGGGAGCTCGGCGCGGCCGAGGACCTGGCGGCGGGCTTCCTGGGCCTGGAGCCGGACGGTGAGCCCGCCGTCGTCGGTCTGGGGTCCCGGCGCTCCCTCGGTTTCCCGGAGTGGGTGCTGGTCAACCACCCCGAGGACGGCCATCACGCGCTCGCCGTCGTGCCCGAGCTGGAGCGCACGGCCCGGCAGGCGAAGTCCAAGCCGAAGGCCGCGCTGGACGCCTACCAGCAGCTCGCCGGCCAGCTGGCCGCCGCCGTCCCGCACTTCCTGCCCACCTTCTACGAGCAGGCCGGCCGGGTGTTCCTGGCCGTGGAGAACTCCACCTACGCCGCGCAGATGTTCGCCCACGCGCGCAGGGCCGAGGCCGAGCACGGGCTCGCGGTGGACGACGACCGGCTCGACGCGGTGTTCCTGGAGTTCGCGCTCGCGGGGGCGCTGCCGGTCAAGGTGCTCTCCGGATACGCCAGGGACCTGGCCGGCCGGCTGCCCGCGGACGAGGCGCTGCGCCGGTTCACGCGGCTGTGCGTGCGGCGCACCGCCGGAGGGCTGCCGCCGTCGGCGCAGATGGCGAGCGATCTGCGCAAGCTCGCCAGGGCCGCCGGCGCGGACGCCGACCGGGAGGAACAGGCATACCTGGCCGAGCTGCTCGGCCTGCCGGCCACCCAGCGGGCCGTGACGGGCTGGTGGAAGGCCCACCGCGCGGCGATCGCGTCGCTGGGCCGGCGGGAGCCCGAGGTCCGCGGGACGCTGCTGAACATCATGCCGCAGGCCAGGGACCAGGAGCTGGCGAGCGTGTGGCTGGAGGTGATCGAGGAGTCCGGCGCCGCCGCCGGCCTGGCCGGTGGCGAGGTGCCGGAGCGGGAGCGGCCCGCCGACGGCACCGCGGGCTGGCTCGACAGGTTCCTGCAGGCACGTAACCACGCCTGGGGGCTGCCGCCGCGCCTGCCCGGCCTGTACGCGCTGGTGGAGCGGGTGGCCGACCGGCTGCGGGCCGAACTCGCCGAGCCGGGCCGCACGGCACCGTCGGCCGAGTACGACGTCGACCTGCTGGACCTGCTGCTCGCCCTGGACGTCCCCGTGGCCGATCCCGGTGAGCACCGGATGCTCTACCTGGAGCACTGGGCGAAGGGTGAAGGCCGGCGCGACCTGCTCGCCCTGGCCGCCGACCCCCGCTTCCGGCCCGCCTTCCAGCGCGGGGCCGACAGGTTCGACGACGACGAGGACGGCCGGCGGGCCGTCCGCGTCCTGGCGGAATCCCCCGGGGGGCGGCCGATGCTCGCCGAGTGGATGCGGAAGGTGGCCCTGCGCTCGTCGGCCGCCGGACTGCCGGAGCTGCCCGACGCCATGCGGCGGCTGGCCTGGCTGCCAGGTGAGGCGCTGGTCCTGGCCGAGGAGGAGGTGCGCCAGGCCGCCGGGGCGGACGTCGCGCTGGTGCTCGCCCGCACGCTCCGGGCCGGGCTCTTCGACGAACTGGGCTGGCCTGCCTGGGAGGAGGCGGCCGAGACCCTCGTGCCGAGGAAGGACGTCGACGACCTCGTCGTCGCCGACGCCTGGCCGCATCTGATCGTCGCGGGATCCTCACAGGCCCGGGTGCTCGGCGCCGAGGGCACCGTGCTCACCCATGACCTGCGCGTCCCGAGCGCCGACACCTGGGGTGACGACTCCGGCTTCCACTACGTGGACGGCGAGCTGCTCGTCTACTGGAACTCCCGGCAGCTGGACAACGGGCTGCGCGGATACTGGCACACCTCCGCCGACCGGATCCAGCCGCTGGAGGGGGGCGGCAGCACCCGCGGCACGCGCATGGACTGGTACCGGGGCGACGATCCGGTCACTCTGCCGCTGCCCGGCGGCGGGCGGACGACCGGCAGGGGAGTGCTGCACCCCGGAGACACGGCCGTGCCCGCCGAGCGGTCGGTGATCACCGACGGCACCTCGTTCTGGGTGTGGACCTGGGACGGCTCGGATCACGAGAGCACCGGCTGGTACGAGTACGACCCGCTCAGCGGGGAGCGGGGCAGGAAGGGCATGCCCGGCTTCCTCGCCGACGCGCTCCGCACCGCCCCGGCGGGCAGCGCGTTCCGGTCGGGCTGGCTGCTGCCCGCCCCTTCGGACGCGCCCACCCCCGTCGGCACCGCGGCGGACGGCCTGCTCGGCTGGCGGGTGGTGCAGCTGCCCGACGGATCGATGCGCGGTGAGGACCTCTCCGGCCGCGCCGTGACCGTGGCGGACGGTTCCGGAGCCCCGCTGCACGCGCTGACGTTCCCCGGGGACGACCGGCCCCGGGCCGTGGTGAAGAACGGCAGCTACCGGGTCGACCTGGTCGACCCGGACGGCGTCGTCACGGCTGTGGCCAAGACGGACGCCGCTCCCGGCGCCTTCGCCGCGGGCACGCTCATCCTGCCGCCGCTGCGCTACTGGCACTGTCTCCGGCCGAGGGATCCGGAGGGCTCCGTGCTGCTGCGCCGCATGGACCGGGACACCGCGGCGGCCCTGCTGGGAGCGGCCCGCACCGGGGACGAGATCGGGGAGGAGGAGCTGCGGGCGCGGATCCGGGCCGTCCTGCCGCAGGTGAGCCATGAGGCGCTGGTGGCCGGCATCGCCGGGGTCGTGCGCTTCGCCGCCGCCCGGCAGGCTGAGCTCCACGCCGTCGCGGCCCGCCTCTCCGAGGCGCTCGCCGGCGGTCACCGGGAGGAGTCGCCCACCGGTCCTGTGGACCGGCTGCTCGACCAGGCGCTCAGCGGCCTCGGCGCCTCCGCCGGCCGCTCGTGGCACCGCCAGGACCTGGACAGCACCTTCCGGCAGATCCAGTCGTTCGGCCGGGCGTTGGCGGCCGATCCTCCCGAGGCGGCCCCGGCCCGTCTCCACCTCGATCTGCCGGAGTGGCCGTCCACGTCCCTGGTCTGGACCCCCCTGCTCGACCACACCGCCGCCCTGGCGTTGCGGGCCGCGGCGGTGGCGATCGAGGAGGAACACCGCACCGCACTGCACGGGCTCCTGTGTGAACTGCGCGATCTCGGGCTGCCCACCGCGGCCGACCCCTCCCGATGGCGCCGGATGTCGCTGCACCTCGACGGACACCACCTGCCCACGGTCGACGGCAGCTTCCGCCGTGGCACGTGGCTCGGGGTGCTGCCGCTGGGCGACGGCGCGCTCATCGCCTTCGTGAACCGGTCGTCCCCGGACGACTCCGGCTGCGTGTGGACGGCGCTGTTCCACGACCCGGCCGGCCGGTTCGAGGTCCCCCGCCCCTACACCGTCCGGTCCTCCTCTCCTGTCGGCGACGCCCGGCGGGCGGGCTGGCTGGAGGCGTTCCTCACCGAGCTGGCCGAGCGGGGCCAGGCGCCCTGGCGGCCCGAGGCCGCCGAGGAGTTCGCCCGGCTCACCGGCGTCTCCCCGACGACCGCCCGGCTGATCGTGGCCGGCCTGCCGTACGTGGACACCCACGAGCGGAGCTTCCTCGGCAAGGAGGCGCGGGCCACGCTCGGGGTGAAGATCGCCGATGCCGTCATCGCCAGGGACGAGCTGCGCAATGTGAGCATCGCCGCCCGGCGCGCGGTCGTCGCGGCGCTGCTGCCCGAGGACCCCGCCCGGCTCTGGACGGACGGCCCGGACGTGGCCGGCGCGGCGGAGGTGTGGAACAGCGAGGTGGGGCGGCAGGCGGCGATCCCCGAATGGCTGCTGGGCGAGGCGGCCCGCGCGGTGCGGACGGGATGGGACACGGGCCGGACACTGCGCGCCCTCGCCGACCCGGCCACCGCGCCGGAGCTGAGCCGGGACCTGGTCTGGCGGGTCAACGGAGACCGGGTCCGCCCCGTCGACGACGAATCCGCCGGATTCACCGCGAGCACGCTCGTCATGGCCGTCGTCACAGCGGGCTGGCTCGCCCACCGGCTCCCCGCCGGAGACCCGATCCGCGCCGCCCTGCCGGGCACGCTGGCCGCGGTCCGCGACCGGCTGGCCAGCCCGGAGCTGGTGCTCGACCTCGGGCGCTACGTCGACCTGCCCGAGTTCCGCAAGGCCGCCGGGGCCCCCACCGAGATCGGCGAGGGCTACGAGAGATACGGCGCCGTCATCATGGCCACCTACGACGACCGCCCGGCCCCGGGCGTCCGCACGGCTCTGCTGGACGCGGCCGGCGACGACCCCTACCTGCGCGCCCTGGTCGGTTCCGAGGAGCCGTTCCCGGCCGTGATCGCGCTGCGCACCGCCCGCGACCCGCGCTTCGAGGCGCTCCTGGCCGATCCGGGCGACCCGGTGGAGGGGGAGCGGGACGCGGCCGGGACGTGGTGGCCGCAGGACCCCACCCGGTCGGTGCCCGACCTGGTCGTCGAAGTGGCGAAGGAGCACGGCCTCGGCGAGGACGCCGCGGCCGTATATCTGACGCTGCTGGCCATGCCGGACCCGACCGACCGCAACCTCGCCCGGTGGACGGGCTGGAAGCCCGCCCGGCTCAAGGAGGCCCGCGCCGAGCTGGCCGCCACCGACCTCGTCGTCGGAGCCAGCCGGGCGCGCGCCGGGCGCGCGCTGTTCCTGCCCGGCGGCTGGACGGAGCTGCGGACGCCGCGCCTTCCGCTGGAACAGTGGAAGCTCCCCCTGTTCGATCTGGCCGGGAGCTCCAGCGTCCCGCTCGTGCCGGTCCAGCCCGCCGCCGACCTGTACCGCAGGGCCTGGCAGCGGGTCCGCGACGGCGACGCCCCCCGGTTCGAGGAGCTCAAGATAAAGCGCGGAAGGCGCCGCTGAGCCCGAGCGCCACGCGGGTGCGGCCCCGGTCCGATCCGGCGGCCGCACCCGCGCCGCCGGATCGGACCGGGCCCTCCGCCCACCGCCGCGCGAGGGGACACCCGGCGCCGGCCAGGCCGCCCGTCACGGGCGGCGTTTCAGAGATCCATCATCCAGAGCACGAGGACTTCACTTCATGACCCTGACCGACGATCAGACGACGGTCCCCCCGGCCCGGCAGGTGCTCGCGGCCGAGGAACGGTACGCCACCGAACTCGCCTTCCTCGCCGCCCATGACGACGGGCCCCGCCCGCCGGGCTGGACGCTGACGCCACGCGCGGTGGTGACCTTCGTCTGCGGCAGCGGCGACGAGACGCTGGAGCTGCCGAAGAGCCGGCGCGTGACGGCCGACGACGGCGTTCCGGCCCGGTTGCGGGTGGCCGCCAAGTTCGTCGGCGAGCGCGCCCTGGTCGAACGGTGCGTGGTGACCCTCGCGGGGGAGCGTGGCCTGCTGCTGGTCGGCGAGCCCGGCACCGCCAAGTCGATGCTGTCGGAGCTGCTGGCCGCCGCCGTGTGCGGGACCAGCGCGCTCACCGTCCAGGGCACCGCCGGGACGACCGAGGACGCCTTCCGTTACGGCTGGAACTACGCCCTGCTGCTCGCCCAGGGCCCCAGCCGGAACGCGCTGGTCGACTCCCCGGTGCTCACGGCCATGCGCGCGGGACGCGTCGCCCGGGTCGAGGAGATCACCCGCTGCCTGCCGGAGGTGCAGGACGCCCTGGTGTCGATCCTGTCCGACCGGCGGCTCAGCGTGCCCGAACTCGCCGGCACCGCCGACGCCCAGGTGGCGGCCGCCTCCGGCTTCACCGTGATCGCCACGGCCAACCTGCGCGACCGCGGCGTCTCGGAGATGTCGGCCGCGCTGAAGCGACGGTTCAACTTCGAGACCGTCGACCCCATCTCGGACGCCGAGGCGGAGACCTCCCTGGTGCGTCGCCAGGCCACCTCGGTCGTCCAGCGGGCGGGCGCCGCCTTCGGCGTGGACGACGCCGTGCTCGACGCGCTGGTCACGGTCTTCCGCGACCTGCGCTCCGGCCGCTCGGACGAGGGCTGGGACGTGGAGCGGCCAGGCACGGTGATGTCCACCGCCGAGGCCGTGCAGGTGGCCGCCTCACTGGGGGTCGCCGCGGCCTACCTGCCGAGCGGCGACGTCCTCGACCTGCTGCCGGGACACCTGCTCGGCGTCGTCCGCAAGGACGACCCCGCCGACCACGGGCGGCTGCTCGGCTACTGGGACGGCCCGGTGCGCCGCCGCGCCGAGGACGGCTCCGCGATGTGGCGCAGGCTCTGGGACCTGCGGGAGAACCTCCGTTGACCGGCCACAACGGACCCGGGACCAGCCAGGACGCCCAGCCCTCCGTCCATGACGCCGGTGACGTCGGCGACGCCCGGTCCTCCGGTCGTGCCGCTGGTAATGCCCGGCCCTCCGTCTATGACGCCGGTGACGTCGGCGACGCCCGGGACGTCCGGCCCTCCGGCCGTGACGCCGGCGGAGCCCGCGACGCCGATGACGCCTGGGGCGCCGACCCCCGGCGGGCGGTCGACGCGCTGGCCTCCTCGGCCCGGCCGTACCTGCTGGGGGTGCGTCACCACAGTCCCGCGCTGGCCGTGGCCCTTCCCGCGCTGCTGGAGGCCGCCGACGCCGAAGTGGTCTGTGTCGAGCTGCCGGTGGACTTCCAGCCGTGGTTGCCGTACCTGGCCGACCCGGGCACCCTCGCGCCGGTCGCCCTCGCCGGGGCCGCGGGGGAAGGGAGCCTCGGCTTCTACCCGTTCGCCGACTTCTCCCCGGAGCTGGTGGCGATCCGCTGGGCCTGGAAGCGCGGAGCGGAGGTGCTCTGCTGCGACCTCCCGCTGGCCGACCCCGGCTGGCACGCGTCCGACACCGCCCCGGCGTCCGGTACGGCGCGGCCGGCCGGTACGGATCCGGTCCCGGCCCCGGTGGACGCGGGTCCCGATGCGGCTCTGACTCCGACGGCGCCGGTGGGCGCGGGTTCCGATGCGGTCCTGGCCCCGACGGCGCCGGCGGACCGGGACCCCGCTCCGGTGCCGGACGGGTCCGGCCCGGACGCGCTCCCGCTCCCGACGGCCCCGACTGATGCGGTGGCCTCGCGGGGGAGGTCCTTCGCCGACGCGCTGGCCGCCTCGGGCACCGGCCGTGAGGGAGACGACATGTGGGACCGGGCCGTGGAGGCCCTCGCTCCCGGATGCGGGCCCGAAGCGGTGCGCCGCGCCGCCCTCGGTGTCGGCTGGGCGCTGCGCAGGGACGCCGAGGCCGCAGGCGGTGTGCCGGCCAGGGACATGGCGCGTGAGGAGCATATGCGCCGCGTCCTCGCCGGCGCCGCGGCCGGCGGGCGGCGCGTCGCGGCGGTGGTCGGTGCCTTCCACGCTCCCGCGCTGATCACCCCAGGCACCGTGGAGCGCGTCTTCGACGCGGCGGACCTCGTCCCCGACACCGCGCTGATCACCTCCGGCGCCGCGGACCTCGTCCCCGACGCCGTGGAGCCGGGCCGGGCCGGCGCACCGTCCGCCACCTCGCTCGTTCCGTACGCCTTCGACCTGCTCGACTCGCGGTCCGGTTACCCGGCGGGCATCCGTGACCCGCGTTGGCAGCAGACGGTGTTCATGGCGGGCGGCGACCCGGACCGCGTCAGGGACGGCGCCGCCCGCGCGATCACCGACCTGTGCCGGGAGCTCCGCGCCGCCGGCCACACCGCGGGCACCGGGGAGGCCGTCGAGACGCTGCGGCTCGCCTGCGACCTGGCGCAGCTGCGCGGGCTGCCCGCGCCGGGCCGGGGCGAGCTGCTGGAGGCGGTGACGACCGTGCTCGGCCAGGGCGAGCCCCTGGGCCGGGGGCGGGCCCTGGCCCGGGCCCTCGACGCGGTGTTCGTCGGTACCGGCCGCGGCCGGATCGCACCCGGCACGCCACGTTCGGGGCTCGGACCCGCCGTCGAGGCCGATCTCGCCGCGCTCCGGCTCCCGTGCCCGGACAGCCCCGAGCGACGTGAAGTACGCCTGGACCCGCTCCGCTCCGATCTGGACGCGCGCCGGGAGGTCGTGCTGCAACGCCTGCTGATCTGCGGCATCGGCTACGGTGAGCCGATCGAGGTGACCGGGACAGGTGACTCCACCGCGCTCACCACCCGGTGGCGACTCTCCTGGACCCCCGCGGTCCCGGCCCGGCTCGACCTGGCGGGCGTGCGCGGCGTCACCCTCGCCCAGGCCGCCGCCGGCACGCTGCGCGAGACCTTCCGCCGCGAGTCCGCCGAAGGGGGGCCCACCTGCGGCCTGATCCTCGGCGGCCTGCGCGCCGCGGCCCGCTGCGACCTGCCCGACCTGGTCGCCGAACGCCTCGCCGACACCGCCGTCGCGTTCCCCGCCACCGCCACGCTCGCCGAACTGCTCGACGCTCTCGACCTGCTCGAGGCGCTGCGCCGCCGGCACCTCCCCGGTACCACGCCCGAGGGCCGCGAGCGCGCCGCCGAGCTGGCCGGCACCCTGCTGGAGGCCGCGGTCCGCGCGCTTCCGGGCCTGGCCGGCAGCGATCAGCCGCAGGACGCGGCCGCCCTGGTCGCCCTCGCCACGCGCGTCGGCGAGGAGCGCCTCGGGCTGCGGATGGACGACGCCCTGGCCGCGCTCGCGCGCACCGCCTCCCCCCTCATACAGGGCGCGGCCCTGGCCGCCCGGGTCCTGCTCGACCTGGACGGTCCGGACACTCTTGGAGCCCGGGCCGCCGGATGGGTCGGCGCCGCCACCGGCCCGGACGGCCGCCATCGCCTGAGCCGCCTGCTGACCGGCGTGCTCACGGCCACCGGACCGCTGCTCCAGTCGGCGCCGGCGGCGCTCGACCCGCTCATGGACCGCGTCGACGGCCTCACCGACAAGGAGTTCCTCGACCGGCTGCCGGCGCTGCGCGGGGGGTTCGACACCCTCACCCCCGCCGGCCGTACCCGGCTGCTGGGGGCCGTGTCCGAGCGGCTCGGGGACAGGCTCGACCTGGCGCTGAGCGCTCCGCCCGCGCTGCTCGCCCTCTGGAGCGCCGCCGACTCCGCCGGGCTGGCCGCGCTGCGGGCGCTCCGGCTCCCCGTCCCCGCCCTGGCCGGCACGTCGTCCGACGCGCCGCGACCACCCGCGCCGGACCACCGGACCGCACGGGACGGCGAGCAGGAGTGGGACCCGCAGCCGGCACGGCCGGAGGCCGGCGCGGTGACGGACGACGATCCCGCCCCGCGCAGGCTCCGGCCGGCCGACCGGTGGCGGCTGCTGCTCGGCCGGGAGTCCGAGCGGCTCCCGGCCGGTGCCCGCCCCTACGCACGCGCGCTGGAGGAGCTGTACGGAGCGGGCCGGGGCGAGGGCGCGGACGACTTCGGGCGCGACCCCGGGGGAGGGGGCGACTCCGGCGGCCGGGGAGAATCCTTCCCCACCGCCCGAGAGTGGGCGCAGGAGCTGGAGGCCCTCTTCGGCACCGACGTGCGCGAGGAGGTGCTGGCCCGGGCCGCCGACGCCGGACGGACCGACGTGCTCACCGAACTCGATCCGGCCGCGGTACGGCCCTCGGTCGAGCTGCTGACCTCCGTGCTGTCGCTGGCGGGCGGCCTGCCCGAGCAGCAGCTCGCCAAGCTCCGGCCGCTGGTCCGCCGCCTGGTCGCCGAACTCACCCGAGAACTCGCCACCCGGCTGCGGCCCGCCCTGAGCGGGCTGGCGACGCCGCGCCCGACCCGCCGTCCAGGCGGCCGGCTCGACCTGCCGCGCACGCTGCGGGCCAACCTGCCGTACACGCGCCGCATGGACGACGGCCGGCTCGTGGTCGTCCCGGAGCGGCCGGTGTTCAGCACCCGGGCCCGCCGGGAGGCCGACTGGCGGCTGATCCTCGTGGTCGACGTGTCCGGCTCGATGGAGGCGTCGGTGATCTGGTCCGCGCTGACCGCCGCCGTCCTGGCGGGTGTGCCGACGCTCTCCACCCATTTCCTGTCGTTCTCCACGGAGGTGATCGACCTGACGGACCGGGTCGCCGACCCGCTCTCCCTGCTGCTCGAAGTGCGGGTCGGCGGCGGAACGCACATCGCCGCGGGGCTCGCTCACGCCCGCTCGCTGGTCACCGTACCGAGCCGCACGCTGGTCGTGGTCGTCAGCGACTTCGAGGAGGGCTACCCGATCGGAGGTCTGCTCGGCGAGGTCCGCTCCCTGGCCGGTTCCGGCGTCCACCTGCTGGGCTGTGCCGCGTTGGACGACAGCGGCGTCCCCCGCTACTCGGTCCCCGTCGCCCGGCAGCTCGTCGCGGCCGGCATGCCCGTCGCAGCCCTCAGCCCGCTCGCCCTCGCCCGATGGGTGGGCGACCGCCTCCGCGGAGAACCCCGGTGAATTCCCCCACATCAACCGTCACCCCGGCCGGACAGCTCCCACCGGCGGCACCGCACGTGGTCGCCGCGGCCGTCGAGAGCCTCACCTCCAGGCTCCGCAAGAAGCTTGACGCGGCGATCGAGCAGTATGCCGCCACGCCCGCCGTCGCCGACGGCGCGGACATCCGGATCGGCTGTGGCGAGGACGCGGTGGTCACCCTCTCTCCAGGGGCGTCGGGCGCGATCGTCGACGACGGCCAGGCGCGGTGCAGCTGCCTCCTGGCACCACGGTGCCTGCACCGCGCGGCCGTGCTCAGCGCCTGCCCGGTGGCCGACGCCGACGCCGACGCGGGCGCGGGCGTGGTCGAGGACCCGGATACAGCCGCCGGCACAGACGCAGCCGCCGGCACCGGCACCGGCGCAGTCGCAGCCGCAGGCGCGGACGTGGTGCCCGGACCGCTCGGCGACCGCGGCTCCGGGGCGGGGAGCTCCGTCACGCGTGCCGATCCGTCCCCCGGCGGGACGGGGAGCGGCGCGGCCGCGGGGCCCACCGCCGCGCAGGTCGCCGCCGCCTCGGGCCTGTGGGCCGCCGCTGCCGCCGTGCTGTCGGCCGGGGTGCCCGCAGCGGGCGCGGTGCCCCAGGCGGAACTGCTCAGGGCCGCTCATACCGCCCGCCTGGCCGGGCTGCCCAGGGCCGAGGCCGCCGCCCTGCGCGCCGTCCGCGGCCTGCGGGCGGCGCGTGGCCGGCACGACGGCCACCGCCTGGCGGACCTGGTGTCCGCACTCCGCGACCTCCTGCTCACCGCGGGCCGGCTGGCCGCGGCCGACCCCGACCCGGCGCTGATCGGAGGCGTCCGCCGGAGCTACCAGCCGGGCGGGAGCCTGCGCGTCCACGGCGTCTTCCGGGAGCCGGTGATCAGCAGCACCGGCTACGGCGGCGTGGTCACCCACCTCCTCACGGAGGACGGCCGCTGGTTCTCGGTGGCCGACGTCAAGCCGGGCGGGCCGGCCCGTGCCCGTGGCGCCGCCACCGCGCCCGTCGCCATCGGCCCGGCCACGCTGAACCACGCGCAGCTGGCGCGGGCGGGACTGCTGATCGCCGGGGCGACGGTCTCGGCGGACGGCCGTCTCGGGGCGGGCGGCGGCGTGCGTGCCACCCCGATCGCCGGCATGTCGTGGACGGCGGGACCGCTGGCCGCCCTGTTCGCCCGGCCGCTGGCCGCGGCGGTCGGCTCGCGGCTCTCCGCGGGCGCCTGGAGCGAGTCGGAGACGGAGGAGAGAGTCCGAGAACCGGTCGGGTGCGATCTGGTGATCGTCGGCGCCGCGGGCGATCACGTGCTCGCCCGCGAGCTGCTGCCCGCCGGCGCGCCGCCGGAGGGATCCGATCCGGAGGCCGACGGTCCGGTGCGGCAGCCGCCGACGACCGTACGGCCCGACGGCCCGCTGATCCGGCTCATCGCGGCCGGCTCCCATCCGTCCCTGGCCCACGTCGCCAACCTACGGCAGCTCGCCTCCCGGCCCGGCATGCTCGTACGGGTGGTCGCCAGGCTGGACCCCGACCGGGCGGCCGCCCTGCGCCCGCTCGCGGTCGGACCGGTGCCCGGGGCCGAGGCGACACTGCGGCTCCCCGCCGAATGGCAGGGCCACGCCGACCTCGGGTATGACCGCCTGCAGGGCGCTCATCTCCCGCCGCCTGACGTCTGCCCGCCGTGGCAGGCGGGCACCGAGGCGGCGGCGGACCCGGTGGCCGACGCCCCGCTGTGGCGGGTCAGGCGGCTGGTCGAGCTCGCCGTCGCCGGGGGCCGGCGGGCGGTCGCCGAGAGCGCGCGCGGCGGCGACTCCCGCGACCAGGGGGTTCCGCTGCGCCGGGCGGGGTTCGCCGCCGCCGCCGAGCTGGCCGCCGCGCTCACCGCCGAGGCCGACCGCCGGGGCCGCGACGTGTTCGGACGGTTGACGGACTCCGGCCCCGACGGGTACGCGTGGGCATGGCTGGCGGCCGCGATCCACCTCGCGGCCGCGGAGCAGGCCCTGGTCGAGGCGTCCTGGCAGGCCGGCCAGGCCTGACCGGCCGACACGGAACGGCCGGCGCGGAGTCCGGAGCCGGCGGTTCCGCGGGCCTGCGACCGTCCTCGGCCAGGCCCGCGGACCTCCGACCCGGGCGGGCCGTCGGCGTACGCCGGGGACGGTCGCAGGCCATTGCGAATGGCTACAAGTCAGCCACAAGTGCCGGTCGGCATCATGGCTGCCGCTGGAGGGACGGCGCGCAAGGGAGCAAGGCTCCGCCGTTCTTCCAGCGGTCAGAGCAGAAGCCGGGGCCGCGGCCGAGGGGGTACGCCCAGGCCACCGGCAAGGTCGGCGTCTGCATGGTGACCAGCGGTCCCGGGGCGGCCGACACGGGACCCGGCCTGCCTGTGGGAGTTCGAGCTGGAGGACCATTTCTGCTGCTGGCCGGGGGAGCGCACGCCGTCGCCCACGGCCAACGCCCATGTCCTGGAAGCGTTCGCCGAGCATGTCGCGCGGACCCCCGACGGCACCGGACGCCACCGCGCCGCGATGGCCAGGACCGTCGAATGGCTGGTGGGCGTCCAGCGCCAGGACGGCTCCTGGTCGGACAAATGGCACGCCTCTCCCTACTACGCGACCGCCCACTGCGCGCTCGCCCTGGACCCGGTGACGGACGGCGGCGCCGGGGACGCGGTGCGCCGGGCGGTCGAGTGGACCCTCGCCACCCAGAACGCCGACGGCTCATGGGGGTGGGGAGCCACCGGCGAAGAGACCGCCTACGCCGTGCACATCCTGCTGCGCACCCGGTCCGGGCGGGCCGACCCGCGGACGCGGCGGGCCGCCGCCCGTGGCCACGCCTTCCTGCGCGAGGAAGACCCCGACAGGAACCCTGCCCTGTGGCAGGACAAGGAGCTGTACGCTCCGACGGCCATCTGCCGGGCCGTACGGCTGGCCGCCCTGCACCTCGCCGAGCAGAACCGATTGATATCGGATATTTCAACATCATCGATCAAGTGACCGGCCTCCGTCGGCGACCATGACGGCCCGGCGCCGGACCCCGCGCCGGCCCCGGCTGTCACGGGTTGACGGACCGGCCGGATCTTGGCATGGATCCGCTGTAGCGTCCAAGCGAGACCGACGAGAACAGGAGCGCCCATGAGCGAGATCGCCGCCCGCTACCGGACCCGTGCCGACATCTTCGCGGCCAAGGTGGCCGCCGTCAGGCCCGACCAGTGGTCCAACCCCTCCCCCTGCACCGAGTGGACCGCCAGAGACGTCGTCGGCCACATCGTCGAGATGCACGGCGCGATGCTCGTTCCCCTCGGCAGGTGGCTCAGCCCCGCCCCCACCGTCGAAGAGGACCCGCTCGCCGCGTTCGCCTCGGCGCGCGCAGACGTCGAGGCCCTGCTCGCCGACCCCGCCGCCGCCGCGAGCGGGGTCGACACCCCGGCCGGACACGTCACCACCGAGCAGAACATCGACCAGGTCGTCAGCGCCGACATGGTCCTCCACGGCTGGGACCTCGCCCGTGCCACCGGGCAGGACGACACGATCGACCCGGCCGAGCTGGCGGCGATGTGGCCCGGCGTCCAGCAGATCCCCGACGAGCTGCGCATCCCCGGGGCCGTCCGTCCCGGCGTCGTCGTCTTCGGCCCCAAGGTCAAGGTCCCCGACGACGCCCCGCTCCAGCATCGCGTCCTCGGCCTCCTCGGCCGCGACCCCCACTGGTCCGCGTGACACGAGGGCGTCAGAGCACTGTCGCCGGATCCGCCGCGATCGGCCGCCGGGCGCGCACCACACCTCGCCCGGCGGCGCCGACCGGGCGAGGATCTGGTCACACGGCGGACGGGAGCCGTCATTCACCGTCCGACGCGATGACCGCCGGGATGCCAAGGATCAATCGAATGCATACTCCGGTGACATGTGCACGACCGGGTGGTTCCGTAAAATGGCACAGACGGCGTGCGCCGATCACGCGCGGCGGCGCCGGCATTCGGTGACGGCCGGTGCGCCACGGCCCCGCCGAACGGGAAACGCGGGCCTCCCCTCATCGCGGACCTCCTCTCACCACGTGCGACACGACCAGGGAGACGACGAGATGACGCGCCCTCCGCTCCCTCCGTTCACCCTCGAAACCGCCATCCGGAAGACCCGGCTGGCGGAAGACGCATGGAACACCCGAGACCCCGAGAAGGTGGCGCAGGGCTACACGCCTGACTCCCGCTGGCGCAACCGCGCCGAGTTCGTCGACGGCCGCGACGAGATCATCGAGTTTCTCCGCCGGAAATGGTCGAGAGAGCTGGAATACCGGCTCATCAAAGAGCTGTGGGCTTTCGCGGGAAACCGCATCGCCGTGCGCTTCGCCTACGAATGCCACGACGACTCCGGAAACTGGTTCCGCTCCTACGGCAATGAGAACTGGGAGTTCGACGGGCAGGGCTTGATGCGCGTGAGGCACGCCTCCATCAACGATCTTCCGATCAGGGATTCGGACCGTAGATACCACTGGCCCCTGGGGCCTCGCCCGGACGGCCATCCGGGACTGAGCGATCTCGGCTTCTGACGGCACCCGGTGTCCGGCTCGGACCCGCGCCGGCCTCCGGCCCGGGGGAGACGCCGAGGCCGGCGAGGAACGCCTCGCCGGCGGGCGTCACCAGAGTGCTGCCGGCCGGACTCGCGCGGACCGGCGTCCGGCTGCTGGTCGACGCCGGGGGCAACTCGACGATCTCCATGGAGGACCTCGCCGCGGCCGGCTGGGCTTCACAATCCGCGTTTCCTGCGCAACACTGCTCAATATCAGGAATCTCTCGGCATATATCTCCATAATTCGCCTTAGAGCCTGTCTTTATCGATATTCGCACCGTCTCCACTGTGCATGCGCGTCGCAGCCCACTCCCCCTGGAGGACACCTGTGCGGACCACCCCCCAGAACCCCCGCCCACGGCCGCGCCCCTGGCGCCGGCTCGCCGGCCGGCTCGCGCTCATCCTGACCGCCGGCACCTGCGGCCTGTCGGGGACGGCCTGGACCCCGGCCGGCGCGCTGGCCGCCGATCCGCCCGGCATGGCCGCCACCGTGGTGCCGGCGCCGGCTCACGTCGAATCCTCCGCCGCCACCTTCACCCTCGGCGGTCAGGCCAGGATCTACGTGCAGAGCGGCTCGCCGGAGGCCACGGAGATCGGTGAGTATCTCCGCGGCCTGCTCCGGCCGGCCACCGGCTACGCGCTGCCCGTCGCCACGTACTCGACCGGCGTCTCGGGCGGCGTCTCGCTCCTGCTGTCCGGCGCCGACGCCGGTCTCGGGGACCAGGGCTACCGGCTGGAGGTGACCGGCACGGGCGTGACGCTGCGGGCGAACGCGCCCGCCGGCCTCTTCGCCGGAGTGCAGACGCTGCGGCAGCTACTGCCCGCCGCGATCGAGCACCCGACCGTCCGGCCCGGACCGTGGACGGTGCCGGGCGGCGTCATCACCGACCGGCCGCGCTTCCAGTACCGCGGCGCGATGCTCGACGTCGCCAGGCACTTCTTCGGCGTCGACGCCGTCAAGCGGTACATCGACGAGCTCGCCCTCTACAAGATCAACACACTGCACCTGCACCTCAGCGACGACCAGGGCTGGCGCGTCCAGATCGACTCCTGGCCCCGGCTGGCCGAGTACGGAGGCTCGACCCAGGTGGGCGGCGGCCCCGGCGGCTACTACACCAAGGCCCAGTACCGCGACATCGTCGCCCACGCCCAGAGCCGCCACATCACGATCGTGCCGGAGGTCGACCTGCCCGGCCACACCAACGCGGCCCTGGCCTCCTACGCCGAGCTGAACTGCAACGGCACTGCCCCGCCGCTCTACACCGGCACGGGGGTCGGATTCAGCTCGCTGTGCATCTCGAAGGAGGTCACCTACCGGTTCGTCGAGGACGTCATCCGCGAGCTGGCCGAACTCACCCCCGGCCCGTACCTGCACATCGGCGGCGACGAGGCGCACGCCACCACCGACGCCGACTACGCCGCCTTCATGAACCGGGTGCTGCCGATCGTCGCCAAGTACGGCAAGCGCGCCGTCGGCTGGAACGAGGTGACGAAGGTCGGCCCGCCGGTCTCCACGGTGCCGCAGTACTGGGGCACCGGAACGGCCAACGCCTCGCTCGCCCAGGCGGTCCAGCGGGGGAACAAGGTCGTGATGTCACCGGCGAACAAGACCTACATGGACATGAAGTACAACGCCTCCACTCCTATCGGGCTCACCTGGGCCGGATACATCGAGGTCCGCACCGCCTACGACTGGGACCCCGCGGCATACGTGACCGGCGTCCCGGAGGCGGCGGTCCTGGGCGTCGAGGCTCCGCTGTGGAGCGAGACGGTCAGGACGCTGCGGGACATCGAGTTCATGGCGTTCCCCCGCGTGGCCGCGCTCGCGGAGGTCGGCTGGTCCCCGCAGTCCGCCCGTGACTGGACCGGATTCCGCGGCCGGCTCGCCGCCCAGGGGCCGCGCTGGGACATCCTGGGCGTGAACTACTACGCCTCGCAGCAGATCCCCTGGCCGGGCCGGGGCAACCTCGCCGCCTTCCGGCCGGTCACCGTCTCCAGCACCGAGGTCGACTGGCTCGGCGGAGCCAACGCCAACGACGGCGACGCCTCCACCCGGTGGTCCTCCGCCTACAGCGACCCGCAGTGGATCCGGATCGACCTCGGCTCGGTCCAGCGGATCGACCGCGCCGTCCTGAGGTGGGAGACCGCCTACGCCAGGGCGTACCAACTGCAGATCTCCGACGACGGCGCCGGCTGGCGTGACCTCTACGCCACCACCGCCGGCGACGGCGGGGTGGACGAGCTCACCGGGCTCAACGGCACCGGCCGCTACCTGCGCGTCAACACCACGGCCCGGGCGACCGGGTGGGGCGTCTCGCTCTACGAGATCGAGGTCTACGCGCCGAGCCCGTGACCCGCCCCGCCGGCCCGCCGGCCTGGCCGCCGGGCCGGCAGGTCGGCAGGTCGGCAGGTCGTGGACCTCCCGGGTGACGGCTCCGCCGCACCGGAGAGGTCGCGCGTCACCCCCGGAGCAGGCGCACCTGGACCGGCCGCCCGTCCACGGTCTCGAACTCGACCACGGTCCGCCCGCCCTGCGCCCGCACCTCGCACGGCTGGTCGCCGTCCGCGCGCCAGCGTCCCTCCAGGGTCACCCGCATCCGGTGGGGATGGCTGGGGCTGGTCAGCCACGGCCGTGACCAGGGACTGTAGTGGCCGACGTACCGGCCGCGCTCGTACTGGTCGTGGTCGATCCCGCTGTAGAGCCGCAGATCGGGATCGCACACCGCCAGCACCAGGCCGTCGTCCCCGTCGTCCCTGGTCAGCACCATGGAGGCCGTGTCGACCTTGCGGACCGGCCCCTCGGCCAGTTCCGCGGGCGCGAAGACCGCGTAACCGGTGATCCCGGTCGCCCGGTCGCGCACCACGTGCGCGGAGGTGTCGGCGCGCAGCACGGCGTACGGCGCGCGCGCCGGGTCGGCCATCGCCTCGGCGAACGCGGCCATCCGCTCGGGGGTGGTGTTGACGACCATGGCGTAGCAGTAGCTCCCGCCCCGGGGCGCGGCGCCGTGCTTGATCCAGGCGGTCGCGAAGTCGCCGCTGGTCGGGGCCTCGGTGGCGTTGTCGCGCGAGCTCTGGGTGGAGCGCGTCAGGCCGACCCGCTGCCCGGCCGCCAGGTGGTAGCCGATGCCCTTGTCGTCCAGCAGCCAGCGCGGCGTGAGATCCGGCGCGTCGTGCGGGAAGGCCGTGACCGGCTCGGTCCCGTCGACGTAGGTGGGGGCCGCCTGACTGGGCAGGCGGGTCTGGAAGAGCGTGGTCTCGGTCTCCCGTCGGGAGTCGTTCTCGATCCCGGTGCCGACGGCCACGATCCGGTCGTCGAACAGGAAGACCGATTTCAGCGCGCGGTGCGAGCCCTCGTACTTCGGGTGCTCGCGCAGCTCCATCGCGAACATGCCGTTGCGGCCGTCGATGGTGTGCGCCCCGCCGAAGCGTGAGTCGGTGAGCAGCATCTCCTCGATGGCGCCGGTCAGGTCTCCCCGCAGCTCCTCCAGCGGCCGGTGGACGACGGTCGTGCCCGGCCTGCGGTTCCAGTCCCAGCCCGCCTGGGCGTAGCCGCTGTCGGCGTTGTTGACCGGGTCGCCCCGGTGCAGCACCTGGATCTGGCCGTAGGTGTTGTAGCGGCCGTACCAGTTCGCGCCGTGGTAGATCTCGGTGCTCCACAGGTAGCGGTTGTGCCCGCGTACCGTGACCTGCCAGTTCTCCCGCCGGTGCACGGCCAGGGCGGCGTAGTTGATCGTCCAGTTGCCGGTGGGGTCAGGTTCGGCGACGATGCCGCGCGCGGCCAGTTGGGCGGCGACCCGCTTCTGCTGGGCGCTCGGCGCGGCGGGCAGCAGGCGCAGGAACGCGGCGCCGATCTCGGGGTCCACCTCGCTCGAACCGTCGGGGGTGCCGGAGATCGCCAGCCACTGGTAGGGCACGGGCGACAGGGCGGTCAGCCCGCTGGGGTTGCGCCCGCTGATCGAGATGGGCCAGTGGTTCTTGTTGGCGTACAGGCGCATGGTGAGCACGGCCCGCTTGAGCGAGGCGTGCGAGTCGGGAGCCAGCCGGAACACTCCGCCGCTGAGCACGTAGACCAGCGGGGCCAGCCCGGTGAAGCCGTCGCGGGCGTAGTCGGGGAAGAATCCGACGTGGTGGAAGGTGGCCCCGTCCGTCTTGAGCCCGTCCTGGACGCCCGCGCTGGGCAGCAGCGCCTGGTTCAGCCAGCCGCGCAGCGCCCGCAGGTAGGCGATCTGCCCGGCCTCGGTGTCGCCCAGCAGCACGGCCGCGAGCATCCCCCGCAAGGTGGTGTTGAGGATGTCGGCGACGCTGCCGTAGGCCCTGCGGTGCTTCCAGCTCAGGAAGATCCGGCCGAGCCCGCTCAGCCAGGCCAGGTCGGCGCGGACCTGCTCGAACAGCCCGGCCTCGCGCAGCGCGTCCTTCATGAGGTAGACCGAGTCGTAGTAGCCGCGCGCGTCGTAGCCCAGATGGTGGATGGTGCCCTGGCAACTGCCCCGGGTCCAGCCCTGGTCGCGCAGGTGGACGATCATCCGGGTGTAGAGGGCGGCGAGCGCCGGCCGGTGCGCCGCGCCGGCCGAGGCGAAGGCCAGCGCCACGGTCCTCATCAGGTCGGTGTAGGCGCGCAGCGTCACCGCGTTGACGAACGACTTGAGCTCGGCGGCGATCTCCGGCGGGTAGATCTGCGACTGGTAGGAGAAGACCGGGCGGCCCACCCCGCTCGCGGACGCCTCGGGGACGCCGAGCGCGGCGACCTGGCCGGTGAGCGCGGCCACCGAGGCGTCGTCCACCTTCACCGGCGAGAAGAGGTACTCCTCCCGGTAGCGGGTGACCAGCGCGCGCAGTGAGGCCGTCTCCTCCGCCGACGGCGCGGCCGTGTCCGGCCGGACCCTGGTCAGCAGGTCGTCGTAGCGGTGGAGCGCCTGCCAGTGCTGGTTGTCGTAGTATTCGCCCTCCTTGGCGATGTCCGGCACCTGGGCGTCACGGGTGGGGGCGTCCGGCCGCAGCGCCACGTTGAGCATGAGCTGGTCGAGATGGAGCGTCCCGGCGCGGCCGGGCGCGATGATCCGCAGCGTGTCCATGCCGGGATGCGGCCGGCCGTGCATGTCGTAGTCGTAGCGGACCCAGGCCGTCCGCCAGCCGGTGAAGCCGAGCCGGAACTCGAACCAGGCGTCGGTCCGCTCCCCCCGGCCGAACTCGAAGCGGACCACGTCGTCCACCGGGGTCTCGTTGAAGATCCAGACCGAGAAGGTGTCCACGGTCCCCTGCCAGGCCTGGTCGTCCATCGGCCGGTAGGGGTCGGGGGCGAAGCCGATGGGGGCCGTGACGGTGATCGTGGAGTTGCGGCCGTGCTCCCAGCGGAGCGAATGGCTCCCGCAGATCGCGGCCCGGTCGGTGATGCTCAGCGTCGAGCCCTGCCCGGCGGTCATCTGCGGCGGGACGGCGGTCTCCAGCAGGAAGACCGGCGGGGTCATGGCCAGGGCCCGCTGCTCCAGGTCCCCGGCCACGGCGGCGGACGCCGTACCGGGCCGCAGGAACACCGCTCCCGCCACACCCGCCGCCCCGGCCCTGAGCGCGGTCCTACGCGTGATCTCCAGCACAGCCCCTCCTTCGGATCGGATCAGCCGTATCCAATGCGAGGCAAAAGTGATGAATAAAGAAGTAATTCAAGATTTTTTATGACCGGTTCCCCTGGCCGGCCGGGGAAAACCACCTGCTCCGCAGGATTCATCCCTAATTCATTGCGTTGACTTAGGGATGACTCTCCCTCCAGGATTCCGACATCCACCCCCTCCCCAGGAGTGTTCGATGAACGGATCCCTCCCTCGCCGCCGGGTGCTCAGGGCCGTGGCCGCCGTGACCGCGGCCGGCCTGCTCGGCCTCGCCGCCGCCTGCGGCGCCGGCTCCACCGGCGAAGCCTCCGACGAGCTCGTCTACTGGTCGATGTGGAAGGCGGGTGAGCCCCAGGCCAAGGTGCTGGAATCGGCCATCGGCTCCTTCACCGAGGAGACCGGCGTCAAAGTCAAGGTCGAGTGGAAGGGGCGCGACGTCGCCAAGCAGCTCGCGCCCACGCTCAACACCAGGAACGTCCCCGCCGACCTGGTCGACTCCGCCGACCGCTTCGTGAAGTCGACCTTCTTCGCCACCGGGCAGGGACTGGATCTCTCCCCGGTATACGACCTGGAGATCCCGGGCGAGAGCGGCAAGAAGGTCGGCGACGTGATCGCTGCCAAATACCGCGAGTACGCCACCGCGGAGGGCAGAGCCTGGCTGGTGCCCTACGAGGTGCTGGCCGAGCAGATCTGGTACGACGGCGGCACGCTCAAGGACGTGGCCGCCGCGCCCCCGAAGACCTGGGACGACTTCGTCTCGCTGCTGGCCGCGCGGAAGGCCGCGCGGGGCGACGGGCCGCTGGCGCTGGACGCCGACATCGCCGACTACTCGGCCTTCTGGACCTACCACGCGGTCCTGCGCGACCTCGGGCCCGGCGCGTTCGGCGCCGCCGCGACCGACCCGACCGGCGCCAAGTTCGACGACCCGGCGTTCGTGGCCGCGGTCCAGAAGATCGAGAAGCTCGTCAAGGACGGCTACTTCGTCAAGGGCTACGACGGCAGCAAATACCCGGCCGTCCAGCAGAAGTGGGCCGCCGGCGGCGCCGACTTCCTGCTGCTGGGCACCTTCGCGCCGAGCGAGACCAAGCCGTCGGCCAAGGAGGGCTTCCAGTACCGTTCCTTCCCCTTCCCGGCGGGCGCCAAGGGTGAGCAGACCCAGGAGATCTCACTGATCGGGTTCGCGATCCCGGCCAGGGCCGGGAACGCCGAGGCGGCCAAGAAGTTCATCGCCTACTTCATGAACAGGGAACGGCTGTCGAAGATCGCCACCGAGGCGGACAACATCACGCCGCGGACGGACATCGAGGCGCCCGCCGTGCTGGCCGACGTGAAGAAGACGCTGGACACCGCACAGACCCACCCGGCGCTCGACGGGGTGAAGATGGACCACACCGACTGGTACACCAAGGTCTTCCAGCCGGTCAACACCGAGCTGATCACCGGCAAGGTCTCCGCGGCCGAGTTCGTGGCCAAGCTCAAGAGCACCTCGGTCGACTTCTGGAAGCTCAACGGCTGATGGCCGCGACCGCCGTCCGCGCGACGGAGCCCACCCGGAGGCAGCCGGCCGCCCCCGCGGAGCGCGGCAGCCCGCTCACCCGGGGGAGGCGGCGGCTGTTCTGGCCGTTCGTCCTCCCCGCGCTCGTCCTCTACGTCGTCTTCTACGTCCTGCCGACGCTCGCCACCGGCTGGATCAGCCTCAACAAGTGGGCCGGGGCCGGGCCGATGGAGTTCGCCGGGCTCGACAACTACCGGCGGCTGCTGCTCGACCCGGTCTTCCACGACTCCTTCGCCAACACGCTGACGATCCTCTTCGTCGTCGGCGGCGCGACCTTCGCCCTCAGCTTCCTGCTGACGATGATCCTGCGCGACATGGCCGGGCGTAAGGCGGTCCGGGCGATCATCTTCTTCCCCAACATCGTCTCCGGCATCGTGCTGTCGATCCTGTGGGGCTTCCTTTTCCAGGCCGAGGGGGTCGTCAACCAGGCGTTGCGGGCCTTCGGCGTGGACAGCCCGCCGAACTGGCTGGGCACCGACAACCTCTTCTCCGTCATCATGATCGGCCTGGTCTGGGTGCAGACCGGGTTCTTCACCACGATCCTGATGGCCGCCGTGGACCGCATCCCGAAGGACCTCTACGAGGCGTGCGACCTGGAGGGCGCCAACGCCTGGCAGCGGTTCCGGAACGTGACGCTCCCGCTGATGTGGGACGTCGTCGGGGTCTGCGCGGTGCTCTGGAGCATCAGCGCGATCAAGATCTTCGAGTTCATCTACGCCTTCGCGGGCGCGGCGGGCCAGCTCCCGCCGACCAAGGTGTGGAACACCGCCCTGTACGCCTACGCCGAGGCGTTCTCCAGCGGCGTGCCCAAGTACGGCTCCGCCGCCGCGACCGGCATGGTCATGCTCGCCCTGGTCGGCGTGCTGGTCGTGCTGCTGCGCCGGCTCTTCCGCCGTGACCCGATCCAGTTCTGAAAGGGGACTCCCATGGCCACGACCCGTAGGTTCCCCGGCCCGTCCAAGCTGCTCGGCGCGCCCCTGGCGTGGCTGTTCGCCCTGTTCAGCGTGGCCGTCGCGGGATGGATGCTGCTGACCTCGCTCAAATCCACCCGCGCGATCTTCGCCGAGCCCTGGTCGCTGCCGACCAGCCCGCAGTGGGACAACTACGCCCGCGCGTGGACCGCCAGCGACTTCGCCGGGGCCACCCTCAACACGGTGGTCCTGGTGGTCGGCACGGCGGTCGCCACGATCGCGCTGTCGGCCCCCGCGGCCTACGCGCTCAGCCGGATCCTGACCCGCTGGAACAGCGGCATCACCGCGTTCTTCGCGCTCGGCCTGGGCATCCCCGCGCAGGTCATCATCCTGCCGCTGTATGTGATGATGAACGAGCTCTACCTCGTCGACAGCCTGACCGGCCTGTGGATCCTCTATGTCGCGACCTCGATGCCGTTCACGGTCTTCTTCCTGACCGGATTCTTCGGCTCGCTGCCCAGGGAGCTGGAGGAGGCCGCGGCACTCGACGGGGCCTCGGCCAACCGGACCTTCTGGCAGATCATGCTGCCGCTCGCGCGCAGCGGCATCATCACCGCGATGATCCTCAACATCATCCAGCACTGGGGTGAGACGCTGTTCGGCCTGATCTTCCTGCAGAGCGAGGAGAAGGCCACGCTCTCCCTGGCCCTGCTGGGCTTCCTGCAGCGGATGCAGTACAACGGCGCCGACTGGGGTGGCCTGTTCGCCGGGGTCTGCACGGTCGTGCTGCCCGTCCTCGCCTGCTATATCTGGCTCGGCCGACGGATCATCGAGGGCATGACCCTCGGTTCAGTGAAATGAGGGCGGACGTCATGTCGGATTCGCGGGAGCTGAAGTTCCGCAGGCTCGCCGCCGGGCTCCGTGCGGAGATCCGCTCGGGCCGCTGGGCGCCCGGCGCGAAGCTCCCCACCGAGCAGGAGCTCTCCCACACCCGCGAGGTCAGCCTCACCACGGTCCGCCGCGCGGTGGACGAGCTCGTCGAGGAGGGGCTCGTGATCCGGCGACAGGGGGCGGGCACCTTCGTGGCCGAGCACGCCCCGGCCGTCCGCGGCCAGGCCACGCTGGTCGGCGTGGTCGTGCCGGACACCACGCTCTACTACCCGAAGGTCCTGGAGGGCATCGAGGAGGCGCTGGCCGCCGCCGGAGCGCGGCTGATGCTGGCCTGCTCCCGCTATCAGCCGGCGGAGGAGGAGGCCGCGCTGAGGCGCATGCTCGACTCCGGGGTGGACGGCCTGCTCGTCGTCCCCACGCTCATCGGCCACGCGGACCCCGTGGCCGTCGTCGGCCGCCTCACCGGCCTGCCGGTGCCCGTCGTGCTGATCGAGCGCGGCCTGGACGGCGGCGACGACCCCAGCGAGCACGTCCGCACCGACCACGCGGCCGGAGGCTACGCGGCCGTGCGCCACCTGGTCGCGCTCGGCCACACCCGGCTGGCCCTGCTCACCCGCTCGGGCAACCCCACCAGTGCGCCGGTCGGCCAGGGCTTCGCGGCGGCCGTGGCCGACCTGGGCCTGCGGGCCGCGGAGCCGTTCTCCGCGCCGCAGCGCGACTGGGGCCCCGGGGTCGCCGACGGGCAGGTGCGCCGCGTCGTCGCCGACGGCTGCACGGCCGTCGTCTGCTTCGGCGACCGCGAGGCCACCCTGATGGTCTCCGCCGCCCGGCGGGCCGGCCTGTCCGTACCGGGCGATCTGGCGATCGTCGCCTACGACGACGAGATCGCCGATCTGGCGGAGGTGCCGCTCACCGCGGTCTCCCCGCCCAAACGCCATCTCGGCCGCCACGCGGCCGAGCTCCTGCTCCGCCGCCTGCGCGAGCCGGACCTGCCCCTGCACCAGGTACGGCTCCGCCCCGGCATCGTCGTGCGTCGATCATGCGGCGCCTCCTCGGGAGAGATGACAAGTGACTGAACTCCGTCTGGGCCTGGTCGGCGCGGGCGCCGTCGGTGTGCTGCACGCCGAGGCGTCGCTGCGGGTGGGCGGCCTCCGGGTGGGCGCGGTCTGCGACCTGAACCCGGAGGCCGCGCGCCGGGTCGCCGCGCCCCACGGCGCGCCGGTCCACACCGACCACCGCGACCTGATCGCCTCGGGCGAGGTGGACGCGGTGGTGGTCAACACCCCGCACGCGCTGCACACCGCGATCGTGTGCGACGCGGCGGCGGCCGGGCTGCACGTCCTGGTCGAGAAGCCCATGGCCACCTCGCTGGCCGACTGCGATCTGATGATCGACGCCTGCGTCGCCGCCGGGGTGCGGCTGGCCGTCGGGCACATCCAGCGCTTCCTGCCCGACAAGGTCGCGGCGATGGCCGCGCTGGCGGCCGGGGAGATCGGCGAGCCGCTGCTGATGTCGGACCGGCGCGGCTCCGACTACCGGCCGGGCTCGCGGCCCGGCTGGTTCCTCGATCCGGAGCTGTCCGGCGGCGGTGTGTTCATCAACATCGGCGCGCACTGCGTGGACCGGCTGCTGTGGCTGTCCGGCCGCCGGGTCGAACAGGTGGAGGCCTCGGTGAACGGCTCGCCGATCGAGACCGACGCGCTGGTCAGGCTGGCCCTGTCCGGCGGCCTGACCGCGCAGATCGCGGTGACCGGAACCGGCCCGCCCGCCCCGCACGACGAGGTCACCGTCGTCGGGGAGAGCGGCACGCTGTCGATCTCCCCCCACCTCGGCACGGCGCTGCACAGGGACGGCGAGGTGAGGTGGCTGCACCGGCCGGGCCCCGACGACATCCCCGCGGCCTTCGCCGCCCAGCTCGCCGACTTCGCCGATGCCGTACGGGAGGGCCGGGACCCCGCGGTGGGCGGCGCGCACGCCCGGCACGTGCTGGAGATCGTGCTGGCCGCCTACGCCTCGGCGGCCGCCGGGGCCCCGGTGCGGACGGGGTGCCCCGTTGGCCAGCCGTGACCCCGGACGCCCCAACGTCCTGCTCATCCTGAGCGACGACCAGGGCCCATGGGCGCTGGGCTGCGCGGGCAACGACGACATCCACACCCCCGCGCTCGACGCCCTGGCGGCTTCGGGGGTGCGGCTGTCCCGGTTCTTCTGCGCCTCCCCGGTGTGCTCGCCGGCCCGCGCCTCGCTGTTCACCGGGGAGATCCCCTCCCAGCACGGCGTGCACGACTGGATCAGCCGGGGGCACGTGGGCGAGGACGGGGCGGACTTCCTGGCCGGGCGCAGGCTCCTCACCGACGACCTGCACGACGCGGGGTACCGGCTCGGCCTCGTCGGCAAGTGGCACCTGGGCGCCAACGACCGGCCCCGGCCGGGATTCGTGCGCTGGCTGGCGCATGAGAGCGGCGGTGGTCCGTACCGGGACGCGGTCCTCTACGACGAGGGCGAGCGGGTCACGGCCACCGGATACCTCACCGACGTGCTGACCGACGAGGCGTGCGCGTTCCTGTCGGGAGAGGCCGGGCGCGCGGAGCCGTTCTACCTGTCACTGCACTACACCGCGCCGCACACGCCGTGGAAGGGGCAGCACCCACGGGAGTTCGAGGCGCTCTACGACGGCTGCGCGTTCGACTCCTGCCCGCAGGAGCCGCCGCACCCCTGGCAGCCGGTGGGCCCGGACGGGGCCCCGGTCGGCGGTGAGCCCGACGTGCGCGCCGCGCTGACCGGCTACTTCGCCGCGGTGTCGGCGATGGACGCCGGGATCGGCCGGGTGCTGTCCCAGCTGGCGGAGCTGGGGCTCACGGAGTCGACGCTGGTGGTCTTCACCAGCGACAACGGCTTCAACTGCGGCCACCACGGGATCTGGGGCAAGGGCAACGGCACCTTCCCGCAGAACGTCTACGACAGTTCGGTCATGGTCCCGGCGATCGTGAGCCAGCCGGGGCGCGTCCCCGGGGGCCGGGTCTGCGAGGCGCTGCTGTCGGCCTACGACCTGCGGCCCACGCTGCTGGAGCATCTCGGACTGCCCCTCCCCGCGGGATCCCGGCCCGGACGGTCGTTCGCCGGCCTCCTCGGCGGCTCGCCGGAGGAGGACCGGCCGCCGGTGGTGGTCTTCGACGAGTACGGTCCGGTGCGGATGATCCGGACCGGGGAGTGGAAATACGTGCACCGGCATCCCCACGGCCCGCACGAGCTCTACGACCTGGTGGCCGACCCGGGCGAGCGGCGGAACCTGGCCGGCGCCCCCGGGACGGCGTCCGTCCGCGCCGCTCTGGCCGCGGAGCTGGACGCCTGGTTCGCCCGGTACGCCGACCCGGTGGCCGACGGCAGAGGACTGCCCGTCAGCGGGGCCGGCCAGAGCGCGCCGCTACGGCCGGGCTCCGGGCTCGGGGCCTTCGAGGCGGCGCCGTTCCCGACGGTCCCCCGGTACGGATGATCCGCCGACCCGATACGATGCCCGCCCGAGAGCACATGGAGCCGGATTGAAACTGTCCTTCAGCACGCTGGGCCTGCCCGGCGAGGGGCTGCCCGAGGCGATCGAGGTCGCGACGGCGCACGGGTGCGACGGGCTGGAGCTGCGCCTCCACCCCGACACCGGGGTCCACGTCGGCCTGCCGGCGGCGGGCGGCGGCCGTACGGCGCCGCGGGCCTCCGGCGGCTCCGGGGACCAGGGCCGGGCGGAGCCGCCCGGCGACCGGTCCCGGGTCCGGGCGGCGGTGGCCGCCGCCGGGCTGGAGATCTCGGCTCTGGCCGGATACACCGGGATCTGCGAGCCGGGGGACGACGGGCCGGTGATCGAGGCGCTGACCGCCGAACTGGTCCTCGCCGCCGACCTCGGGGCGCCCGGGGTGCGGGTGTTCCCCAGGGGAGAGGACCCGGCGGTCGGGGCGCGGCGGCTGCGGGCGGTCGCGCCGGAGGCCCGGCGGCTGGGGGTGCGGGTGCTGGTGGAGACCCACGACGCGATGCCCACCGGCGCGGCAGTGGCGCGGCTGCTCGACGGGGCGGGCGAGCCGGAGGTCACCGGGGCGATCTGGGACCTGCTCCACCCCTGGCGGCACGGGGAGGGTCCGGCGGACACGCTCGCGGCCCTCGGCGACCACCTCGCCTACGTCCAGGTCAAGGACGCCGCACCCGACCTGACCCCGGTCCCGATGGGACAGGGCGTGATCCCGCTGGAAGAGGCGGGGGCGCTGCTGCGGGGGCGGGGATACGACGGATGGGTGTCGCTGGAGTGGGAACGGACGTGGTATCCGCACGTCGCGCCCCTGGAAGAGGTGATCGCCGGGGCCGTGGCCTGGGTGCGCCGCTTCTCCCTCGCCGGCCCGGGTGCCGTGCGACCCACGCCCTCCGAGGGGTGAGCCGCACCGGCCTCACTTGATGGACCCGGCGGTCAGGCCGCCCACGACCTTCCTCTCGATCAGGGCGAACAGGATGATGACCGGGACCGTGGCGATCACCGAGCCGGCGAACAGGTTCTGCCAGTCGACCTCGTACTGGCCGATGAAGGAGTTGAGCGCCACGGGCAGCGGCTGCTTGGCCGGCGAGGTGATCAGCGTCAGGGCGACGACGAACTCGTTCCAGGCGGCGATGAACGTGAAGATCAGCGCGGTGACCACGCCGGGCGCCGCCAGCGGCAGCGTGATCCGGAATAGCGCGCCGAAACGGCCGTTGCCGTCGATGAACGCCGCCTCCTCCAGCTCACGGGGGATGGAGGAGAAGTAGGCGTTGAGGATCCAGACCGCGAAGGCCAGGTTGAAGCCTCCGTTGACCAGGATCAGCGACCAGACCGAGTCCACCATGCCGAACTGGAAGAACTCGCGGTAGATGCCGACCAGCATCGCGGTCGGCTGGAACATCTGGGTGATCAGCACCAGCACCAGGAACGCCGTGCGGCCCCGGAACTCGTGCCGGGCGGTGTAGTAGGCCGCCGGCAGCGCCACCAGCAGGACCAGGATCGTCGATCCGGCGGCCACCTCCAGGGTGACCAGCAGGTTGTCGGCCAGCCCCCCGGACCAGAAACCGGTGAAGTTCTCCCAGGCGAAGGAGTCCGGCAGGTAGGTCGCCGTGCGCAGGTCCTCCTGCGGGCGCAGCGCGGTGAGGACCATCACCAGGTACGGGAAGAGGAAGACGAACGCGATCAGGTAGGCGCTCGCCGCGACGATCACCGTCTTGATCGACGGCAGCCTCCGCACCGGCGCCGGAGACGCGGTGCGGCCGGTGGCCCGGCTCACGGGCGCGGTCTGGGTGACGGTCATCAGGACACCTCGGTCTTCCAGTTGCTGACCTTCAGGAAGATCGCCACCAGGACGATCACCATGCCGAAGTTCACGACGGACATGGCGGCCGACTCCCCGATGTTGGAGCCCTTGAGGATGTACATGAAGATCGTGGAGGTGGCCGTGGAGTAGCCCGGCTGGCCGTGCGTCATCGCCCAGATGATGGGGAAGCTGTTGAAGACGTTCATCACGTTGATCAGCGTCGCCACGGTCAGCGCCGGACGGAGCAGCGGCAGCGTGATCGACCAGTAGATCCGCAGCCTGCCCGCGCCGTCCATCCTGGCCGCCTCGTAGACGTCCGCCGGGATCGTCGCCAGGCCGGCCAGGAGGGCGTAGGTGGTGAACGGCAGCGAGACGAACACCGCCACGGCGATCAGCCACGGCATCGCGGTCGAGGCGTCACCGAGCGGGTCGGCGTCCGCGCCGCCCAGGGCGTCGAGCAGCCCCAGGTCGCGCAGGATCATGTTGATCAGGCCGACCTCGGGGTCGAGCATCCACTTGAAGATGATCGCGGTCATCAGCACCGAGGCCGCCCACGGCGCGATCATCGCCCAGCGCGCGACCCGGCGGCCGGGGAACTTCTGGTTGAACAGCTGGGCCAGGCCGAGTGAGAGCAGGACCGTGAGGGCGACCACGGCCACCACCCAGATCAGGCTGCGGAACATCACTCCGCCGAAGTCGGGCTCGTCGAACAGCTTGCCGTAGTTGTCCAGCCCGTTCGTCCCCTGGACCACACCGAACCGGCTGATCTTCAGGAACGACGACTGGATCATCGTGACGACCGGCCACACGACCACCACGCCGATCAGCGCCACCGCCGGGCCGACCCAGGCGAGAGGTCCCAGCGCTCGGGCCACCCCCTTCAGGGTGGAGATCTGCTGCATAACTCCTGCTTCCTACATGGGGGTACGGCCTGCGCCGCGGGATGTGGGCGCAGGCCGTACCGCTGGATCAGCCGGCCTCGGCGACCTTCTGGATCGAACCGAGCACCGCCGCGGGGTCGGAGGTGACGGCGTTGCCGACGGTCTGCTTGATCTGGGTGTTCACCTCAGACCACTTGGGGTCGGTGAACGGGTAGAAGGTGGCGTTGGGCAGCGCGTCCAGGAACGGCTTGAGCTTCTCGTCCTCGGAGAGCTTCTGGATGCCCGAGGTGGTCACCGGCAGCAGCTTGTAGGTGTCGCTGATCTTCTGCACGGCGGAGGAGGAGTAGAAGAAGTCGAAGAACTTCTTGATCTCCTCCTTGTGGCCGTTCTTGTTGAAGGCCATGATCCAGTCCATGACACCGAGGGTGGTGTCGAGCGGGCCGGTCTTGCCGGCGATCGGGGCGACGCCGAAGTTGGTCAGGCCGCCCTTCTCGAAGATCGGGATGGACATGGGGCCGCCGTTGACCATGCCGACCTTGCCCGCCGCGAAGTCCTCCCAGACCTTCTTGCGGTCCTTGGTGCCCGGGTTCGGGGTGGTCAGGCCGGCGTCGACCATGCCCTTGAGGAAGGTGAACGCCTCGACGTTCTGCGGCGAGTCGACCGTCCACTTGCCCGCGGCGTCCTTGTAGCCGCCGCCGTTGCCCAGGAACCACAGGAACGACTCGGCCTGCGCCTCCTCCTGGCCGAGCGGCAGGCCGAACGGCTGGGAGACCCCGGCCTTCTTCAGCTTCTCCGCCGCGGCCTTGACCTCGTCCCAGGTCTTGGGCGCCTCGGTGATCCCGGCCTTGCCGAACAGGTCCTTGTTGTAGAACAGCGCCCGGGCCGAGGAGACGAACGGGATGCCGTACGCCGCGCCGTCCACCTTGCCGAACTCCGCGAACTTCGCCAGCAGGTCCGACTGGGTGCCGGAGGAGAGCACCTCGTCGGTCTTGTAGAGCAGGCCGTCCTTGACGAAGCCCGAGTAGTCGCCGGTCTGCAGGATGTCGGGCATCTGCCCGTTCTGCACCATGGTGGCGACCTGCTTGTCGATGTCGTTCCAGTTGATGACCTGGACCTCGACCTTGATCTTCGGGTTGGCGGCGGTGAACTCGTCGGTGACGCCCTTCCAGAACTTGTCGCCGCTGTCGGGCGCGGTGGGGCCGGCGCCGTAGTCCGCCGCGACCAGTTTCAACGTCACCGAGCCGTCGGCCGCCTTCTCGCCGCCACCGCCGCCGGCGTCACCGCCCGAGCCACAGGCGGACAGGGCCAGCAAGGCGGCCACGCCGAGGGTGGTCGCGCCGGCGATCTTCTTGTTCATCACGGGATTACCACCTTGAACTGGGGGAGTGCTGGTCCGTACCGGTTGGGGAGGGGCGGGAAGGGAGCCCCCGGCGTACGGCTCCGCCAGCGTAAGTGGACAACAAATGGTCGGTCTATACCAGCAGATATCGGATTTGCAACGACCCGGCGACGGATGGGGATGCTGGTCTATACCGGGAGGTCCGCCGGGTCCGGGTGGCTCCACGCCGGAAGGGCCGTCGGCTCCGGGCGGCGCGCTCACCCGGACCCGACGGGTTCACGGGGCGCGGCCGGACCTCCCGGCGGCCCGGCCGGCGATGATTCCGGACGTCACCGGGCCACGGTCCGCGATCTCGTCGCCCACTCCGGCGGCGGCCTGTCGCCCGGCGCCATGGCGGAGACGTGGACCGCCGCGGCGTCCGGCAGCCCGGCCGCGACCACCGGCCTGCCGGGATCGACGCGGACCGACTTGAGGAAGATCCGGCGGTCCGCGGCCAGGCACTGGTTCGGACCGGCCCCGGCGCCGAGGAAGGCCAGGCCGCTCGCCGTACGGGCCGGCGGAGCGCGCCCCCGGCCCGGCAGGCGTCAGTCCGGCCCGGGGAGCCCGCGGCCGGTGTCGGGCAGCGGCTCGCTCAGCGGGGGCGACCGGTAGAGGGCGGACTCGGAGATGTGCACCGGACCTCGGGCGGCCGGCACCCGGAGCCGGAACTCCCGGCCGGTCACAGCAGGGCCGCGCCGTAGCGGGCGCCTGCTCCGATCGCGCCGCCTGCGGCGGCCATCGCCACCACGCCGTAGCGGGCCCGGCGCAACCCGCGACGCCGGCACGCCTCGGCGAGATCGACATCGGGGTCGACGGGCTCGGTCTCTCCAGCGATATAATGCCAGGTGAAACCCGGTTTTCCGGGGCTGCGGCGGTGGGGCCCGCCGCCTCCGCCCACACGCGGGGACAACCACGGAGTGCGTCTTCGTCAACGGTCCCTACCAGTGGTGTTCCGCCTAGGTACTGGTAGGAGGCGGCCATGAAACTCCACGGCCCCGCCATGCGATTGACGATCTTGGTGTGCGAGAACGACCTCTGGCATCACAAGCCCCTCTACTTCGAGATCGTGCACCGCGCGCACCGCAGCGGGCTGGCCGGCGCCAGCGTGATCCGCGGAATCGAGGGCTACGGCGCATCCTCCCGCATCCACACGGCCCGCATCCTGTCTCTGTCGGACGAACTACCGGTCGCGATCACCATCGTCGACTCCGAAGACCGGATCCGCGCCTTCCTGCCGCAGTTGGACGAGCTCATGTCCGAGGGCCTGGTGACCCTCGAGCAGGTCGAGGCGATCCACTACGTCAGGCACCCCGTCCAGCAGGCCCCGGCCGACGCCACGATGGCGGGCGATGCGTTCCCGCGCTGAATCCCGGCATCACGAGGGTGACGATGAGCGAGCACCACGATCGGAGCCCGAGCCCGTCCGAGTCGTCCCCGAAGACTCGGCGACGTGGCTGGTGGCGGGCTATGACCGGCATCCGTGTAGCGCGGCGAGAATGGGCTCTGGCTCACTCTTGATGATCAGTTACCCAGGGTGAGTCTCGCCTGATGTTACGCGTCATACGTTGTCAGTGGGGGAACGGCCCGGCTTCCAGCCATGCGCATGAGTCTGGAAGCATCGTCTTCTGGCCGTGTGGGTCACCCACTCGCGGATAGGAGCTCCGTCGCCCTTTTAACCAGGTGGCAGCCAGCATCCGACTGGCTAGCATCGGCTGGATGGGAGATCGTTTCAAGGGCGTTGACGCGCCCCTGTGCCTGCTCGCGGGCGCGCCCGGTGCGGGCAAAACAACGCTGCTGCCGCACCTCCTTCGCGCGGCGGACGGGCTGGTCGTGATGGACATGGACGAGTTGCTCGAGGACGGCAAGCTGATCGGCGTGCCGATCGCGGAGCCGGAGGCGGCGCCGATCTGGCCTGCCTACGACCGGATGTGGCGACGTATCGTGACCATGGTGCGCCGGGCCGGTCATCCCGTGCTGCTGATGTGTCCGATCCCCGACGCCGACGAGATGTCGGCGTTCAGTCGATGGGACGGGCCGGTCCACTGGGCCCTACTGGACTGCCCGAACGCCGAGCGGGAACGCCGGCTGCGGGAGCGCGGCGCGCCGCGGGAGTGGATCGACGACGCCCTGGCGGACGCGGCGCAGGGCCGGGAGCTGATCACGACCGTGTTCCACGCCGTCGGCGCAGATTATGCCAGGCTGGCAGCACAGGTGCTGGGGTGGGCCCACGAGCTCACCAGCAGCTCCAGCTAGACCGCGTATCGCGACAGCTCTCGGTCGCGCGAGTCCGGCTCTGCTCAGAACCGCGGCTCGCGCGGTGGCCGCCCGGTCGGTAACGATCAGGACATCTACAGGGAGCGCAACACGGCCGAACGCTGCATTGATCGGATCAAGGAATGGCGTGGCCTGGCCTTCCGCTTCGACAAGATCCCGACAGTTACCTCGCCGGCCTTCATCTCCGCGGAGCCATCATGTGGATCCGCAGCCTCCATCCCGCCTGAAGATCCGAACTCTGTACAGGCCCTTAGCGACGCGACCCTACGGAGAGGTCGCGGGGCGAGGCAGTGCGGCGGCGGTAGTAGTGCACGACCACCAGAGCGAGCAGAGGGCTCCAGGCTGCCAGTGGCCAGTACATGACGTTGAAGATCACCGTCTGCCAGCCGTGCGTGATCAACTCGACGGGATCGCCGTTGATCTTCAGCCCGAGGCTGATCATGGTCATCGCGTACGGAAAGATCAGCAATGCGAGCGCGCCTAGGCCGGCGGGGATGACCGCAGCCATGACCGGCACCCGACGGCCACGCAAGACCGGCACCCAACGCGGCCACACCTCGCCCCACTCGCTCACCAGGCCGACGGCGAGGAAGGCCGCCGCCTCGCCGGCCACGCTGAGCAGCAGGATGTACCACCACCCACCTGCCAGGCCCTCCAGTCCTCCAACGGGTGTGGGGCCGAATTCCAGCAGTGGCACGTTGAAGAGGAAGGCGGCGATACGCCACAGGCTGGAGGGCAGCACCGCCAGCGGGATGGCGTAGGCGGCCAGCACGGCCCAGCGCGGCGCCCCTGCTGCGGTCCGGCCATGGAGTCTGCTCCAGAGGGTGTGAATGGCCATGGGGGCTCTCCTCAAACGAACGTCACGAGTTGGTGCCTTTGAGGATCGCCCTTGCCCTGAACGCCGCTCATCCCCTGCGCGAGGGAATGTTCCCCCCACAGGGGGAAACCCTGCCGCCGTCCTGACCCGCTGAAAACCAGGCCCGCCACGGCGAGTCACTGGCAATCTTGTCGCCGACCACTGACGTGTTCAGGCTCTGGCTCACTCTCGATGATCCCGGTGACAGAGCGTGGAGTTGTCAGGAGTAGCGGAGGCGGACTCGTAGAAGGTCGAAGTCGGCGCGGCCGAACATTTGCGTCTTCAGGAATTTGATCTTGTTAACGGTTCCCTCGACGGCACCGCTGCTGTGGGCCGGCGTCAGCCCGGCTTGCACGGCGGCGTGGTCACGTCGGAGTCCGGTGGCGAAGGCGGCCACGTAGGGCGATGCCCCGGCTTCGGCGGCAGCGATCCAGTCGTCGAGCAGGTGACCATCTCGGTTGGTCATCATCGTGGCGAAGCTGCCGACAAGCCCTGTGGTGTCGACGAGCTCAAGGCAGCGAGTAAGCACCTGCTCCAGCCCGGCCTGCTCCTCGGCGTCCAGATGGTCAGGATGAGTCATGATCCAGCCGGTGACGCGGCGAGGTTTGGGGGTGGGCATGGCGCTTGTCGTACTTCCTGGTATCCGCGCAGTGCTTGGAGCCGGTCTTGGACCTCAGCGCCTGGGCCTGGGCGTAGCGTCCGCGCCACCAGCGGCCGCTCGTTGGTGATCGGGTTCTCGACGGACCAGATCGTTGACGAGCGGCCGCCTCTGCGAGTGGCGCGTTACAGGATCGCGACCGATGACGCTGCCGGCAATGCCTCCTCAGTCGAGTCGCGGTGAGGCCAGGGCGGTGCGCACCCGGAGCCGCAGCAGCTCGTACTGCTCGCGGCACCGACGTGGCGCATCCGGTGGCCGATGCTGTACGCGACCGTTGGCAGCGACCTCGCCGGATAGGAATTGATCGGATGTGAAGTCCACCTCGGTGCCGTCAGGCAGCCGGTTCCAAGAAGATGAGAATCGGCCACCGGCACGGCGGCCTTGAACGCGGCCGAGCGTGGGCAACTGCCGGCACGGCTCGGCCGGTTCGAACAGGCCGCCCAAGAACGTTGCGAAGCACTGCGCAGCCGGCTGAGCCGGGCCGAGGAGTTCGTCGCCGCCCAGGCGGCGCGCCGGGCCGGTCCGTGGCAGCCCGGGGTAGGGCCCGCCCTACCCCGGGCACACCAGCCCGCCTCATCCGAAAGACGCTGGTCAGCGGCATGGGAGGCGCGCTCGCATGGTCATACTCTCGTCGGCGTATGGATCTCACCGTGAGATCTGATCCTTCTCGTGGCAATACGCAAAGTTAAAGGGGTAAACAGCATGGCTAGGGACCGGAAGCGCGTCAGCCGACGGCGGCTGCTGGCGACGGCGATGATCGCGATGGGAGCGGTCCTCGTCCCCGTGACGGCCCAGGCGGCCCCGGCCGACACCGCCGGTGGGAAGCAGAACCCGGTCCACGCACTGGAACAGGCGGCGCACCCGCTGCGCTCGACCGAGCCCGGGAGGAACACAGCCGACCTGCGAGCCCTCGGCGTGATGATCGGCGACGCCAAGGTGGTCGG
>NZ_JBVJHH010000056.1:0-53569 GCF_055586905.1 Streptosporangium sp. NPDC048886
CCCCAAGAGCCAGGAGATCCAGGAGAGCCCGGAGACCGCCGTCGAGCGCCCCGCCGTACCGGTGGCGTGAGACAGGCCGGAGGGTGCCGCCCGCGCCCGGCGCGGGCGGCACCGGGGAGATCAGGAGCCGATCTTCTTGCCCTGCCGGTGCCAGGCCACCACGACGGACGGACGGGGCTGGCTGGTGCCGCCGTCGGGCCAGTGGCTGGTGGGGGCCTCCGGGGTGGCCCCGTTGGTCTCGCCGGGGTGCTGGACGGCCACGAAGACGCTGCGCTGGTCGGGGCTGACCAGCGGGCCGCAGGTCTCGGCGCCGACCGGGACGCTCAGGAACTGGCGGAGGTGGCCGCGCTCGGAGCCGCGGACCGGCATCACGAACAGGCCGTCGTTGGCGCCGAGCTGGTTGCCGTCGGTGGAGATCCAGAGATTGCCGTCGGCGTCGAAGGTGACGTTGTCCGGGCAGGAGATCGGCGAGACCTTGGTCTTGTCGAACCCGCCGAAGTAGGTCGAGGGGTCGCCGGGGTCGCCGCAGACCAGCGGCAGGGACCAGGCGAAGGTCGTGGAGCCGGCGTCGTCACGGCGCTCGGTGATCTCCAGGATGTGGCCGTGCTTGTTCGACGGGCGCGGGTTGGCCTCGTCCACCTGGGCCGGGGTCCGGTTGGAGTTGTTGGTCAGGGCGACGTAGACGCCGCCGGTGACCGGGTTGCGCTCCACGTCCTCGGGACGGTCCATCTTGGTCGCGCCGACCTTGTCGGCCGCCAGGCGGGTGTAGACGAGGACTTCCTGGGCGGACATCCCCGGCACGTGCGAGACGTCCCCGGTGACCAGCGGGATCCACTCGCCGGAGCCGTCGAAGCCGCCGTCGGCGGGCAGCTTGCCGGTGCCGTCGATCTCGGCGGCCGGGCTGTCGCCGGTGAACCTGGCCACATACAGCGTGCCCTCGTCCAGCAGCGTCCGGTTGTGCCGGTCGAAGCCGGGGATGTAGCGCTTCTTCGAGACGAACTTGTAGACGTACTCGAAGCGGGAGTCGTCTCCCATGTAGGCCACGACCCGGCCGTCCCTGGCCAGCGAGGTGGTGGCGCCCTCGTGGGCCAGCCGGCCGAGGGCGGTGCGCTTGACCGGGGTGGAGTCGGGGTCGAACGGGTCGATCTCCACGATCCAGCCGAACCGGTTGACCTCGTTGGGGTGCTTGGCCAGGTCGAAGCGCTCCTCGACCCGGTCGAACCGGCGGTTGCCGCTCGGGATGCCGACCGTGGCGCTCACGCCGTAGCGGGTGAGGAACGGCTTCTGCGTCTCGGGCACGCCGTTGCCGTTGACGAAGTACTGGTTGAAGTTCTCCTCGCCGCTCAGCACCGTCCCCCACGGGGTGGTGCCGCCGGCGCAGTTGTTGAGCATGCCGACCGGCCTGGTGCCCGCCGGGTCGGCGGCGGTCCTCAGCAGGTCGCTCCCGGCGGCCGGGCCGCTGAAGACCATCGGGGTCTGCGCGGTGACCCGCCGGTTGTAGCGGCGGCGGCCCCGCGTGACCAGCGTCCAGCGGCCCGACCGGCCCGCCCGCTCGACCTCGACCACCGAGCCGCCGTGCGCGGCCAGCGCGATCCTGATCTGCTCCTCGGTCGCGGTGTCGCCGCTCTTGTAACCGCGGAACATCAGGTTCTCGTCGGTGTACTCGTGGTTCACCCAGAGCAGGCCGCGCTGCTGTCCCAGCGGGAAGAACGTCACGAAGTCGCAGTTGTAGCCGAACTGGGCGGCCTGCGCGGCGGCGGTCTGGTTCTCGAAGTCGAAGGCCGGGGCGTCGGGCAGCACCGGGTCGCCCCAGCGGACCACGGGCGCCGCCTCGTAGCCCTCGGGGACCGTCACCTTGTCGTCGGTGTTCGGCGGGACGGCGGTGAAGCGGGGGGCGCCACCGTGGCGGTCGCCGCCGGAGAGGGCGGCCCGCGCCGCCTCCGGGTCCGGGTCGGCGGCGGCCGGAGCCGCCGTGGCGAGCCCCACGCCGGCCGCGAGCGCGCCGAGCGCGCCGGCCCGCAGCACGCCCCGCCGGGACATCGCCTCGGCGACCACGTCGCCGAAGTAGGCGTTGTCACTGGTGTTCAGCACGTCGTGGGCGCACTGGTTGCCGCACCGGAACTGGCAGGTGAGCGCGCTACGTCCACCCTTGTGGGGGCTCATGAGCAGCGGGAGCGGTCTGCGCGGCGACAGGTTCGCCACAGGGTCCTCCAAGGGTGTGCGCGGTCGTTCCGGCCGGGACACTACGTGGGCAAGTAGAACCTGCGGTGAACGACGTTTGCCCGCATGATGAACCATATGTCGCAATCAGCCGTGGCCTCGGACGGGCATGATGGAGTGCGTGCCACCTCACAAGCCTGATCCCGCCAAGGTCCGCGCCGCGCTGGACGCCCAGCTGACCGCGCTCGACGAGCCGTCCTACGACGGGCCCGGCGACCTCCCGACGCTGCTGGCGGCCTGCGTGCCGGTGGTCCTGCGGGCCTACGGGCGGCAGCTCCGCCCGGAGCGGGAGATCGCGCGCTTCGCCGTACGGCACCTGCTGGACCGCCTGGCCGAGGCCGCGCCCGGCCGGACCGTCGAGGTCCGCGTGCCCCCGTACGCGGCGGTGCAGTGCGTGGCGGGCCCCAGGCACACGCGGGGCACCCCGCCCAACGTGGTGGAGACCGACGCGCGGACCTGGCTGGAGCTGGCCACCGGACGGCTGGCGTGGGCCGAGGCGGTGGCGGCCGGGAAGGTCGCCGCGAGTGGGGCCCGGGCCGACCTGTCGGAGCACCTGCCGGTGCCGTAGCCACCCCGCCCGGCGCCCCGGACCGGCGCCGTGTCCGAGGGCCCGGCCGTCCCGGGCCGGTGCCGGCGGCCCAGGGGCGGCGCGGCGGGCGGCGCGCTCCGCGGAAGCGGAACACGCTCAGGTCTGGACGCCGAACTTGTCCTCGATGCAGCGCTGCTGGAGCTCGGGAGGCAGGTTCGCGCAGTCGCCGATCTTGCTGTAGAGCCAGGCCAGCAGGGCCGCGGCGATGATCAGGGTCAGGGCGCTCAGGGCGATGCCCACCCAGGCGCGGCCGCGGTTGGAGTTCTTGGCCACCGCGACGATGCCAATGATCAGTCCGACGATGGCCGTCAGCGCGCCCAGGCCGCACACGACGAGCAGGAAGAGGCTCACGATGCCGAGCACCAGCGCCGTGGTGCCGAGCCCGCCGCCCTCCTTGCGCGGCCACTCCTGTCCCGGATAGGCCGGGTACGGCGTGCCGCCCGGATAGGCGGGGCCTCCCGGGGACGGCGCCTGGTACGGCTGGCCCGGCTGGTACGGCTGGTAGGACGGGCCGGCCTGGGACGGGTAGGACGGGCCGCCGGCCGGCGGGGTGGGGGGCGGCTGTCGGGACGGATCGACCGGCCCCTCCGGCCGGGCGGCGTGGACGCCGGTGTAGGGCGGAGCGCCGTAGGCGCCGCCGGAGACGTCTCCGGCGGAGGGCTCCTCCTCGGCGGGCCCGTGCCGTTCACCTGGGGCGCCGCCGTACGGGCCGCCTGGCGGCGGCTCGGGCTGGGAGCCGCCGACGGGCTGCTCGGGAGCGCGCCGCGGGGTCGAGGGGAACCCCTCGGAAGGCGTCGGCGGGTCGTAGCGTGAGGGCTGGGCGGCGCTCGGCGGCACGGTCGCGCCCTCCCCGCCCCTGTCGTCCCCGCCCGAGGTCGTTCCCTCCGAGGCGCTCTCCCAGCCCGGGTAGGCGGGCGGGGTGGCGCCCGGGACCGGGTAGGCGGGCGGGGCCTCCGCGCCCGGGGTGGCCGGCGGCGCGAACGTCTCGGTGGTGTCCGGGTCCGCCTGGACCGGCTTGGGGACCTCCGGTGCGGTGGGCACGTCCGGGTGTCCCGGCAGCACCGGCTCCTCGGGCGTGGAGACCGGCTGCCCCGCCGGGGTCTCGCCGGGACCGGCGGGCCGGGGCGACCACGGGGCGGGCTCCTCCGGCTCCTCGGGCTCCGACGGCCATCGCCCGGCCTGGGCGACGGGCTCCGACGGCCATCCTCCGGACGGCGACACGCGCTCGGACGGCGGGCCCGGCTCAGACGGCGTCACAGGCTCGGACGGCGGCCGGGCGGAGGGGCCGGCGGGCCCGGACGGGGGCTGCCCGCTTGAGGACGTGGGTTCGGGCGACGGACGTGGAGCCTCGGCGGGATCGGGCGCCGACCACGTGGAGGGGTCATCCGGGCAGAAAACGGTCTGGCCGGAGCCGGGAGCGGCCGGCTCGCTCGGAACGGCCGCGTCTTCGGAGATTCCGGAGGACTCCGGACCCGTCCCCTCCTGCTCGGATCGCCGGTCCCGGGGCTCGCGCCGCGGGTCAGGCTGGTTAGGGTCCTCAGGTGTTGTCACGTCTGTTCTCCCGACGCATAGGTATGCCGGATACCTCACACTCCCCCGCCGCCATGTGATGAAACAGGCCGACACGGCAAAACCCCGACGATTGTTCGGCCAAAGTGGGACAACGGTTGACCCGGCCCCGGGGTGCGAGCAGCGAAGAGGCCGACCTAGACTGAAGCATGTGCTGAAGGGCGACGGCCATCTGAGCCATGACCTTGATCCCCATGACCGGCCCCCGAAGGACGCATGTGGCGTCTTCGGCGTCTGGGCACCCGGGGAGGAAGTCTCCAAACTCACCTACTACGGGCTGTACGCGTTGCAGCACCGCGGTCAAGAATCCGCGGGCATCGCGGTCAGCGAGGGCAGCCGAATCCTCGTCTACAAGGACATGGGCCTGGTGGCCCAAGTCTTCGACGAGTCGGTCCTCGGGACCCTCCGCGGCCACCTGGCCGTCGGTCACTGCCGCTACTCGACCACCGGGTCGAGCGTCTGGGAGAACGCCCAGCCGACGCTCAGTTCGACCGAGGACGGCGGGCTCGCGCTCGCCCACAACGGAAACCTGATCAACACCCCGGAGCTGGCCCGGCGCCTGGCCCCGGGCGCGACCAGGGCGACCACCGACACCGAGGTCCTGGCGTCGCTGCTGGCCCAGGACCGCAGCCAGTCCATCGACGACGCCGCCGCCGAACTCCTGCCACAGGTCAAGGGCGCCTACTCGCTCGTCTTCATGAACGAGAAGACGCTCTACGCGGCCCGTGACCCGCAGGGCATCCGCCCGCTGGTGCTGGGCCGGCTGGAGCGCGGCTGGGTCGTCGCCTCCGAGACCGCCGCCCTCGACATCGTGGGCGCCACCTTCGTCCGGGAGATCGAGCCCGGCGAGCTGATCACCATCGACGAGCGCGGCGTGCGGTCCCGCAAGTTCGCGCTGGCCGAGCCCAAGGGCTGCCTGTTCGAATACGTCTACCTGGCCCGCCCCGACACCACGATCGCCGGGCGCAGCGTGCAGAGCACCCGCGTCGAGGTCGGCCGCGTGCTGGCCCGCGAGCACCCGGTCGAGGCCGACCTGGTCATCCCGACTCCTGAGTCCGGCACCCCCGCCGCCGTGGGCTACGCCGAGGAGAGCGGGATCCCGTACGGCCAGGGCCTGGTCAAGAACTCCTACGTCGGCCGGACCTTCATCCAGCCGTCCCAGACGATCCGCCAGCTCGGCATCCGGCTCAAGCTCAACCCGCTGAAGGAAGTCGTCGCGGGCAAGCGTCTGATCGTCGTGGACGACTCGATCGTGCGCGGCAACACCCAGCGGGCGATCGTCAAGATGCTGCGTGAGGCCGGCGCGCGGGAGGTCCACGTCCGGATCTCCTCTCCCCCGGTCTCCTGGCCGTGCTTCTACGGCATCGACTTCGCGACCCGGGCCGAGCTGATCGCCGGCTCGCTCAGCGTGGAGGAGATCCGTGCCTCGCTCGGCGCCGACTCCCTCGGATACATCTCGCTGGAGGGCCTGACCCAGGCCACCACGATCCCCGCCGAGCGGCTCTGCCGCGCCTGCTTCGACGGCGTGTATCCGATCGCCATCGACCGTGACAACGTGGGCAAATACGTCCTGGAGGCCAAGCTGTGACCAGCTATGCAGCTGCCGGCGTGGACATCGACGCGGGCGAGCGCGCCGTCGAGCTGATGAAGTCGAAGGTCGCCCGGTCCCGGCGGCCCGAGGTCGTCGACGACGCCAGCGGCTTCGCCGGTCTGTTCGACGCCTCGGCCCTGCTGGGCTACCGGCGGCCCCTGCTGACCACCTCGACCGACGGGGTGGGCACCAAGGTCATGCTGGCGCAGGCGCTCGGCAAGCACGACACGATCGGCATCGACCTGGTCGGCATGGTCGTGGACGACCTGGTGGTCTGCGGCGCCGAGCCGCTGTTCATGACCGACTACATCGCCTGCGGGAAGGTCGTCCCCGAGCGGATCGCCGAGATCGTGGGCGGCGTCGCCGAGGGCTGCCGCCTGGCGGGCTGCGCCCTGATCGGCGGCGAGACGGCCGAGCACCCCGGGGCGATGGGCGCCGACGAGTACGACCTGGCGGGCGCCGCCACCGGCGTGGTCGAGGCCGAGAAGATGCTCGGCCGGGACCGGGTCCGCGAGGGCGACGTGGTGCTGGCGCTGGCCTCCTCCGGCGTGCACTCCAACGGCTACTCGCTGGTCCGGCACATCATCAAGCTCGCCGGGCTCTCCCTGGAGGCCGAGCTCGCCGAGCTGGGCCGGACCCTGGGCGAGGAGCTGCTGGAGCCGACCAGGATCTACTCCCTCGACTGCCTGGAGCTGGCCCGCGCGCTCGACGTGCACGCCTACGCGCACATCACCGGCGGCGGCCTGGAGGGCAACCTGTCCCGCTCCCTGCCGCCGACGCTGGACGCGCTGCTGGACCGCTCGTCCTGGACCCCGCCGGCCGTCTTCGAGGTGCTCGCGGGGCACGGCAAGGTGGCCCAGGCCGACATGGACCGCACCTTCAACCTGGGGGTGGGGATGGCGGCGATCGTCCCGCCGGAGGCCGTCGACCCGGCTCTGGCCCTGCTCGAGGAGCGCGGCCTGCCGGCCTGGGTGCTCGGCGAGGTCGTCCCCGGCACCGGCCGGGCGCACTACCGCTAGCCCGCCGCACGGGGCGCCGGTCACCATCGTCCGGCGCCCCTCGGCACGGGTGCGGACCGTCCGGCGTCCGGCCGTGCCACGTCTTCCGGATCAGGGGCGGGACGCCGAAAAGCGGGTCAGGGGCGGGAACGCCGAAAAGCGCCCCGGCCCGCCGGAGCGCTTTGAAAGACCAGCCCGCGCGGAGAAACACCCGGCGGCTCTCAGCCACCGGGTGTCCCTGCTCGTGCTCAACCTGAAGCTCGCCTAGCGGCGGCCGGGCGCGCCTTCGTCCCGGTCGTCTCCGGAACCGAAGCCATCGGCGTAATCGGCATACCGATCCGCCAGTTCATCGTAGGAGTCGTCGGCGTCGTCATTGTGGTTGGAGTCGTCTCTGACTCCGAGCTCGTCGCGAAGACGCTCAAGATCAGTGCCACCGCTGTTGTACTTCAGCTGGCGAGCAACCTTGACCTGCTTGGCCTTTGCTCGGCCGCGCCCCATTGGCTCGACCCCCTCGTGTGGGGTCGTGCCCGACCCCTCGTCGCTAACGCACCACGCACTGACGCCACCTGACTTGAGGCGTCAGCTCTCGTTCGACTACAACCGTACCTGTTTTACGCCCGGCTCGGTACGCCGTATGGGCGCGAGGGGCTAGTGGCCTAGCCAAATGCCCCTAATTCGCCCGACTTCCGACATTCTGCGTTCGGCTAGCCTATCGGCTGCGACAGCCGGAGGGATGCCATCCTCCGCCGCCGCCCGGAAAATCTTGAGAGTCGTGTCGTAGATCTGGGTCGCCTTTGCCTTGGCCCGTTCCATGTTGAACCCTTGGATCTCGTCCGCGACCTGGATGACGCCGCCGGAGTTGACCACGTAGTCGGGCGCGTAGAGGATGCCCCGGTCGGCGAGCTCCTTCTCCACACCCGGGTGGGCGAGCTGGTTGTTGGCCCCGCCGCAGACGATCGCGGCGCGCAGCCGGGCGACCGTGTCGTCGTCCAGCGCCCCGCCCAGCGCGCAGGGGGCGTAGACGTCGATGCCGGCCGCGGTGAGCTCCACCTGGTCGGCGACGACCTCGACCTGGGGGTGACGGCCCCGGACCCGCTCGACCGCCTGCTCGCTGACGTCGCAGATCACGACCTCTGCGCCGTCCTCGACGAGATGGTCGACCAGGCGGTGGCCCACCTTGCCCACGCCCTCGACGCCGATCCGCCTGCCGCGCAGCGTCGGCGCGCCGTAGACGTGCTGGGCCGCGGCCCGCATGCCCTGGAACACGCCGTAGGCGGTCAGGATCGAGGAGTCGCCCGCGCCGCCCTGGGCGACCGTGCGGCCGGTCACGTAGGAGCTCTCGCGGGCCACGATGTCCATGTCCTCGCTGTAGGTGCCCACGTCGCACGCGGTGAAGTAGCGGCCGCCGAGGGACTGCACGAATCGGCCGTAGGCGCGCAGCAGCGCCTCGCTCTTGTCCGTGGCCGGGTCGCCGATGATGACGGCCTTGCCGCCGCCGAGGTCGAGTCCGGCCAGGGCGTTCTTGTAGGCCATCGCCCGCGAGAGGTTGAGGACGTCGGCCAGCGCGGCCTGCTCGCTCTCGTAGGGATAGAACCTGGTGCCCCCGAGGCTCGGGCCGAGGGCGGTGTTGTAGATCGCGATGATCGCGTGGAGGCCGCTGCGCTCGTCGGAGCAGAAGATGACCTGCTCGTGCTTGGCTTGGCCGCTTGCGGGGCTGGTGTCCTTGTGGGACAGCCCGAAGACGTCGGTCACGGTGGTGACTCCCGGTCGCCAGGTCCGCCGCTCCATCGCGGCGGAGATCACTCTCAGCGTAACCACAACTCCGGGCGGGACGATGCCGTCGAGGGACCGTTCTCACTACCCGAGACGCGACCGGCGGCGGTGCTTCTCACCAGCCGAGACGGACAAGCGGTGGCACGGCTCGCACGGGGTCGATACCGGACAACAGCAGGTCCTTCGTGACACGATGCGGACGTGCTGCCCTATGCCGCGTACCTCCGCGTCTATGAACCCCTGACCGCGTTCACCCCGTCGGAACGCGTCTCGTGGGCCGCCTACGCCGAGGCGACCGACCGGCCCCGCCGCGCGAGCGCGCTCCACGCCGAGCACGGCGAGGCGGTCCGCCGCCTCCTGGGAGTCCCTCCCGCTCCCGCACCCGCCCAGGAGAGCCCCAACGCCTATCTCAGGCGCGTGGAGGACGTGCTCTATGTCTGCCCCTGGCAGAGCAGGCTGAGATCGTGGCTGGCCTTCTCACGCTTCCGCGGGACGACGCCGGCGAGGCTGATGGAGCGCTTCGTGCCGATCTCCATCGCCGAGCAGACGGCCGACGACTTCGACAGGTTCAAACGCCGCAGCGACTCGGCGGCGCTGCGCACCCACATCCGGACCTCGACGTGGCACGTTCCGACGTCGTGGTTCGTGCCCTTCGACGGCAACGAGCGCTGGCTGGTCCTCGACGGGCGGCGCGGCCCCGGGGGCACGGTCACCACCCGTAACCTCATCTACGTCACCTCCATGGCCCACGCCCGGCGCCGCAGCGCCCGCGCCCTGCAGATCATCCGCAGGCAGGCGGGGGAGATCTCGGTGGCCGGCGAGGTCGAGGAGGTGGCGCGCTGGCTGGAGGAGTTCCACCCGCACTCGCTGGTGGAGCTCGACTACGGCGGCATCGTCCATCTCATGGACGACGAAAAGCTCCAGGCCGACCAGTCGGTGGCCGAGCTCGCGGCCGCTCTGACGGGTCTGGAAACCGGCGAGGAAGAGTTGGCCTACGCCATGTACCAGCGGGTGATTCTCCGGTGGCGATCAATACAACTTCTCGAATCAGCAAACTGAGTCGCAAATCATCCCTCTGACCTGCATAAGTAGTTCGGTCGATGACCGGCGACACGTCTACGAACTGAGTAGTTTGCCGTTTTCACTGCGATACCACGAAACGTGTCGCTAGAATCACCGAGCGTGACAACAACAGGTGCACAAGAGAGATGAGTCACTCAAAGACTCGCCAATCGCTCTACGTGGCTGTATGGTCACATCGGGTGATGCCGCATATGGTCCGAACAGCCGCACGCAAGGGGCCATAGGGGGACATCCGTGACAAGCGTCAAGTCGCAGGATCGCTGTCGCCGGTCCACATGGAGGAGAGGCCGCACAAATGTCAGCTCGTACACCCGAGGCAGAGCCGCTGCTCACCCCGGCGGAGGTCGCAACCATGTTCCGTGTCGATCCCAAGACCGTTACACGGTGGGCGAAGGCCGGCAAGTTGACGTCCATCCGCACGCTGGGTGGGCACCGCCGCTACCGGGAGACCGAGGTTCGCGCGCTGCTGGCGGGGATTCCACAGCAGCGTTCCGAGTAATACGGGGGCCGTCACGGGCCCAGGGGGGAACAGCCGCGCGCTCACCACGTGAGCGCGTAGGCCAAACGGGTTGTTGTGGGGAGCGGCGTCGCCCGTCCGGCGCCGCCCCGGCACGGCCCTGCACGGCCTCCGGAGGGCCGGCCGGTCACGGTGCGTGTTCGCGGACCAGGTCCTCAAGGAGCTGCCGGACCTGCGCGTCGTGCTCCGCGGCCACCCCGAGCAGCGCCACCATCTGATCGACCAGCATGCGCTCAAGCCCCGGGCGCCCGATGTCCCGGTGCTCCAGCCAGTCGAGACCCGCCGTCTCGACGGAGGCGATCCACGACCGCAGTGTGATGCGGAGGGCGGGCCCCGGCTCGTCGACCCGCATCTGTTTCATGATGAGGCGGAACAGACGGTGCCGGACACTGTCGACGATCTCCCCGATCTCGCCGCTGCGATTGGCGGGGCCGCCCCTGAGCAGCGCGGCGAACCCCGCCGCGTGCTCCTCGACGAAGTCGAAGTAGCGCCCCAGTCCCCCGGCGAGGTCGTCGAGCGGCCGACCGCCCCCCGGGGGCTGCAGACGCGCCTCCAGCTCGGCCGCCGCGCTCTTCAGCGCGGCGACGTAGAGCTCCTGCTTGCCGCCGAAGTAGTGGTAGACCAGGGCCCGCGACGCCCCGGCCGCCGAGGCCACGTCGTCGATGGAGACATCCTCGGCGTCGCGCTTGCTGAACAGCTCCAGGGCCGCCGCCATGAGCTCCTCACGGCGCCGGTCCACGCTGAGCCTGCGCCGCGCCGGTCGCGCGCCCTCCGCCGCAGGTCTGTCCTGCTTGGCGGCTCCGGATGTCGAACCCACAGTCCGCACACTATCGGAGTCCGTCTGCGGCGGCGGTGACGTCAAGATCGGAGTTCCCTTGGGCGGAAGCCGTACCCCATTCGGAACTCGATCGTTTTGAGTGACAGGTGCCCATCCACCACCCCGGGGGAGAGCCATGTCAGGACCACCGGTCAACACCACCGTCACCCGAGCCCGCGGGTTCGCCGAGCCCGTCTCACCGGACGGCGGCGGACCACGCCCACGGCCCACGATCCGCAACGTGGCCGAGCGGGCCGGTGTCTCCAAATCACTGGTGTCGCTCGTGCTACGCGGTTCGCCGCACGTCAGCGAGCACCGCAGGCAGGCCGTGCTGCAGGCGGCCAGAGAACTCGGCTACCGGCCCAACGCGGTCGCGCGCAGCCTGGTCGAGGGCCGCACCCACCTGGTCGGGGCGCTCGTCGCCGACCTGCACAACCCGTTCTACGCCGAGTTCCTCGACGGCCTGCAGGAGAGCCTGCACGGCGACGGCCTCAGGCTGCTCATCGGCAACAGCCAGTGGGACCCGGCCTTCGAGGACGAGGCGGTCGAGGCGTTCCTGGAGCTGCGGGTCGACGGGCTCGTGCTGCTCGGCATCGCGCCCACCAGCGACACGCTCATCGAGGCCACCGGCTACACGCCGACGGTCGTGGTGGGCGAGCGCGACATCGACCTCGGCGGCGTGGACATCGTCGTGGACGACGACCAGCTCGGCGCCCGCCTGGCCATCGACCACCTCGTGGAGCTCGGCCACCGCCGGATCGCCCACATCGAGGGCTCCCGCTCCTCCTCCGGACGGTTCCGGTGCGAGGGCTACCTGGTGGCGATGCGCAGGCACGCGCTGGCGCCGTACATCATGGTCGAGCAGGGAGAGTGCACCGAGGAGGGCGGCGCGCTGACCGCGCGGAGCCTGCTCACCCGCGACCCCCGGCCCACCGCGATCTTCGCCGCCAACGACGCCGTCGCCATGGGCGTGCTCTCCGCCGCGGCCGAGCTGGGCCTGCGGGTGCCCGAGGACCTCTCCGTGATCGGCTACGACAACATCCAGCTCGCGGCGGCCCAGCCGATCTCGCTGACCACCGTCGACCAGCCCCGCCGCGCCATGGGCCGCTCGGCGGCGACGCTGCTCAGTGACCGGATCGGCGACCCGGGCAAGACCTCGCGCCTGCGCCAGGTCACCCCCCGTCTCGTCGTACGGCGCAGCACGGGCCCCGTCCAGGGGTAAAGGGCCCGCCTGGAGCGTTGCAGCACGCCCAGGCGGGCCCTAGGACCTCGTCAAGTTCGGGTCAAGCATCGAAGTGGCGGCGGAGCCCTGGTGTTGACTCAGATGTGACGAGAGGGGGTAACAATGCGTGATCCGGAACTTGTGTCATGCGCTCAGCGCGCGGCGGCCGAGCTCGAGCGGGCATGGGCGCACTGGCGGGCCGCCCGAGGCCGGAACGGCGACGCCGGAGCCGAGTCCGTGGCGAGTTACGTGGCCCATTCGATCGACCATCCATGGGGGCGTCCGCGCGTGGTCCTGGGACTGGACGCCGAGGACGCCAGGGAGCTCGCCTCGCTGCTGCAGAAGCAGGAGGCCGGCGAGCACGTCTGGTGACGGCGGCCGGGCCACGGCGCCGGGCCGCGTAAGTTGGATGGTTGACGGGTTTCCTTCGAGGGGGATGAACGTGACCACCAAAGCATTCGCGGCGGCCCTTGTCCTGTGCGGCCTGAGCGCCGCCGCCTGCGGCGGCGCCGCCGGCACCGTCAGCGGCGCCACCGCGGGCTCGGCGGGGAACGGCGAGCCCACCTCCCGGACGGCGTCCCGGGCCACCGAGGCGGCCCCGGCCGTCGCGGCCACCACGGCGGGTGGGAAGGCCCCGGCCAAGCCGCTGAGCGGCAAGGTCGTGGTCGTCGACCCGGGCCACAACGGGCACAACTACAAGTTCCCTGCGAAGATCAACAAGCAGGTCAACGTCCTGACCCAGTGGAAGGCCTGCGACACCACCGGCACCGCCACCAACAACGGCTACAGCGAGGCCGCCTTCACCTGGGACGTCTCCCAGCGCCTGGCCAAGATCCTCCGGGAGCGCGGTGCGACGGTGAAGCTGACCCGCCCGGACAACTCCGGCGTGGGCCCGTGCATCACCGAGCGGGCGGCGATCGGCAACAAGGCCAAGGCGGACGCGGCGATCTCGGTCCACGCCGACGGGGCGGCCCCGGCCGGCCACGGCTTCCACGTGATCATCCCGAAGAAGATCAACGGTCCGGTGGACCCGGTGGTGGGCGCCTCCAGGGAGCTCGGTCTCGACGTGCGCGACTCCATCAAGTCCGTCGCCGGCATGCCCTACTCCACCTACATCGGCAGCAAGGCCCTGAGCTTCCGCAACGACCTCGGCGGCCTGAACCTCTCCACGGTCCCCAAGATCTTCGTCGAGTGCGGCAACATGCGGAACGCGGGTGACGCGGCCAAGTTCCAGAACCCGGCGTTCCGGCAGAAGATGGCGCTCTCCCTCGCCGACGGGCTGCAGAACTACCTCAAGTAATGCGTGCTCTGGGGCAACTTGACATGATCTGAGGCATGACTGACCTCCTGCCGCTCCCTGCCGTCTTCGAGCCCGCGCCCGGCTCCTTCGCGCTCTCGCCCGGCACCTCCGTCTCCGGCCCCGCCGAGCTGGTGGACGGGCTGCGGTCGGCGCTCGCCGTACTGGACCTGCGCCCCGCGGAGGCGGGGGCCGTCGTGGTGGAGCGGGACGCGTCGCTGGGCGCGGAGGCCTACCGGCTGGAGGTGACGGCCGCGGAGGTGAGGATCGCGGCCGGAGACCGTGCGGGGGCGTTCTATGCGGGCCAGACACTGCGGCAGCTCCTGCCCGACGCGGCGTTCCGGACCGTCGCCCAGGCCGGCTGGAGCGTTCCGTCCTGCCGGGTGGAGGACGCGCCCCGGTTCTCCTGGCGGGGGGTCCACCTCGACGTGGCACGGCACTTCATGCCCAAGCGCGAGGTGCTCCGCATGGTCGACCTCATGGCGGCGCACAAGCTGAACCGGCTCCACCTGCACCTGGTGGACGACCAGGGGTGGCGGGTCGAGAGCCGGATCGCCCCCAGGCTGCACGAGGTGGCCTCGCACCGGCCGCGCACGGCCACCGGCCGGCGCGAGGACGGGCCCGCCTTCGACGAGGTGCCGCACGGCGGCTACTACACGCTGGACGACCTCGCGGAGATCGCCTCCTACGCCCGGGCGCGGGCCGTGACGATCGTGCCCGAGATCGACGTGCCGGGACACGCCTCGGCGATCCTCGCGGCCTATCCCGCGCTCGACGCGCGGGCCACGGACGGCCGGGAGCCCGAGCCCTTCACCGTGCTGGACCGGTGGGGCATCTCCCCCGCGATCCTGTCCCCCCTCCCGCCGACGGTCGACTTCCTGATCGCGGTGATCGACGAGATGCTCGGCGCGCTGGGCGAGACGCCCTACGTGCACCTCGGCGGGGACGAGTGCGTGCTCGACGACTGGGCCGCCGCGCCGGAGATCGTCGCCTTCCAGCGAGAGCTCGGCCTGGAGAGCCTGAGCGGCCTGCACGCCTGGTTCCTGCGCAGGCTGGCGGACCTGCTGGCCGAGCGGGGCAGCCGGGCGGTCGTCTGGGACGAGGCGTTCGTCAGCGGCATGCTGCGGCCCGACACGATCGTGATGCCGTGGCGCGGGCCGGGAGTGGCCCGGCGCGCCGCCGAGGCCGGGCACGACGTGGTGCAGACGCCGGTCTTCCCGCTCTACTTCGACTACGCCGAGGCCGCCTCCGAGGAGGAGCCGGTCGCCATCGGCGAGGCGATCACCGTCTCGGACGTCGCGGCCTTCGACCCGGCGCCGGAGTCGTGGACGGCCGGGCAGCGGGAGCGCGTCGTCGGGGCGCAGTTCCAGCTGTGGACCGAGCGTCTGCCCGACGGGCGGGCGGTGGACTACCGGGCCTGGCCCCGGGGCTGCGCGCTGGCCGAGGTCGCCTGGTCCGGCGCGGCCGGCCCCGGGTTCGCCGCGCGGCTCGAAAGGCACCTGGGCCGGCTGGACGCGCTGGGGGTCGAGTATCGCCCGCTGACCGGCCCGCGCCCCTGGCAGCTCGGCGGGGCCGGCCACCGCCGCCACCGCCCGGGGGCCGTCAAGGTGGAGGAGGTCATGAAGCGCCTGGAGGAGCTGACCCACCTCGCGGACTCCACCCGGCCGAGCATGTGACCGTACGGCCCGCCCGTCACCGGCCGGCGGACGGCGGGAGCCGGGCGGCGCCGTACGGGAGAAGGACCGTGCGGGCGGCGCCGTACGGGAGAAGGACCGTGCGGGAGGGGCCGAGCGGCGCGCCGTACGGGGAGACCCGGGCGACGTGCCGTACGAGAGACCCGAGCGGCGCCGTACAGGAGGGTCGAGCGGCGCCGTACGGGAGCCGTACGGGAGCCGTACGGGAGAAGGCCGTACGGGAGGGGTCCGGGGCGGCGCGCCGTGCGGGAAGGGGCGTCAGGGGCGTCCTGCGGCCGAGACGCGGGGTCCCGGCCTCCGGACGCCGCGGCCCCGCACGGTCAGCCGGCCACCTGGTAGCCGGCCTCCTCGATGGCGGCGCGGATCGCGGCGTCGTCGAGGGAGTCGCCGGAGACGTCCACCCGGCCGCTCCCCAGGTCGACGTCGACCCCGGTGACGCCGGGAACCTCGCCGACCTCCTCCTTGACCGAGCTGACGCAGTGGCCGCAGGTCATGCCGGTGACGGTATATGTGCTCACGCTCATCGCGCCTCCAATGTCCGAGGGTTACCCGCCCAGGGTATTACTCAGCCCGCGGTGCGGCCGATGATTTCACGCAGGTCGCCGACGCCATGGCGGCGGAGCCGGCGGGCGAGCCCGCGGTGGATGCGGTGGGCCCAGAGAGGCCCCTCGTAGATCATCGCGCTGTAGCCCTGGACCAGGGTGGCCCCGGCGAGCAGGCGCTCCCAGACGTCGTCCACGTCCTCGACGCCGCCGACGGAGACGAGCACCAGGCGGTCGCCCACCCGGGCGCGCAGCCGGCGCAGCACCTCCAGCGAGCGGGCCTTCAGCGGACGGCCGGACAGGCCGCCGGCCTCGGTGCTGGAGACGCCCTCGCGGCTGATCGTGGTGTTGGTCGCGATGATGCCGTCGAGCCCGAGCTCCAGGGCCAGGTCGGCGACCGCGTCCACGTCGCCGTCGGCCAGGTCGGGGGCGATCTTGACCAGCAGCGGGGTGCGCTTGGGGGTGCCGTCGGCGACCTCCTTGACCGCCTGGAGCAGCGGGCGCAGCAGCTCGACGGCCTGGAGGTCGCGCAGGCCGGGGGTGTTCGGCGAGCTGACGTTGACGACCAGGTAGTCGGCCAGCGGGGCCAGCTCCTTGGCACTGGCCACGTAGTCGTGGACGGCCTCGGACTCGGGCACGACCTTGGTCTTGCCGATGTTGACGCCGACGATCGCCGGGACGCCGCGGGGCCTGCTCAGCGCCCGGGCCGCGGCGCTCGCGCCGGCGTTGTTGAAGCCCATCCGGTTGATGATCGCCCGGTCCCGGACCAGCCGGAACAGCCGGGGCCTGGCGTTGCCCGGCTGGGCGTGCGCGGTGACCGTGCCGACCTCGACGTGGCCGAAGCCGAGCGCGGACATGGCCTCCACGCAGCCGGCGTCCTTGTCGAAGCCCGCCGCCAGCCCGAACGGGCCGGGGAAGTGCACGCCGAAGGCCTGCACGCGCAGGGCGGGGTCGCGCGGTGCGAGACGGCGGTGGACCAGCCGCTTGACCACCGGCGTCACCGACAGGAGGCGGAGCGCGCCGAGCGTCAGGTGATGCGCGGCCTCCGGGTCGAAGCGGCTGAGGACCTGCGTGAACACGAATCGATACATCACCGATCAGGTTAGTCCCCCCGCGGGGCGGGGTACGCCCCGGCCGCGCCGCGGTGCGCCCTCCGCGATCACCGCAGCTCGCCGGCTCCCTCGCCGAGCACCTCCGCCGCGAGGTCGGCCACCCGGCGGCGGCTGTCCCTGGCCTGCTTGCGCAGACCGGTGAACGCCTGGGCCGCGGTGAGGTCGTGCTTGCCCATCAGGTAGCCGACGGCCCGCTCGATGACCACCCGGTAGTCGAGGGCGTACTGGAGCTGGTCGGCCAGGGCGCTCTTCTCCTCGGCGGCCATCGCCGCGGTGAGCAACTGCTCGATCACGTCGGCATATGCCTTGAGTGCCTGGATATCCGACTCATCCCAGTCATAAGGCTCGGACTGATAGACGTTCAAGGTGCCCACCGGGGCCCCGCCAAGCCGTACCGGCACTCCGGCGACCGCCCGCACCTCGGGGTGGAGCCGGTCGGCGAGCTGCGGCCAGCGCGGGTCCGCGTGCACGTCGGAGGAGGTCACCGCGGTGTTCTCCTCGTAGGCGGACACACATGGCCCCTGGCCCAGATGGAGCTGGGCGCCCTCAAGACTGCGCCCCCGGTCGTCGGTGGCGACCAAATAGCGCAGATCCTTGCTCTCCTCCGCAAACATCAGACCCGCCCCCGAATAGCCGAAAAGCGTGTCAACGACATCCACGGCCCGCTCCAGCTGATGGACTATGCCCGTCGTGGGAGAGGTCGTCTGGAGCCGTCTCAAGCTGGCGACCAGCGCTTCCGGGTCAATGTGCGTCATATGTGTGGCGCCTTTCAGCGTCGGCCTGGTTACTTGACTTGCTCACTACGACTGCCCGGAAATAGGTGATTTATGGGCGAGGGTCTGCAGGACCATCACCATGAGCTCGCCGAGGCGTCCGCCCCTCCGGACTTTCGCGGGCGGCCATTCATGGCTGACCCGGTCGTAGAAATTCAGGGTGCCGATCAGCCGGCCGTCCGCGCGCAGCGGCACCGACAGCACGGCGCGGACCCCGGAGGCGTGAGGGGCCAGGCCGGGGAAGCCGGAGGGGCGGGCGGCGCGGAGGTCGTTCACCGCGACGTCCACGCCACGGGCGAGGCTCTCCACCGCCGGTCCGGAGCCGGTCCGCTCCTGCGCCAGTTCCAGCCGCCGGCCGTCGTCGTCGGAGCCGGCGACCGCGCGTAACCGGTCGTGATCGTCGGTCAGCATCAGAGCCGCGCCGTCGGCGCCCAGAGCGTCCGCGAGAGCGTTCAGGGTGCGGTCGACGACCTTGGGGAATTCGACACCTTGGGCCATGAGAGGCTTCCTCCGCGTTGAGGTAGCTCCGCGGACGCAAGGCGGAATGAACTGCGCTTTGAAGACTAGTGGTGTGCGATGACTACGGCCAAGCGGTTCCCGCTCTCGCTTATAGCGCCACGGCCTTACATCGCCGTCAATAGATCGTTAAGCGTTCCGCAAGCAGGGACCGACAAGGTGGGAACATGAACAGCTTGTCACGTTCCGCCATCGTCCGTCGGCGTCGCACACTGGTGCATGTCGTGCTCCGCGATATGGCGGAGACCGGCGACACCACGGTACCGCCATGGTGGGAGTCCGAGATCCAGCGGGAGTTCGGCGGCCTGGACGGGTTCCTCGCCGAGCTGAGCCGCCAGTGGTGGACGGCCTACGCCGCGCACCTGGACGCGCTGATCGAGCTCGGCTCCGACGACCCCACGCAGGCGTGGGCCGACGTCGCCGGGCAGATGCCGCACCTTCGGGCCGTGCTCGACTCCTACACCGACGAGTCCGCCCTCGCCGAGGCCGAACGGCGCCACTGCGACGTGCTGCGCTGGACCACCCGGCGCGAGGGGCGCCACGCCGCCTGAGACTGTCGGCGGTCTTAGGCATATCCGCCTGTCATCGGGTAGCCATGAACGATGGTCAGGCTACTCGATCGTCGAGATCATCATGATTCGGACCGCCGTCTGGGCGTGCGGCTGACGGTCGCCACGGTGGCGGTCGCGCTGTTCTCGACCCCGTTCGTCCTGCTGCTGGTGTTCGTGCTGTCCTCCTTCGCGCCGCTGAACGACTTCGACGAGAGCGTGGCCCGGCAGTTCCACGCCTACGCCCTGGCCGACCCCGGCTACACGCGTTTCCTCAGCGTGGCGACGGAGGTGTTCGGCCCCACGACGTGGCGTGTCCTGGTGGTGCTGGCCGCGGTCTGGTTCTGGCTGCGGGGAGCGCGGCGCCTGGCGATCTGGGCGGTCGTCACGATCACCGCCAGCGGTCTGCTCAACCTGGCGGTCAAGGAGATCGTCGATCGGGCGCGGCCGGCGCTGCCCGACCCGGTGTCGTGGGCCCCGGGCGCTTCCTTCCCCTCCGGGCACGCGATGGGCGCGGCGACGGGCACCTGCGTCCTGGTGCTGCTCCTGCTGCCCTACCTGAAGGGCCGGCTCTCCCGGCTCGCGCTGTGGGCCGTCGCGGCGGTCATCACGGTCTTCGTCGCCTACAGTCGGGTCGCGCTCGGCGTGCACTGGTTCAGCGACGTGGTCGCCGGGATCGCGCTGGGCGTGGTGGTGGTCGCCGGGATCGCGGCCGGGTTCGAGAGCTGGCGCCGGGACGAGGGGCGCAGACCGGTCGAACCGCTCAAGGAAGGCGTCGAGCCCGAGGCGTTCTGAAGGTAAAATTCAGGGTAGCTCGCGCCCCATGCCTAAACTGTCGGTCGACTTCAAGGGCGTGGCCCGTCTCATCCTGCTGCCACTGGCCGTGATGACCGCCCTGACACTCGGCGTCGGGCTCCTGATCACCAAAGTTCTCCAGACGACCACCCTCATCGCGAACGACGAGGGGGTGAACGCCCAGATGGCCAAGGGCCGGACGACCTTCTGGACCTCCGTCACGGATGTGGTGTCCAACCTGTCGGACACCCCGGTGATCATCACGGGCACCGCGCTGCTCTTCGTGGTCTTCCTGCTGGCGTTCAGACGCTGGAACGAGTCGATCTTCCTGGCGCTGGCGGTCTTCTCCCAGTCGGCGATCTTCCTGCTGGCGACCGTCTTCGCCGAGCGCAAGCGGCCCACGGTCGAGCACCTCGATCCGGCGCCGCCCACCTCCAGCTTCCCCTCGGGGCACACCAGCGCCGCCGTCGCCTTCTACTGCGGCGTCGCGCTGGTGCTGACCCTGCACACCCACCGCTACAAGATTCTCAATCTGCTGTGGTGGGCCGTCGGCCTGGGGATCCCGGTGGGGATCGCCTACTCCCGGATGTATCGCGGCATGCACCACCTGAGCGACGTGAGCTGGGGCTTCCTGCTCGGCTTGGTCTGCGTCGCGGTGGCCGCCAACGCGCTTCTGCTGCGCAGGCCCATGGCCGCCGACCGGCCCGTGGTGCGGGAACAGGTCACGGCATGACGACCTCGTCGAGATCCACCACCGCGGCCGGCTCCCGCTCGACCTCCCGGGAGACGGCCGCGGCGGTCTCGTCTCCGTCGTAGGTCGCGTGGGCACCCCGCCCGCGCGGGCACGCTCCAGCAGTGTCGCGATCGCGAGGAGACCTCGCGCGCGCCGGGCACCGGCTCTGGAGACAGGAGCATGTCGCGCTGGACGTCGATGAGAATCGGGGCCCGGTTCACATGCGAACTGTAGTTCGCTTTATGCTGAAACCGGAAGGCAGCAGAGCGACGCCGGGGAGACGTGGGACACGAGGGAGGGCACCCGGAGGAAGGCGCGACGGCACCGGGGAGGCCCGGAGCGCGGGGGGAGAGACCGAGCGGACACGGGCCCGGAGGGCGGCGCCAAGGAAAACAATCACCATGCCCGGACCGGCAGGGAGAAAAGTGTTTTCCTCCACTTCCTATCCAGTTTTAGATCATGCGCCCCCCGGAGCGAGCTACATTCGGAGCTGCAAGCCGATACGCCGTGTCACCAAATGCAATTGAATGAATACTAAATGTCACAAAGTAAGATAAAAACCCCGTGGGGAGATTGACGTCTCCCCACTAGGGCAGGAGCAGCCAGCCGGCCGGACCCAGCGGTGTTCGACGGCTACCCTCAGAAAGGAAGCCGTCCATGGATCCCCAGCCCATCGTCTGCCATACATGCACAGGTGTTCTCCTCGCCGCCGACTCCCGCACATACACGCCGCAGCGAGGGCGCCTGATCGTGACCAACGGATACTGCAGCTGCCCGCCGGCCATGGAGACCGCCGCGGAGCCCGAGGCGCGCATGCCCCAGCAGCAGCCCTACCAGCCGCAGCCCCAGCCGGAGCGGCTCCCCACCGGACAGATCGCGATGGCGAAGGTCTAGGGCGAAGGTCCAGAAGGAGCCCGGCCGCCGGGTGGGCCGCCACGGCACCCACCCGGCCCGGCACCGCGCCCGATCTCGACGTCCCGTCCGGCCCGGCATCCTGCGCGGGCCCGGCGCCCCGTCCGGCCCGGCGCCCCGCCCGGCCACGGCACCCCGTCCGGCCTGGTTCCGGCCCGGTCCGCCGCGACGTCGCCGGCGCGGGCTCAGCCCGACAGCCCCAACGACGCGACCACCGCGAGACCGCTCGTCCCGATCAGTCCGATGAGCACCACTATGGCGATGACCCGACGATTCATGTCTCGGAGCCTAGCGACAGGTCGCCGGTGAGGCGGACCGCCGGACGGCGGCTGCACGCGTGGCGTCCGGTCTCCGGCCGGCCCGCACCCCCTCCCCCGGCGGAAGACGACGGCCGTCACGGTGTCCGGCCATCTCAACGTGGGGTAGCGGTGACGACAATGATTTAGGCTCATCAGCGTTGACTAGCGAAGACCGGGCTACGGCGTAGGCCGCCCCACCGAGGACGAGGTGCACGTGGTCGCCGAAGACATCGAGCAGTCGGCCAAGAGCGGCAAGAAGAAGCGTTCGTTCTGGGTGGAGTTCCCGCTCCTGGTCGGAATCTCCCTCCTACTGGCGCTGCTGATCAAGAGCTTCGTCATCCAGGCGTTCTACATCCCGTCGGAGTCGATGGAGAACACGCTCCTGGTCAACGACCGGGTCCTGGTCAACAAGCTCGTCTACCACACCCGCGACATCGAGCGTGGCGACGTGGTGGTCTTCTCCGGGGTCGACTCGTGGAAGGGCGAGGTCGAGATCACCGAGCCGTCCAACCCGATCGCGGCCTTCTTCCACTGGGCCGGCACCGTCTTCGGCGTGGTCCCCGGCGAGAAGGACTACATCAAGCGGGTCATCGGCGTGCCGGGTGACACCGTGAAGTGCTGCGACGCGAAGGGCCGCGTCACGGTCAACGGGGTCCCGCTCGACGAGGAGAGCTACCTCTACCCCGGCGACAAGCCGTCGGTCAGCACGTTCGAGATCAAGGTGCCGCCGGGCCGGCTCTGGGTGATGGGCGACCACCGCGGGGTCTCCTACGACTCCCGCATGCACCAGGGCGACCCGGGGGGCGGCACGATCCCGGCCGAACAGGTGATCGGCCGGGCCTTCGTGATCGTGTGGCCGTTCTCCCGCGCGACCACGCTCCCGATCCCCGACACCTTCTCCCAGCCCGCGCTGCGGGCCGCCGGAGCGGTCGGTGCCCAGGCCCCGCTCCTGCTCGGGGTCGCCGGCGCGGTGCCCCTGGTGCTCTGGCGCCGCCGCCGGATCCTGAAGCGGACCTGACCGGCCGCACCGCCTCCCCCGACACCAAAGGAAGTGCTCTGACCTGGCGTGGCGCTCGCCATCGCCGAGGAACAGGACAAGTATGGAGGTGAGGGGCATCGGGGGAAGCAGGGGGAAGAGGTCGCCATGCAGACAGACGACGCGCGGCCGGTGGTCGCCGGATACGACGGTTCGAGAGCGAGCCAGCAGGCTCTCCGGTGGGCCGTGAACGAGGCCCGCATGCGGTTCATCCCCCTGGTCGTCTGCCACGCCTGGCAGTGGCCCTATCCCATGCCCCCCGTCTCCGACGAGGCGCTGGAGGCCGTACGGCTGATGGGCCAGCACGTCCTCGACATGGGGGTGAACCTGGCCCGCAGCCTGGCTCCCCGGCTGGAGGTGCAGGGACGGCTGGTCACGGGGTCGTCGGCAGTGGTCCTGGTGGGCGAGTCGTCCACCGCGGACCTGGTCGCGGTCGGCCCGCGTGGCGCGGGCGGCTTCCCGGAACTGCAGCTCGGCTCGACCGCGGCCCAGCTCGCCGCGCACGCGTACTGCCCGGTGGCCGTCGTCCGGGAGAGCGGCCGGCCCGCCGCGGGCCGCGTGGTGGTCGGCGTGGAGGGCGCCGATCCGGAGCGCTCGGGGCTCGGGATGGCGTTCGAGGAGGCCAAGCTGCGGCACGCGGTGCTGACGGCGATCTGCCTGTGCCCCGAGGGCCTGGACGACACCCGGCAGCTGGCGACCCGCTTCTACAGCACCGTCTCGGTGTGGGAGGAGAAGTATCCCCAGGTGACGGTGGAGACCATGGTCGAAACGCGACCCCACACGACGGTGCTGCACGGCGCGGCCGACCGCGCCGACCTGGTGGTGGTCAATGACCGCGGGCACGACGACCCGGCCGAGCTCCCGCTCGGCCCGACCACCCAGTCGCTGCTGCGCGGAGCGTCGTGCCCGGTCACAGTGATCCCGTCACGGATGTCCGCCACGTCCTCGCGGTCAGCGAGCCGCGTTCCGCCCGGATGATGTGGATGACCGCGTTGATGAGGGCCAGGTGGGTGAAGGCCTGGGGGAAGTTGCCCAGGTGGCGCCCGGTGACGGGGTCGATCTCCTCGGCGTAGAGGCCGAGGGGGCTGGCGAAGGAGAGGACCTTCTCACAGAGCCTGCGGGCGCGGTTCTGCTCCCCGATCTCCGTGAGCGCCGAGACGAGCCAGAACGAGCAGATCGTGAAGGTCCCCTCCTCGCCGGTCTGGCCGTCGTCGGTCTCCTTCGGCAGGTAGCGCAGGACCAGGTCGTCGACGGTCAGCTCGTCGGCGACGGCCAGGACGGTGTTGCGGATCCTGGGGTCGCTGGGCGGCAGGAAGTGCACCAGCGGGATGAGCAGCAGCGAGGCGTCGAGGGCGTCGCTGTCGTAGTGCTGCTTGAAGACCCCCCGCTCGGTGACCCCGTTGGCGCAGACGTCGGCGTGGATCTCGTCGGCGGCGGCCTTCCAGCGGGCGGCCAGGTCGAAGTCCTGGCGGAGCCGGGCGAGCCGCGCCCCCCGGTCGGCCGCCACCCAGCACATGACCTTCGACGAGGTGAAGTGCTTGGGCTGACCACGCACCTCCCAGATGCCGCGGTCGGGCTCCCGCCAGTGCTTGATGGCGTCTTCGACCTGGCGCTTCAGGATGGGCCAGATCCGCTCGTCCAGGCGGTCCCGGGAACGGGTGTGGATGAAGAGGGAGTCGAGGACCGCCCCCCAGACGTCGTGCTGACGGTGCCGGTAGGCGGCGTTGCCGACCCGGACGGGTCTGGCCCCCTCGTAGCCCTCCAGGTGTTCGAGGATGTGTTCCTCCAGGTCACGCTCGCCGTCGACGCCGTACATGACCTGGAGCTCCTCGTCCCGCTCGGCGACGTCGGCGATGAACCAGAAGAAGTCGTCGGCCTCCCAGTCGAATCCGAGCGTGTACAGGCCCCACAGGGCGAAGGTCGAGTCACGGATCCAGCTGTAGCGGTAGTCCCAGTTGCGGTCCCCGCCCGGCGTCTCGGGCAGGGAGGTGGTCGCCGCCGCGATCAGCGCTCCGGACGGGGCGAAGGTCAGGCCCTTGAGGGTGAGGGCGCTGCGCTCCAGGAAGCTGCGCCAGGGGTGGTCGGGGAAGTCGCCCCGGGCCAGCCAGTGCTGCCAGTGGTGGGCCGTCCACACGAGCCGGTCGTATGCCTCCTTGAAGGTGTAGGGCGGTTCGTGGACGGTCCAGGACAGCGCGCAGAAGCGGGCGTCCCCTTCCCTCAGCAGGGTCCGCGCCGTCGCCCGCGACCCCTCGAACCCCAGCCGCATGTCGGTGGTGAGCTTGAGCTCCAGGTTCACCCCGTCTCCCCGGGCGGCGCCCTGGTGGTAGCCCCGGTCCGTGTAGGCCCAGTGGGCCGGCCTGCGGCCGTAGTCGAACACCGGCTCGCAGTCGAGGGTGATCTGCATCTCCCCGCTGACGCAGCGCACCGTGCGCAGCAGCACGTGGCTGGCGTCGTAGTCGGTCGGCGCTCTGCGGTGGGTGTTGGACAGCTCCTCGTGGTGATGCCAGGGGCCGATGAGCAGCAGGTCACGGACGATGATCCAGCCGGTCGGCGTGCCCCAGCTCGTCTCCAGCACCATGGTGCCCGGAAGGTAGCGGCGCGCGGCCGGCACCCTGATGTCGGCGGGGCCGAGCCGGAACCCCCCGGCGTCCCGGTCCAGGATGGCGGCGAACACGCTGGGGGAGTCCATCCGGGGCAGGCACAGCCACTCGACGTTCCCGCTCGGCGCGACCAGAGCGGTGGCCTCGCAGTCGGACAGGAAACCGTAGTCCGCGATGGGCGGGAAGGGTGAGGCGTCACAGCACGCGCCCATCGGTGGATCCACCGTCATGTGATCACCTGCTCTCCCCGGGAACCTCGTTCGGGTCCCGTCGATGATCAGATCGCCCTCGATCACCTGCCGTGGGCACGGACACCTGCCGTGAGCGCGGGCCACGGCGCGCGGCCGGCCGGTACGGGGCACCCCGCCCGTGCGGCCCGTGGACCGCGGCGGTCCGGCGCTCCCCACCGGCGATACCGATGGTAACCGTCCTACTGTCGACTGTAACCGGCTGTGTTCCCGGTCCGGAACGTATGTCCGGGACAGCCCGCGACCCCGTCAGGCCATCGGTTCGGCCATCTCCTGAAGCTCGGCGGGGAGCTGTGACATGGCGTTGTCGAAGACGTCGCCGGGGATCGTCTCGCGCAGCGTCGTGAGGACGGCCCGGACACCGCGCTCGGTCTCCTGCATGGTCAGCCCGGTCCGCCTGCTCACCCTCGCGACGAAATCGTGGAGGCCGAACTGCTCGATCCTGTCCCGTACGGAGAGCGACTCCCGCAGCGGCTCGGGCAGCTGCAGGGCGAAACGGCGGGCCTCCCCCGCGCTCAGCCGGTCCCCCAGCGTTCCGAGTGTCGCGCGGATGAGGTCGGCCGCCTCCTCCCGCGACAGACCGGCACGGTCCGTCACCGTCTGGATGAACTCCTTGTTTTCCACATCGATCCCCCCTCTGACCGGCTAGCGTTCCCGGTCGGTGCGGGAATGAACGTCCTGGTCAGGGCCGGTCCATCCGGCCCCCGCGCCTACTGCCCCTGCCCGCCCTCGGGCTTGCCGCAGTGGGCCAGCGTGCCGACCGTGTCATCGGGAGCCCTGCCCTGCCGCGCGTCGCGCAGGGCGTCGGCCAGCCGGCCGAGATCCAGCTCCTTGGCGAGCAGGTCACCGGTGACCACCGCGCGGGCGCACGCGCGGAACACCTCACTGAAAACGGAGTAGTAGGAATATTTAGGACGCGACTCGGCCTTCCGCAGGCCCCGGTAGATCTTCTCGGCCAGATCCTGGAGCATCGGGGCGGTGATCTCGGTGTCCTCGCCGGAGGGCATGGAGCCCTTCCCCGCCCCCTTCCCGGGAGCGGCCAGCAGCTGGGCGCAGGTCCGCGGATTCCTGCGGTATTCCTCGTAGACGGATTCGAGCACGGGGGGATACCCGCTGCAGGCGAACAGCTTCAGCTGCGCGTCGTGCCCGGTCAGGAAGTCGATGAGCGTGCGGGCCTTGCCGGGGTTGTCGGAGTGCGCGGAGATCGCCAGGTTGAACCCGCCGAGGACGCCGACCCCGGGAAGGGCCGCCATGCCGAAGCGCAGGCGCCCCTGGTCGTCGTACATCGAGCGGTCGGTGGCCAGGCGGTGGAAGGCGAACGGCCAGTTGCGCATGTAGGCCACGTCGTCGTCGCGGAACGCCTGGAGACTGCTCTCCTCCACGGAGTTCTTCGACCCCCGCACCAGGAATCCGTCACGGAAGGTGTTGAAGGTGTCTTCCTTGGAGAAGTTCTCCGCCCCGCGCGCCAGGGTCCCCGCGCGCAGCATCTCGTGCCAGCGGGACAGCGCCCGGCGCACCCGCGGCCCGGAGTCTCCGTCGTCCAGCACGATCCGTTCGCCGTCGGTGACCCTCCCGCCCTCGGACCGGACCGCCTCCAGCAGGTTGACCGTCCCTCCCTCGTAGTCGCCGAGCTGCACGGCGTATCCGCCCTTCTCCTCGGCGTATCTCCACAGCTGCTCCACCGTGGTGGGCACGGACACGCCGCGGCGGTGGAAGAGCAGGGGCACGTCGGTGACGTAGGGCACCGCGTACTGGACGCCGTCCACCTGACCGGCCTGCAGGACGTTGTCCACGAAGGGTTCGGCGTCCTGTGGATCGAGGGGATAGGGGCGGAGGTAGCCGCTGCGGGCGAACTCGGCCATCCACGCGACGTCCACCGAGAACACGTCGTAGGCGCAGCTCCCCAGCCGGGCCCGGCCCGCCATCTCGGCCCGCTCCTCGTCGGTGCGGTCGGCCACCTCCACCAGCGTGACCTGGGTGGTGTGCGTGCGGTTCCACTCCTCGATGAGGTCGCGGCGGAAGCTCCCGGCGGTGATGTCGGCGCCGGTCGCCACGGTGAGCCGGTCCGGCCCTCCGCAGCCGGTGAAGGAGGAGACGGGCGGCGCGGGGCCCTTCCCGGTGAGGGAGACGAGCACCGACGCCAGGACCACCCCCGTCACCAGCCCGGCGCCGCCCCAGCGGCGCTGGGCCGGGTTCAGCCGGCCCAGCGGGTCGCCCAGCCGCCGGGTCACTCTCATCCCCGCTCCCTCCCCCGCATGCTGGAGATCAGATGCCTCAGCGCCTGCCGCATGTCGGATCCCGCCTCGACGCAGTCGCGGTATTTCCCGCGCCGCGGCGGGGAACGGTCGCAGCCGTTGTCGCCGAGGGCCAGGACGTGGAGGGCGGTGACGTGGGGCGCGCGGGCGAGCGTCCTGCCGATGCTCCCCCCGGGCCGCTCGTTGTCGAAGACGCCCCCGTCGGTCACGACGACGAGGGCCCGCCCGGGTGATCCGGCCCGCCTGTCAAGATCCATGATCATGTCCGACACGGGGGCGTCCGAGCCGCGCCCCGCCGTGCCGATGACGCTCTTGGTGAGCTGGTCGAACTCCTCACGGCTCACCGACGACTGGAGCTCCCTGATCCGGGTCCTGCCGCCGACCCTGGAGAAGGCGCTCAGCGTGAGGTCGTCGCGCGGGGTGATCACCGGCTTGACGTCGGGGAAGGTCTCGCGCAGCCGTACGAGCAGGGAGCGGGGCGGGGCGGCCATCGACCCGGACACGTCGAGGGCGATCTCGGCGTCGAGGCGGGGGAGGAGGTCGAAGAACCGGTTCTGGGCCTGTCTCAGCTGCCCCGGGCCGCGCACCGCCGGTCCGGACGCCGGGCCGCCTGCGGCTCCCTCGCCGAACAGCGGATGGGCGACCAGCCAGTCACGCAGCAGGGTGAGCGCCGCCGCGCGCTCGTCGCTCCGCTCGTTCGGCCAGTCGATCGTGACGAACGGGTAGTCCAGCCTGGAGAGGCCGGGAGAGGAGAACTCGCGGAGCTTGTCCCGGCCGCTCGACGCGCCCTCCGGGCAGCCGGTGCCGTTCAGCCTTCCGCTGTTGTAGTCCGTCAGGCTGTGCAGCGGGACCAGCAGGGCCGTGCGCTGGGCGAGGTCCTCGCCTCCGGGGCCGTGGCCGGCGCTCTTGAACTGGCAGAGCAGGGAGCTGACGCTCTCGGCGACGATCCCCGGCCGCTCCCGGTCCACCACGTCGTCGAAGGAGCGCAGGTCGGCGACCGCGACGAGCCCGGCGGTGGAGAGCTCGGGCTGCGGGTAGCTCACCGACATGCCGAAGCCCGAGCGGATGGCCTCCCACAGGCTCTGGAGGCTGTGGTCGCCGGGCCGCTGGGCGGGGAGCCTCTCCCTGAGTGACTCGGCACGCCCGCTGATCATGCCGATCACCAGGCGGTCGGAGGCGACCGACGGGCCGATGCGGAGCGTGGCGCCGCCCGCCTTCGCGTCGCCGGAGACGAGCCCGGCCTCACCGGTGCTGGTGGCGACCCAGGCGTCGGCCCGCGGGCCGTAGAGGCGGCGGAACGGCTCGTCTCCCTCCTGCCGCACGTCGTCGCGGTACCAGTTGTCGCCGAACGCGTAGGCGAGCTCGCCGATCGACGGCGCGACCCCCACCGAGATCGCGTACGGCGCGCAGCCGTCCACCAGCCTGCCCCGGACGAACAGGGCGGCGCTCTCGCGCAGGGCGAGGACGTTCTCCGGGGCGGTGATGACCCGCAGTTCGAGCGGTCGCGCGCAGTCAGGGGGCCGGATCCTGTCACTCAGCCACGTCCCGCCCTGAACCACCCCCCAGGGGACCAGGACGAGGGCCGCCCCGACAAGAACCCCGACATAACCGGCCGACAGTTTCAGCACGGACCTTTCCAGCCACTGCCGCCCCCGGCCCGGCGGCCGGTCCCGGCGGCCGGGCCGCGGGCTCCTCGCGGCGCGGCGGCGCGGGACGAGCCGTTTCACCGGCGCCGGCAGCCGGCGGAGCGTCCCGGCGGAGTCTCCCAGGGCCAGGAAGGCTGCCCCGGCCAGGCCGGCCACCGCGCAGCCGAGCAGGGTGAGCCCCGTGCCCAGCGCCCGCACCCCCTCCACCAGCACCGTGAACAGGGCCGTGACGCCGCCGCCGATCAGGGAGTGGGTCGCGATCTCCCGGAGTCTCGTGGGAGTGACGCCGGGCGGATCCCTGTCCGGTCCCTGCGGGTCTCCGCCCGGCGGGGAGGAGGCGGACATGGGAACCACCGCCTGTTCGAGGATCTCGACGAGGAATCCAGCAGGGGCGGGGACGAGATGCGGCCGCCCCTCATCCCTCGAATCGCGTTAAATCCTAATAGCCATATTCCCCGAGTGTGGGGGACAGCGGATTTTCATCCGCCCTTTTCGGAGCACCGTAACTCGCCGGAGATAGCCGCGAGTTTTATGCTCACCTATATATGATTATTTGACGGCATAAAAAGCACGGAAGCGGACCGCCGGTGTCCGCCGTGCGGGACGCCCGGCCGGCTTGAACTCGCGGCGGTGAGTGCAGTATCAGATGATCCGGGCAGTCCGTCGGCCGGTGCCCGGCCCTCGCCGGCCGCCGCGACAACGACATCCGAAGGAGATCACATGGACATCATCGACCCCGCCGTAAGCGACTACCTGCTCTCCCACTGCACGCCCGCCGACGACCTGCTGCGCGAGCTGGCCGCCGAGACGCGGGAGGCGTTCCCCGGCTCCGCGGGCATGCAGATCTCCCACGACGAGGGCGAGTTCCTCACCATGCTGGTCCGGTTGGTGGGCGCGCGGCAGGCCGTCGAGGTGGGGGTGTTCACCGGATACTCGTCGATCTGCATCGCCCGGGGCCTGCCCAAGGACGGCCGTCTCCTCGCGTGCGACGTCAGCGAGGAGTGGACCTCGATCGCCCGGCGTTACTGGGAGCGGGCCGGTCTCACCGACCGGATCGACCTGCGGATCGCCCCGGCGATCGAGACCCTGCGGGCGCTGCCGGCCGATCCGGTCATCGACTTCGCCTTCATCGACGCGGACAAGGTCGGCTACCCCCTCTACTACGAGGAGCTGGTCGTACGGCTGCGCCCCGGCGGCCTGATCGTCCTCGACAACGTGCTGCGCGCCGGCCGCGTTCTCGACCCGGCCGTCCAGGACGAGGCCGACGTGGCCATGCGCCGGGTGAACGACCTCATCGTCGCCGACGACCGCGTCGATTCGGTGATGCTGCCCGTGCGCGACGGCGTCACGCTCGCCCGCAAGCGCTGAGCGCTCCCGGCGCGGACGGGAGGCCAGGCCGGTCCGGCGGGTGGCGTCAGGGCGAGCGGGCCTCGGTCCCGGCACCTCGGCCTCGGCCTCCGCCGGCCGCCGGGCCGAGGTAGCGGCGGTCCCCGCCCGGAGCGGCGGTCGGGGACCGGCCGGCGTCAGTGGCGCCGCAGCGCCCGGGGCCGGTTCGGGACGGACCCGTTCCCCTCTCCCGGACGGCGGGCGAAGCTGGCCAGCAGTGCCAGGAACGCGCTCTGGGCGAGCATGCCGGGCGCGAGGGGCGGCGTGGGGCCCACCGTCTTGGTGAGGGCGTACCACCAGCGGGTGACGGCGGGGAGGGTCTCCCAGGCGCCGGCGTATCGCTGGTCGAGGAAGCCCGCCTCGTAGTTGGCGGCCACGTGGACGTAGACGCCGAACAGCGCCACCGGCAGGACCACCGACGCGAGCACCCGGGCCACGGTGACCGCTTCGGCGGACTCCCGGAGGGCGAGGAGCGTCACCGCGACCGCGAGAAGGGCCAGCGCCCCCCAGGGGATCAGCTGCTGCCAGGTGTGCCAGTGCCGTTCGGTGGCCAGCTCGAAGGCCGTGCCGAGGACGCTCAGCGCGGTCAGGCCGATGAGACCGCGGCGCAGCAGCGTGGGGCCGGCGTTCACGGCTTCAGCGCCGAGACGATCTTGTCGACCGTCTCCTGCCCCGGGTTGTATTTGGCGAGGTTCTCGCGGAGCGAGGTGAGGTCGGCGTCATCGGCGGCGTAGGGCCGGTATTCGATGACCTCCTCCGCCCACCTTTCGGGGTTGGAGACGCCGGCGGCTCTGAGCGCGGCGGTGATCTCGTCCTTGCTGGCGGTGTTCGCCGAGACCTTCTCGGTCTGGGTCTGGCCGCCGGTGGCCGGGGCGGGGCTTGTTGCGGGGGTCGTTGCGGTGGCCGGGGCGGACGTCCGGGACGTCTGCTCCGACGGCGATCCGCCGCAGGCGGTGAGCGCGGCGAAGGCGGCCAGAGCCGCCAGAGCCGACTTCGTTGTCGCTGATCTCACTTTGATCCGTCCAGTCTGGAGTCTTACCGGTCACCTCCAGATTGGCCACGACGTCTCAGCCGAAGCTCTGCGGGACATGAAAATCACCTGAAAATGGATCTGCCGTGGCCCGATGAATACGCCGGGACCACCGAGCCCGGCCCGGGCGGTCCGCACGGCCGCTCCCACTCCCCGTGCGACCGTTCCCCCGCCCCCCGTGGGCCGACCACCCGGCCCCCGGCGCGTGGTCGGCCCCGGACGTTCGGGTGTTCAGGCGGGCTTGCCGTCGGTCCAGCCGGCCTCCAGGACGACCTGGGAGTTCCACTTGGTGCCCGGCGCGAAGCCGGCCTGGTGACCGCCCGGCCGGACCACGATGTTCTCGCTGGCCAGCGCCCGACCGGTCGCCTCGTCGAAGATCAGGCGTGTCTGCAGGATCGCGCCGTCCTCCTCGCTGTCCCCCTTCACCTTGGTCCGCTCCTCGATCGCGACCGCGGTGCCGGTGCGGCCCTCCGCGTCGGTGACGTCACCGACGACCTCGATGCTCTCAAGGTCGGCGAGCATCTGGAAGGCCGCGCCGCGCACCTGCGGGGTGACCGGCATGTCCATGATCAACCCGACGGTGACGGCGAACAGCCAGGCGTCCGACGACATCGGGGCGTCCGACTCGGTGTCGTGCCCGCTGTAGGAGCGCAGCAGCCAGGCCTTGAGGTCGCCCGGCTCCGACGGCAGGCCGCGCAGGTCCTTCATGGTGACGTTCCGGCCCAGCCAGAAGACTTTGTCTCCATCGACCAGGGGGGCGTGGCCGTCCTCCACCTTCCCCGGCTCGGTCGGCAGAGCCAGCTTGGCCCCCCGCTTGCCCGGCACCGTGACGGGGATCTCCGCGGGGGAGCCGGCCTGCCTCCAGGCCGCCTCGTCCTGCGGCCCCGCAGGCCGCGCCCCGAGGGACTGCGTCCGGCTCCACTGGTCCCCGCCGGTCGCGGACGGGGTCCAGCCCTCGATCCGCTGCCGGTCCATGACGACGTAGTCCGCGTCCGCGGCCTTGAACAGGGTCCGGCTCACCGACACCGTGTGCCAGTAGGCGCCCGCCTTGTCCGGCTGGCGGGCCGCCCCGTGGGCGGCGGCCAGCAGGACGTCTCGCGCGGAGAGCCGGATCTGCCGCTCCGGGGTCGCCTGGGCGCCGGCCTCCCAGGTGCTCTCCGGCGAGGCGGGGGCGGGCGCGCGCGGAGCCGTCCCGCCGGTCCCGGAGACCATGACGGCCACGGCGGTCACGGCCGCGGCCGCCCCGGCGAGGCTGAAACTCCACAGCGGCCGTACGGCCCTGCGCCTGCTGCGCGCCGGCCGGGCCTGCGCCATGGCGTAGGAGAGCTCGGCGGCCCTGGTGCGCTCGTCGACCGGGGTGTCGCCCAGGTGCGCGGGGCGTGCGGCCCGCAGCTGATCAATGGGGTTCATGACCACTCCTCGCTGAGATTCCTCACCCGGGGCCGGGACCGCGTGGCGGTCTCCATCTCCTGCTTCAGTCGCCTGCGCGCGCGGTGCAGCCGTACGCGGAAGGCGGCCTGGGAGCAGCCGACGACGCCGGCCGCCTCGCGCGGGGACAGCCCCTGCCAGGCGGTCAGGATCAGGACCTCCCGGTCGCCGTCGGGCAGCTCGGTCAGCGCCTTGAGCACGCCGAGCCGCTCGGCGACCTGCTCGGCGACGTCCTCCTCGACCCAGGCCCGAAGCTCGGCGCCGAGCGACTCCCGGCGGATCTCCGCCCGGATGTTGTCGCGCAGCACGTTGCGGGCCACTCCGAGGAGCCATGGCAGAGCCGGCTCCGGTACGTCGTCCAGCCGCCGCCAGGCGATCGCGAACGTCTCGCTCACCACCTCGTCCGCCACCTGCCGCCCCGCGCGACTGACCACGTAGGCCCACACGCGCTGCCGGCATCCGTCGTACATGCTGGTGAACCGGTGTGAATCGTCCGTCACCGCCCCGTCCCCTCCGTCCGGGTGTGTTCTTCTGACATCGGGAAGTGGTCCGGGCCGGCCCATTGTTACAGGCCCTTTTGTCACAGGCCCTCCGGATACCTCCCACGCCCCTCCCCCACCGCCCCCCAGGCGGCGGACACCGGGCCCCCGGGCGGCGGACGCCGTGCCAGACGGTTCGGTCGCGGAGTGAGACACCGGTGTCGTCTCCACCGATCACTTGATGCATAAAAGGCATTAAATAGTGATCACAACTGCTTTTACGGTGCATATCCGTTTCCATCCGGAGCTTCCACAGCCCGGGAGGTCCCACGCGGAAACGGCCTTCCGCGTAAAGCCGTCCGCGAAGGGAACCGGCGGGCGCGCGGCGGCGGCGAACGGCCTTCCGGCCGCCACCGGAGTGCCGGTGACCGCCCCGGCCTCGGCTGACGGGTGGGGCGACCGTCCGCGGGGACCCCACGGCGGCCGCCCCCCTCCCGCCCGGAGAACACCGCCCGTAATTCCGATAACCGGGAAACGCCGCTCAGCAATCAGGTAACGTAAACATCGGTAGGAATGAAAGGGAGCCTCCGGTGACCGTAAAGGACACCGAGGCTCCCCTACCCAAGGCATGCCGGCACGGCCATTCCACGCGGACTCTTCGGAATGCCGGAAATGCCGGTCATCTCATTCATATAAGGACCGCACCGGCATCTCACCGGTGGTCCGCCGGGCGGGCGAGGAGATCGCTGCGGCCCGGTGGGGGTCATCGCACGGCGATCGCCGGAATCCGGCGGGGCCGACATGACTGAGGGCCTGACCGCCGTCCTCGGCGGTCAGGCCCTCAGCCCGCTCCCGGTGGTGGGATCGGCGGTCAGGCCGTCATGGCGACCAGGATCCGGCGGGCGCCGGTGAACGGCTCCCTGCCGTGCGCGCACAGCATGTTGTTGATGATCATCAGGTCGCCCTGGCGCCAGGGGAAGCCGAAGGAGACCTCGTCGTAGGCGGCCTTGACGGCGTCGAGGTCGGCCGGGTCGATCGGGCTGCCGTCGGCCAGGTAGGCGTTGCGCGGCAGGTCGGCCTCGTCATAGAGCGACAACAGGGCCTCACGGACCTCCTCGTCCAGGCTGGTCACGTGGAACAGGTTCGCCTGGTTGAACCAGACCCGCTCCCCGGTGCCCGGCTCGATCTGGTGGGAGGGCCGGTGGTGCCTGGTGCGCAGGCCGTCCTCGACCCACTCGAACGTCTGCCCGTGCCGCGCGCAATACTCCTCGACCGCCGCCGGGTCGTCGGTCTGGAACGACTCCTGCCAGGACAGGCCGAGCCCCTCCCGGAACGCCCTGGCGTACACGACGCCGTCGGCGAACCTGTCCCGCACCTCTTCGGGGATCATCCGGAACACCGCGCGGCTGTCGGCGATCGGGGTGGCCCCGCCGGTGGCCGCGGCGGTGTCGCAGTAGAAGAACAGGTGCCCCGGCCAGGTGTCGGAGTAGGAGTTCTCGTTGTGCATCGGCAGCGGCTGGTCGGCCGGATACTCGGTGGAGGTGTAGATCGACTCGGTGACGGACGTGCGCGGGGTGGAGCGTTCGGTGTAGCGCAGCGGCTCGCCGCCCACAGCCCTGACGATCTGGTCGAACAGCCCGAGGTCGGCCGGCAGGTCGCGCAGCAGCACCGCGCCGTGCTCGGCCAGGCCGGCCCGGAGCCGGTCACGGTGGGCCGTCACCCAGTCGAGGTGGTCGGTCATGTCCGACCCGAGGGCGTAGACCACCATGGTGGTGTGGTCGTTGCCGTCCAGCCGTCCGGTGACCGGGCCGAGCTGGGCCAGGTCGGTGGGAATGACACCCGTCATGATGCGGTGGTTCCTTTCAGGCGACGTTGCCGTTCCTGCATGCCGATGAGGTCGTCGGGGAGCGAGTCGGGCACCTCGGTGTCGAAGCGCCGCAGCAGCCGGATGGTGGACGCGCAGACGGTGACCGCGGCCATCATCAGGGCGAAGACGACGTAGGTGAGGCCCACGCCGCGCCCGTCCCCGGTGCCGATGATCGCGCCGACCGAGCCGGCGAGGGCGCCGTCCGGCAGCAGCAGGGGGTTGAACAGGGAGGTGGCCACGGGTGCCAGCACGGCGAAGCCGAGCGGCAGGGTGGACCACGAGATGGCCTGGTTGAGCGCGAGCACCCGGCCGTGGAAGCGCTGCGGCACCTTGACCTGGACCAGCGTCACGTAGATGCCCTGGGAGACCGTCATCGCCATCGCCATGAGGAAGACGCCCGACACGACCACCACCAGGGACGGCCGCAGGCCCATCACCAGGCAGCCGACGGCCATCCCCAGGTTGCCCAGGAACACGCCGACCATCCGGCGCTTGCGGGGACCGCCCCACAGCGCCATCACCACGCCGCCGGCCACCGCGCCCAGCGCCTCGGCCACCGCCACCTGGGCGACCTGGTCGACCGTGCCGAAGGAGAGCGTCAACGGGACGGTCAGCACCAGGGCCGGCCCCAGGAAGACGTTGGCGACGGCGAAGTAGATCACCATGGCCCGGAACCCGCGGAGGTTCCAGGAGAAGCGCAGTCCTTCGGCGATCGCGGTGACGAGCGGCTCCTTGCGGCGGAAGCCGAGCGTGTCGGGGAAGCGGACGACCAGCAGCACCGCGAGGGCGAACAGGTAGCTCACCATGTCGAGGGCGATGATGCCGGGCAGGCCGATCGCGACGTACAGCCCGGCGCCCAGCAGGGGGGCGAACAGCATCGCGAACCCGTTGGTGAGCTGGGTCAGGCCCACCGCGTGCCCCAGATAGCGTTTGGGCACCAGCTGTGGGACCGCGGTCTGGAAGGCCAGCCGCTGGTAGGTGCCGGCCATCGAGTTGAGCGGCAGCAGCAGGTAGATGACCCACAGCTCCAGCCGGTCGGACCACAGCAGCAGCGCGATGGTGAGCTGGACCGCGCCGGCGATGCCACTGGCGGCGATCATGACGCGCCGCCGGTCGAACCGGTCGATGAGCGGTCCGGCGATGGGCAGCATCGCCACCCCGCACAGCAGCGTCAGCGCCCACAGCAGGCCGAGGTCGGCCACCGATCCCGTCCGGTCGAACAGCCACACCGGTATGGCGAAGCCGGTCAGCGCCGACCCGGTCGCCGACACCAGCTGGCCGATCGCGACGCTGAGGAACCTGCGGCTGCTCGGCTGGACGGCGGGCGGGCCCGCGTCCTGGCCGGGCTCGGCCGGGTAGTGCGTGTCGTGCAGCGCCCACCCGGCGTCCGCGCCCCGCGCGTCGACGCCGTACTCGGCGGTCTCGCGCCGGGCCATCGCCGGGTGGATGGCCGTGACGATCTCGGCCAGCTCCTCGGCCCGGTGCTTGAGGAAGAAGTGCCCGGCCTGGTCGAGCACCACCAGCCCGGTGGTCTCGGTGAGGAACTCCCACTCCCGGTACCGCTCGCTGTGGTAGTCGGTGACGGGGTCCTCGGAGCCGACCACCGAGATGATCGGGGCGGGCATCGGCTCCGGGTGCCGGTCGAGCAGCTCGGTGAAATACTCCTCGGCCGCCCGGGAGTCGGACCGCATGTTGCCGATGATCCGGTCTGCCTGCTCCGGGTCGAGCTCGTCGGTGTCGACGCCCATCCCCTTCAGCCAGTTGGCGTACTCGCGGTTGCTGCGCAGCTTCTCCAGCCGGGTCCGCAGCGCGCCGACGACGCCCTTGATCCTGGCGAAGGGGAACATCGCGCCGATGTAGACCGCGTCCACGTCCCGGCCGGCCTCGGTCAGCTTCCGGGCCACGCCGACCGCGATGGCGCTGCCGACGCCGCAGTGCCCGTAGAGGACCAGCGGGCCGTCGACCCGTTCCCGGACCTCCGCCACGATCCGGTCCACCAGCTCGTGGAAGGGGAGCCCCTCCTCCGTCAGGCCCACGTCGTGGCCGGGGATGGCCACCGAGTACAGCGCGTGCCCGGCGGGCAGGGCGTCGGCCAGCGGCTGGTAGACGATCGCGCTGCCGCCGCCGTACGGCACGCAGACGTAGGACAGGGTGCGCTTGCCGGTCTTCGGGGTCAGCTCGTACAGCAGCGGCTGCGGCCCGGTCGCCGCGTCGGCGCCGGCGTCGATGAAGACGGCCAGCTCGCGGATGGTGCGGTTCTGGAACAGGTCCATCACGCCGACCGGACGTCCCGACCCGTCCGACGCCTTGCGGATGCGGGCCACCACCTGTGTGGCGAGCAGGGAGTGACCGCCGGAGTCGAAGAAGTCGTCGTGGACGCCGAGCTGCTCCACGCCGAGGACCTCGGTCCAGATCTCGGCCAGCATCCGCTCCGTGGCGGTCTCCGGCTCGACCAGCTCGGCGGTGGCGTCCCGCGTCGCCTGCGGGGCGGGCAGCGCCTTGCGGTCCAGCTTGCCGTTGGGCGACAGCGGCAGCGTCTCCAGGGTGACGAACGCCGTCGGCACCATGTAGTCGGGCAGGCCCTGCTTGAGCGCGGCCCGCAGCTCGGCGACGTCGACGTCGGACCCGCCGGGGGTCGTCAGGTAGGCGACCAGCCGCTTGTCTCCCGGGCTGTCCTCGCGGACCACCACCACGGCGTCGGCGACGTCCTCGCGCTCCCGCAGCGCCGTCTCGATCTCGCCGAGCTCGATGCGCAGGCCGCGCAGCTTCACCTGGTGGTCGATGCGGCCGAGGAACTCCAGGTTCCCGTCGCGGCGCCAGCGCGCCAGGTCGCCGGTGCGGTAGAGCCTGGCGCCCAGGTCGGTGCCGAACGGGTCGGGGACGAACCGCTCGGCGGTCAGCGCCGGGCGGCGGTGGTAGCCCCTGGCCACCCCGACGCCGCCGATGTGCAGCTCGCCCGGCACGCCGACCGGGGCGGGGTTGCCGTGCCCGTCGAGGACGTAGAGCCGCATGTTCGCGATCGGGGCGCCGATCGGCAGGGTGACCGCCTCGGCGACGGCCTCGGGGCGGCAGTGCCAGGAGGTGACGTCGATGGCGGCCTCGGTGGGGCCGTACAGGTTGTGCAGCTCGCAGTCCGGGAGCACCGTCGTGAACGTGGCCGCCGTGGCCACGGGCAGCTCCTCACCGCTGCAGATCACCCGGCGCAGGGCCGTGCAGTCCGCCGCGGCCCGCTCGTCGTCGGCGAGGAACACCGCCAGCATCGAGGGGACGAAGTGGGCGGTGGTCACGCTCTCGCTGATCAGCAGGTCGCGCAGGTAGGCCGCGTCCTTGTGCCCGCCGGGCTTGGCCAGCACCAGCCGGGCCCCGGTGAGCAGCGGCCAGAAGAACTCCCACACCGACACGTCGAAGCCGGCCGGGGTCTTCTGCAGCACGACGTCGTCGCCGCCCAGCCGGTAGGTCCGCTGCATCCACTGCAGCCGGTTGACGATGCCGCGGTGGGTGTTGGGCACGCCCTTGGGCTTGCCGGTGGATCCCGAGGTGTAGATGACGTAGGCGGCGTTGCCGGAGGTGACCGGCGGCCGCGGGTCGTCGTCGGGCCGGCCGGCCCACTCCGCGGGGTCGTCCAGGTCCAGGATGGTCGCGTCGGTGGCCGGGGCGCTCTCCCGCAGGTGTCCCTGGATCAGCACCACGGGGGCGGCGGCGTCGTCGATCATGAACGCCAGCCGGTCCGCCGGATACTCCGGGTCGAGCGGCAGGTAGGCCGCTCCCGCCTTGAGCACGCCCAGCAGCGCCACCACCAGCTCGGCCGAGCGTTCGGCGTAGACGCCGACCAGTGTCTCCGGCCCCACTCCGAGGTCGCGCAGCCGGTGCGCCACCCGGTTGGCCCGCCCGTTCAGCTCGGCGTAGGTCAGGTGACGGCCCTCGAAAGTCACCGCGACCGCGTCGGGAGTACGGGCGACCTGGTCCTCGATCAGGCCGTGCAGCGTCGCCGCCTCGTCGAGCGCGGCACCGGTGTCGTTCCACACGTCCACCAGGAGCGTCTGCTCCTCGGCGTCCAGGATCGGCAGCTCGGAGACGGGGGTGGCGGGGGCGGCGACGACCGACCGCAGGAGGGTGACGAAGCGGGTCGCCATCCTCGCCACGGTCGCCTCGTCGAACAGCGCCGTGTTGTAGACGAACTTGACGATCAGCCCGTCCGGCACCTCGATGACGTGCAGCTCGATGTCGAAGCGGGTGGCCCGCAGGTCCATCGGCAGCCACGCGATGCGCAGGTCCGAGCTGCCCGCCTCCGAGATCCTGCCCATCTGGTAGTTCTGCAGGGCGAACATCGCCTGGAACACCGGTGAGCGGCTGACGTCGCGGGGCACGCCGAGCGCGTTGACGAGCTGCTCGAAGGGCACCTCGGCGTGGTCGAAGGCGTCGAGCACGCTGACGCGGGTGCGTTCGAGCAGCTCGTCGAAGGTGGGGTCGTCGCCGAGCCGCGCGCGCATCGGCAGCATGTTGACGAACATGCCGACCACGTTCTCCAGCTCCGCCAGCGACCGGCCGGCCGAGGAGGAGCCGACCGCGAAGTCGTCCTGGCCGGAGTGCCGCGCCAGCAGCACCTGGTAGGCGGCCAGCAGCGTCATGAACAGGGTGGCGCCGCGCTCCCTGGAGAGCCGGTTGACCGCGCCGGTGAGCTCGGCGTCGACGTCGACGATGTGCCAGTCGCCGTCAAAGACCTGGGTGGCGGGCCGCGGCCGGTCGGCGGGCAGCTCCAGGGCCGGCACGCCGGCGAGCCGGTCGCTCCAGAACTGGAGCTGGCGGTCCAGCTCGGGGCCGGTCTGGGTCTGCCGCTGCCAGTGCGCGAAGTCGCCGTAGGCGATCGGCAGGGCCGGGAGCGTGACCGGCGTGTCGGCGCGCTGGGCGTGGTAGGCCGCGGCGAGGTCGCGCAGCAGCAGGTCCACCGACCACCCGTCGCCGACGATGTGGTGGGTGGTGACCAGCAGCCGGTGGTCGTCGTCGGCCAGCCTGATCAGCAGGGCGCGGAGCAGGGGCCCGTCGGCCAGGTCGAACGGCTCGGTGGCCGCCTCGTCGATCAGCACCTGGGCCGCGGCCTCGTCGTCCGCCGTCACATACCGCAGCGGCACCGCGACGGAGGGCTCGACGTGGACGGTGGGCCGGCCGTCGGAGTCGGCGGGGAAGCGCATCCGCAGCGCCTCGTGCCGGACCGGGAGCGTCTGCAGGGCCCGCTCCAGCACCTCGCGGTCGAGCTCGCCGGTGAGGCGCATCGGGACCGGGATGTTGTACTGGCTCGTGCCCGGCGCGAACTGCTCCATGAACCAGACCCGCTCCTGCTGATAGGACAGGGGCGGGGCGGTGCCCTCGGGGCGCGGCGCCACGGTGGTGGCGGCGCGCCGGCGCAGCCGCTGCTCCAGCAGCGCCCGGCGGGCCGCGGCGGAGGAGGCCGCCGCGGGTGCCGGTAATGGGGGCTGTGGGGGGGTTTCTGGGGTGGTCGTCATACCCGGCCGTCACCTTCCGCTGTGAGTAGCCGCTCGACATCCTCATCGCTGAGCTGGTCGAGGTCTTCGGTGAGCCGCCGTTCGATCTCGGCCGCGAGGTCGGCGACGGTGGCGTAGGAGAACAGTCCGCGGACCGGGATGTCGACCTCGATCTGACCGCGGATCCTGGCGATGGCCCGGATCGCCAGCAGGGAGTTGCCGCCGAGCTCGAAGAAGTCGTCCTCGGCGCCGATCTTCTCCACCCCCAGCAGCTCGGCGAAGACCTCCGCCACCAGCTCCTCCGCGGCGGTGCGGGGCGCGACGTACCGGCGGTCCGGTGCCGTCACCGGGGCGGGGAGCGCGGCGTGGTCGAGCTTGCCGTTGGCCGTCAGGGGCAGGGCGTCGAGGCTGACGTAGCCGGAGGGGACCATGTGGGCCGGCAGGGTGGCGGCGAGCGCGTCGCCGACCGCCGTGAGGTCCGCCTCGCCGACCAGATAGGCGACGAGCCGCCGGCCGTCGACGGTGTCCTCGCGGACGCTGACGGCGGCGTCGCGGACGCCGGGCTGCGCGCGCAGCGCCGTCTCGATCTCGCCGGGTTCGATGCGGTAGCCGTGGAGCTTGATCTGGTCGTCGGCCCGGCCGACGAACTCCAGGCTCCCGTCGGCCCGCCGGCGCGCCAGGTCGCCGGTGCGGTACATCCGCCGGCCGGGCGGCCCGTAGGGGCACGGCACGTAGGCGGCGGCGGTGGCGCCGGGCCGGTTCAGGTAGCCCCGGGTGACCTGGGGGCCGGCGACGTAGAGCTCGCCGACGACACCGGTGGGGGCCGGCCGCAGCCCGGCGTCCAGCACGTAGGCGGCGTTGCCGGGGGCCGGACGGCCGATCCCGACCGAGCCCGCCTGGTCGACGGGGATCGCCTCACCCGGTGCCACATGGGCCGCGACGCAGCCGACGGTGGCCTCGGTGGGACCGTACTCGTTGACGACGGTGACGCCGGGGTGCCGCTCCCGCCAGGCGGTGACGGCGTCGGCGGGCAGCGCCTCACCGCCCAGCACCAGGTCGGCGCTGGGGGCCGCCTGGTCGGGCAGCGCCGCCAGCAGCGCCAGGTGGCTGGGGGTGGCCTTGAGGAAGGTCGGCCGCTCACCGGCCGCGAGGCCGTCGTCGAGGGCGGCCAGACGCACCGCTCCCCCGACGGTCAGCGGCCCGAACAGGGCGGTCACCGTCAGGTCGAAGGAGATCGGCGAGTGCAGCAGCGCCTGCCCGGCCAGGCCGGGGTAGGCGGCGCCGGCCCACGCCAGGTAGGCGGCCACCGAGCCGTGCTCGACCACGACCCCCTTGGGGGTTCCGGTCGAGCCCGAGGTGTAGATGACGTAGGCGATGTTCTCCGGCCCGGCCGCCTGCTCCGCGTTCTCCGGCCCGGCCGCCTGCTCCGCGGAGCCGGTCGTGGGCTGCCCGGCCCACTCGCCGGGGTCGTCGACGGCGAGCACGGTCGCGCCGCCGGCCGGCAGGGCGCCGGCCAGGTGCCGCTGGGTGAGCACCACCGTGGCGGCGGAGTCGGCGAGCATGTACGCCACCCGGTCGGCCGGGTAGCCGGGGTCCACCGGCACGTAACCCGCTCCGGCCTTCCACACCCCCAGCAGGGCGGGCAGCAGTTCCAGGCACGGCCCGGCGTACACCGCGACCAGCGACTCGGGGCCGACGCCCGACCGGCGCAGCCGCTCCGCCACCCGGTCGGCGGCTCCGTCCAGCTCCGCGTAGGTCAGCCGCCGGTCACCGACGATCACGGCGGTCGCGTCCGGGATCCGCGCGGCCTGTGCCCGCACCATCCGGGGCACCGTGGCGTGCTCGCGCGCCGGCTCCTGCGGGCCCGGCTCCAGCAGCGCCGCGCGCTCGGCCTCGTCCAGCAGCGGCAGGTCGCCGACCCGGATCTCCGGGTCGGCCGTGCCGGCGGCCAGGACGCGCAGGTAGCGCTCGACGAACGTCTCCGCGGTGCCCCGGTCGAACAGGTCGGTGCGGTACAGCAGCCGGCTGGTGCCGGTGGTCAGGTCGAAGGCCAGGTCGTCCTTGGAGGTGGTGTAGGGGATCGGCTCGATGCCGGAGTCGGGGATGTAGTTGAAGCCGATCTGGTAGAGCGGCTGCACCCCCGGGTCCCGCTGCGGCGCGATCGCCTCCACCACCGCCTGGAACGGGATCTGGCCGTTCTCCATGGCGTCGAGCAGGGTCACGCGGACCCGGCCGAGCAGCTCGGCGAAGGTCGGCTCGCCCGAGGTGTCGGCCCGCACCACCATCTGGTTGATGAACATGCCGATCAGCCCGGCGACCTCCGGCAGCTCCCGCCCGCTCATGGTCACGCCGACCACGGTGTCGTCGTCGCGTGACAGCCGGGACAGCAGCGCGACGTACGCGGTGAGGAACACCATGAACGGCGTCGCGGCCGAGCGGCGTCCCACCGCGGTGACCTGCTCCTGCAGCTCCTGCGGGATCGTGAAGCGGACCTCGTCGCCGGCGTAGCCGAGCCGGGCGGGCCGCGGCCGGTCGGTGGGGAGGGTGTGCACGGCGGGCAGCCCCGCCAGCCGCGAGCGCCAGTAGTCCGTCTGCTCGGTCAGCGCCTGGCCGGTGAGCTGGCCGCGCTGCCAGGCCGCGTAGTCGGCGTACTGGATGGGCAGCTCGGGCAGGTCGGCCGGCCGGCCGGCCGCCGCGGCGGCGCACAGCTCGGCCATCTCCCCGGTGAGGATGACGGCCGAGGTGGCGTCGAAGACGGCGTGGTGGACCACGAAGGTGATCACCCAGCGCGCGTCCTCGGTCCGGACCGCGGTGGCCCGCCACAGCGGGGCGCGGTCGGTGGGGACCGCCGCCCTGGCCGCGGCCAGGGCGTGCTCGAGGGCTCGGGCCCGGCGCTCCTCGGCCGGGAGCGCCCGCAGGTCGTGCACCTGCACGTCGAGGTCGGCCTCGGCGTGCACCACCTGGCGGAGGGCGCCGTCGACGATCCTGAAGGACGTGCGGAGCACCTCGTGCCGGTCGGTGACGGCCCTCAGCGCCGCGACGACCTCATCGGCCTCCAGCGGGTGCGAGATCTCGAATGAGCACGGCAGGTTGAACACCGGCGAGCCGGGGTCCATCTGGTCGGCCAGCCAGATCCGCTCCTGGCCGAACGAGGCGAGAGCCTCCCATTCCCTGGCGGTCACCGTGTCACCCGCCCTGGCGCAGGCTGAGCGGGCGCATGTCGGTCCACACCGTCTCGATGTGGTCCAGGCAGTCCTGCTTGGCTCCACTGAAGCCGGTCTCGTGCCACCCGGCGGGGAGTGTGCGGCCCGCCGGCCAGATCGAGTACTGCTCCTCGTCGTTACGCACGACCAGGTAGTGGTCGTCGGTCATGGTTCCTGCCTCGTTCATTTACGGTCCAGCTTGGGGATGGTGGTGGCCGGACGGGCCTGCTCGGCCTCGCCGTCGGCGGCCCGGAGCCGTTCGACGACGACCGCGAGCTCGGCCACGGTCGGTGACTCGAACAGGCTGCGCATCGGCAGCTTCACGCCGACGGCCTTGCGCAGGGAGGCGATGAGCTGCACCGCGATCAGGGAGTTGCCGCCCAGCGCGAAGAAGTCGTCGTCGATGCCGACCCGTGGCACGCCGAGGCCGTCGCTCCACACCCGCGCGATGGTCGCCTCCAGCTCGGTGCGGGGCAGGGCGTGGTCGTCGCCCTCCGCCGCCTGCTCGAGGCCCTCCTCGGCCCCGGCGTCGCCGGCGATGCTGTCGGTGGTCCGGGCCCTGGCCCGTTCGGCGAGCTCGGCCACCGGCAGCGGATTGATCACGACCTGGGGGCCGAGCCGCGCGGCCAGCACCCGGCGGAACGCCTCGGCGCCGTCCACGGGGGCGATCCCGTCGGTGGCCGGCGCGGCGGGCGCCGATCCGGCCGAGCCGCCGGGGGCGGCCAGGTCGCCGGTGACGGCGTCGCGGTCCACCCGGCGCAGCACGAAGTCGCCGATCTCCACCAGCACCCGGCCGTCCTCGTCGAACAGCGTCAGGTCCGCCGAGACCACGTCGTCACCGCCGTCGGCGTAGCGCAGGTGGCTCCAGAACCGCGCGGGCAGCGGCCCGCGCACCAGCACCCGTCCGTAGGAGAGCGGCAGGTAGCTGCCCTCCCCGCGTCCCTCGCCGAAGGCGGTGGCCACATCCAGCAGCGCCGGGTGCAGCACCCAGCGCTCCAGGTCGGCCAGCGCGGCCTCGGGCGCGACGATCCTGGCGAGCTCCTCGTCGGGGCCCACGTGGTGCTCGCCCAGCGCGTCCCAGCGGGGGCCGAAGGTGAGCATGCTGGTCCGTCCGGCCTCGACCGCGGTCTCACCCGTGCTCTCGCCCGCGGCCGGGCGCGGCCGGCAGCGGGCCGCGATCGACTGCGCGTCCGCCGCCGCGGCCGGCTCGGGGCGGACCCACCCGGCCGAGCCGCGCACGTGCGTGGCGGAGCGGCCCGCCGTACGGCTCGTCACCTGGAAGTCGACGCCGTCCGCCGAGGGGGTCAGCTCCACCCGGTACTGGGCGGTGCCCCCGTCGGGGACGGAGAACGGCTCCAGGAACGCCACGTCCCGCAGCTCCACGACGTGGTCGGCGTCCGGGGCGGGCAGGCACGCGGCCACCGCGGCCCGCGCCGACTCCAGGTGGCCGGTGCCGGGGACCACCGGCACCTGGCCGATGCGGTGCTCGTCGAGCAGCCAGTGCGTGGCGGCGGAGACCAGTCCGTGGGCCTCGGCCTCCCCGTCCTGGCCGGTCACCCGGGTGGACAGGACCGGGTGGTCCACCGCCCCGGCGACCCCGCCGCGGGCGGCGCGGAACCCGTCGGGCGCCGACACCTCGACGGCCATGCCGACCTCGGTCCAGCCGCCCCAGTTCTGCGAGACGACCGGCGCGCGCCAGCCGTGGGCGCTGCGGGCGTAGGCGTCGAGGAAGTTGTTGGCCGCGCAGTAGTCGACCTGCCCGAAACCGCCGACCACGGAGGTCACCGAGGAGCACAGGGCCACCCAGTCAAGCGGGAGGTCGCCGAAGACCTGCGCCAGGGCGAGGGTTCCGGCGATCTTGGGGGCCAGTACGGCGGTGGCCGTGGCGCGGTCCTTCACCTCGGCCATGCCGCCACCGGGCAGGCCGGCGGCGTGCACGATGCCGTCCAGCCCGCCGAACTCGGCGTCGATCCGCTCGCGCACCGCGCTCAGCCCGGCCGGGTCGGTGACGTCGGCGGCCAGCACCAGCACCTCGGCGCCCGCCTGCTCCATCCGCCGGATCGCGAGGATGGCGCGGCCCGTGCGGTCCGCGCCGCCGTGCACCGCCAGGTGGGTGTCCCACTCCTCACGCGGCGGCAGGCCGTTGCGGCTGAGCAGCGCCAGCCGCGCCCGGGCCCGCCGCGCGAAGTCCTCGGCGAGGGTGATGCCGATGCCGCCGATGCCGCCGGTGATCAGGTACCGGCCCCCGTCGCGGACGACCGTGGTCTCGGAGGCCTCCTCACCCAGGGGCACCTGGGCGTAGTCGGTGACCCAGCGGCGGCCGGCGCGCAGCGTCACCTCCGCCTCGTCGGCGGGCCGCAGCAGCTCGGCGACGAGGTCGGCCGTCTGCGCGGCGCCCGCCTCCGGGTCGGCGTCGATGTGACGGACGGTCAGGCCGGGCAGCTCCAGCGGGACCACCCTGGCGATGCCGGCGAGGGTGGCGTGCTCGGGGCGGGGCAGGTCGCCCTGCGCGTCCGAGGTGCCCGACGACACCACGTCGAGGTGGACCCCGTCGGCCACCCCCGCGCCGGCCAGGGCCTGGACCAGGCTCAGCAGGTCGAAGAAGCCGCGCTCCTGCGCCTGCCAGGTGGCGGCGATCTCACCGCCGGCCGGCAGGCCGTCCAGCGCCAGCGCGTGCACGATCCTGGCCGGGACGCCGCCGGCCAGCAGCGTCTCGTGGTCGCCGGGGCCGGCCACCCGCACGGCGGCGCCCCGGGCGCGCAGCTCGGCGACGAGCTCCTGCCCGCGGGGCCCGTCGGCCAGCACCAGGCAGTCGCCGAGCTCGGTCCGGCGGGGGTCGGGGGCGGCCTGGCGCCAGGTGGGCACCGCGAACCAGTCGGCCAGCGGCAGCGGGCCGCGGCGCCGGGCCGGGGCGGCGGAGGCGGTCTGGTCGACCGGGTCGGCGTCGATCCAGTAGCGCCGGCGCTCGAACGGGTAGACCGGCAGCGGCACCCGGCGGGCCGTCCCGGAGCCCGGGGTCAGCGGCACCCCGGCGGCCCACAGCGTGCCCGCCGCGTCGTAGACGGTGGCGGCGTCGCCGGTCCGCTCCCCGGGCCCGGGGAGGCTGGGCAGCGGCGCGGGCGCGCCCTTGGGCAGCTGCATCCTGGCCAGTCCGGCCAGCTGCCGTCCCGGCCCGCACTCCACCAGCATCGGCGGCGTGTCTCCGTGCGCGGCGAACAGCCCGGCGACGCAGGCGCCGAACCTGACCGGCTGCCGCAGGTGGCCGGCCCAGTAGGCCGGGTCCGTCGCCTGCTCGGCGGTGATGGGCGCACCGGTGACGTTGGACCAGAACGGCAGGCTCGGGGCCCGCCGCGGCACCGAGGCGACCAGCGCGGTGAACTCCTCGAGGATCGGCTCCATCATCGCCGAGTGGAAGGCGTGCGAGGTGCGCAGGGCCTTGCAGCCCACCTTCTCGGCCTTCAGCGTCTCGGCGAACGCCTCGATCGCCTCCGTGGGGCCGGCCACCACGCAGGTGCCGGGGCCGTTGACGGTCGCCACCGACACCCCGTCCGGCAGCCGGCCGGCCAGCTCCGACTCGTCCCGCTGGACGGCGAGCATCGCGCCCGCCGGCATCGACTGCATCAGCGCGCCGCGGGCGGCGACCAGGCGGACCGCGTCGGCCAGGGTGAACACCCCGGCGACGGTCGCGGCGACGTACTCGCCGATGGAGTGGCCGATCATCGCGGCCGGCCGTACTCCCCAGCTCCGCCAGAGCCGGGCCAGCGCGTACTCCACGGTGAACAGCGCCGGCTGGGTGTAGCGCGTCTGCCGGAGCGTCTCCTCGGCGTCGGGCGCGGTGCCGAACATCAGGTCGCGCAGGTCGAGACCGAGGTGCTCGGCGAGCAGGTCGGCGCACTCGTCGACGGCGGCGGCGAACACCGGTTCGGCCCGGTACAGCTCCGCGCCCATGCCCGCGTACTGCGCGCCCTGCCCGGAGAACAGGAAGGCCACGGCCGGCGGGGTGGGGCCGGCCTCACCCTTGCGGCGGCGCTTGCGCTCGCGCAGCGCGGCGACCGCGTCGGCACGGTCGCCGGCCACCACGGCGGCCCGGTGGGAGTATTCCTGCCGGCCCACCCGCAGCGTGTGGGCCACGTCGGCCAGCGCGAGGTCCCCGTGCGACTCCAGGTGCCCGGCCAGCCGCTCCACCGCCGCGTCCAGCGCGGTGGCGGTCTTGGCGGAGACCTGCAGCAGGTGCGCGGGCCGCGGGGGGAGCGGGTCCGCCTCGACGGACGGAGCCTCCTCCAGCACGACGTGCGCGTTGGTGCCGCCGATGCCGAAGGAGCTCACCCCGGCGCGCCGAGGACCGCCGTCCGTCTCCCACTTGCTGAGCGTGGACGCCACGTAGAACGGGGTGTCGGCGAAGTCGATCGCCGGGTTGGGCCGCTCGTAGTTGATCGTCGGCGGGATCAGCCCGTGCTTCAGCGCCAGCACCGCCTTGATCACGCTGATGATGCCCGCGGCCTGGCTGAGGTGGCCGATGTTGGACTTCACCGAGCCGATGCCGCACCAGCCGCGGTCCTCCGTGGCCTGCGTGTACACCGAGGTCAGGGCGGCCACCTCGATCGGGTCGCCCAGCGCGGTGCCGGTGCCGTGCGCCTCGACGTAACCGATCGTGCGCGGGTCGATCCCGGCGAGCCCGACCGCCTGCGCGACCGCGGCGGCCTGCCCGTCGACGCTGGGGGCGGAGAAGCCGACCTTGCCCGCGCCGTCGTTGTTGATCGCGTTGCCCCGCACCACCGCGTGGATGTGGTCGCCGTCGGCGATGGCGTCCTCAAGCCGCTTGAGCACCGCGACGCCGACGCCGCTGCCCCAGACGGTGCCGTTGGCGTCGGCGTCGAACGGCCGGCAGTGGCCGTCGGGGGAGGTGAACCCCTCCACGCCGATGTATCCGGTCGCCGGCGGGTGCTCCACGTTGACGCCGCCCGCCAGGGCCATGTCGCACTCGCCGCCGCGCAGCGCCTCGCAGGCCAGGTGGAGCGCGACCAGCGAGGTGGAGCAGGCGGTGTGGATGGTGAAGCTGGGCCCGCGCAGGTCCAGCCGGTACGACACGGTGGTGGCCACGTAGTTCGGCGAGTTGGCGGTGGCGAGCCCGATGCCGTGCCGCGTTTCCCACACCCGCTTGTTGCGGGCCAGGTTCTCCCACAGGTACTGGTTGCCGCCGGTGCCCGCGTAGACGCCGATGGCGCCGTCGTAGCGCGCCGGGTCGGTCCCGGCGTCGTTCAGCGCCGAGTAGCAGGTCTCCAGGAACAGCCGGTGCTGCGGGTTGAGGATCTCCGCCTCGCGCGCGGTGAGGCCGAACAGACCGGCGTCGAACTGGTCGTACCCCTCGACGTAGGGCGCCTTCGACACCCAGCTCGGGTCGTCGACGTCCTCCTCGGACACGCCCCTGGCCACCTGCTCCTCGCGGGTGAAGGTGGTGATCGATTCCACGCCGTCGACCAGGTTCCGCCAGAACTCGTCGATATCGGAGGCGCCCGGCACCCGGGCGGCCATCCCCACGATGGCGATCGGTTCGACGCCCTCGTCGGTGACGTCACTGGTCATGGTCGTTCTCCTGTCCGGTGGTGCTGTGGACGCGTCGTGGGCGTCGCGTGCGGTTGCGCCGCGCCTCGGCCCGGGAGGCCGCGCGGGCGAGTTCGGGATTGCCTGCCTGGGGGTGCCCGGCGGAGCCGCCCGCCGGGGTGTCGGTGTCGAGGTAGGCGGCGAGGGATCGGATGTTGGGGTAGCGGAACAGGTCCACCATCCGCAGTTCACGGTCGAGCTGGACGCACAGGCGGGCGTGCACGGCGGCGAGCGCCAGCGAGTGACCGCCGATGTCGAAGAAGTTGTCGTCGGGGCCGACGGCGTCCCGCTCCAGGACCTCACGCCAGATCGTGGCGATCAGCTCCTCGGTGGCGGTCGACCCGGTCCCCTGGCCCGCCGACGGCGCCGCGGCCACCGGGTCGGCGACCCGCATGGCGCCGGGCGCCGCCTCCGGCGAGACCCGGCCGGGCAGCGCGACCGCGCCCATCGGGGTGGCCGGGTCGGCGGCCAGCGCGCCGACCACGCTCACGTAGTCGGCGAGCATCGCGTCGATCCTGGCGGCGTCGAACAGGTCGGGGTTGTAGACGACCTCGACGGAGAATCCGCCGTCCCGCTCCGCCACGTACACGGTCAGGTCGAACGGCGAGCCCGGCTTGTCGACCTCGATCGTCTCGCCGCGCACGCCGGGCAGCTCCAGCCGGGGCTCGGTCAGGTTCAGCACGTTGAACATGACCTGCACCAGCGGGGCGCGGGAGGGGTCCCGGCGGATGCCGAGCTCCTCGACCACGCGCTCCAGCGGCGCGGCCGGGTGCGCGGCGACGTCCAGCAGCTCGCGGGTGCAGCGCCGTACGTGGGTGGCGAAGTCGGTGCGGTCGTCCGACCGCAGCCGCAGCGGGACCATGTCGATGAAGAACCCGACCAGGTCGTCGAAGGCGGCCACCCGCCGGTCGGCGACGACCGCGCCGACCACGTGGTCGGCGGCGCCGGTGAGCCGGTGGAGCAGCCGGCCGAGCCCCGCCAGCAGCACCCCCGCCGGGGTCGCCCCGAGGTCGGCGGCGAGCGCGCGGACCGCGGCGTCGGTCCCGGGCGGCAGGGCCACGCGGGCCTCGGCGCCCCGGTAGGTCTGCACGGCCGGGCGGGGCCGGTCGCGGGGCAGGTCCAGCACGGTGGGCGCCCCGCTCAGGTGCCCGGACCACCAGGCCAGGTCCGCCTCGCCGGTGCGGCTGTCCCGCTCGGCCCGCCAGACCGCGTAGTCGGCGTAGGAGGCCCGCAGCGGCGGCAGGTCCACCTCCCGGCCGGTGACGGCGGCCGTGTAGGCGGCCGACAGGTCGGTGTAGAGCGTGTCCCGGGACCAGCCGTCGAACACCGCGTGGTGCAGGGTCAGCGCCAGCACGTGCTCGTCGGGGGTCAGCACGTACAGCCACGCCCGCCAGGGGGAGCCGCCCGCCAGGTCGAACGGCGCGGACGCGCCGGCCGCCAGCCGGGTGCGCAGCTGCGCCTCCCGCTGCGCCTGGCCGTACCCGCTCAGGTCGACCACGGTCAGGTCCACGTCGGAGGGCGGCTCGCAGACGGCGTACGGCACGCCGGCCCGCTGCCGGATCCGCCAGCGCAGCACGTCGTGCCGCTCGGCGACGGTCCGCAGCGCCGCCCGCAGCGCCGCCACCTCCAGGGGGCCGCGCAGCCTCTCGGCCAGGGCGATGTTGTACGGCGCAGCCTCGGGCGCGAGCTGGTCCAGGAACCACAGGCGGCGCTGCGGCGGGGCCAGGGTCGGCGGGTGGCCGAGGGTGAGCTCCGGCCCCGCCAGCCGGGCGGCCCCGTCGAACCGGGCGGCGATCTCCGGCAGGGTGCGGCCGGCGAACACGTCGTCCACCGTCACGTCCAGGCCCAGTTCGCTGCGGGCGGCGGCGACCAGCCGCATCGCGGTGATCGAGTCGCCTCCGCCGGCGAAGAAGTCGGCGCCGACGCCGAGGCGCCGCCACACCGCCGCGAGCGCCCGTTCGGTGGCCGTCTCCCCTTCCGGCGAGTCGTCGGCCGGGCGCTCCTCGGCGGCCAGCTCCCGCAGCCGGGACCGGTCCACCTTGCCGGAGGAGTTGAGCGGCAGCTCGGGCAGGCGCAGCACGCGTCCCGGCAGCATCGCCACGGTCAGCCGCGAGGCGGCGTACCCAGGGTCGGCCGGGGCGTCCTCCGGCGTGAGGAAGGCGACCAGCTCCAGGCCGCCGCCGGGCCGCGGCACCGCCTCCACCGCCGCCTGCGCCACCGCCGGGTGCTCCTGCAGGACGGTGGCGATCTCGCCCAGCTCGATCCGCTGGCCGCGGATCTTGACCTGTCCGTCGCGGCGGCCCAGGTAGACGAGCTGTCCGTCGTCGGCGTACCGCGCCATGTCCCCGGTCCGGTAGAGCCGCGCGCCCGCCTCGCCGGAGAACGGGTCGGGCACGAACGCCGCGGCGGTCAGCGCGGGCCTGTTCAGGTAGCCGCGGGTCACGCCGGGGCCGCCGATCAGCAGCTCGCCCTCGGCGCCGGGCTCGACCAGGCGGAAGTCGTCGTCGACGACGTAGCAGCGGTGGCCGGGCGTCGGGTGGCCGATCGGCACCGGCGTGGCCTGCGGGGCGGCCAGCTCGGCGGTGACGGCCGACACCGTCGCCTCGGTGGGCCCGTAGACGTTGACGAACCGGCGGCCCGGCCACCGGTTGACCAGCTCGGCCGGCACCGCCTCGCCGCCGGCCATCACCACCTGCCAGTCGGGCAGCGTGGCCGGGTCGAGCAGGGCCAGCACGGCGGGGGTGACGAACCCCCAGGTGATCCGGTGCTCGGCGACGAACCGCTGCAGCCTGGCCGGGTCGGAGCGGTCGGCGTCGCCGGCGATGTGCACCGACCCGCCCACGATCAGCGGGACGAACAGGTCGAGGGCGGAGGCGTCGAAGCTGAGGGAGGAGAAGCCCAGCGCGCGGGTGTCCGGCCCGGCCCCGACGGTCTCGATGCTTCCGAGGGCGAAGTCGGCCAGGTTGTGGTGGGTGACGAGCACGCCCTTGGGCCGGCCGGTGGAGCCGGAGGTGTACAGCACGTAGGCGAGGTTGTCCGGCGCGGCCGGGCAGTCCGGCACCGCGGCCAGGTCGACGGACTCGGCCGGGCCGGGTACGGCGACGCACCGCAGGCCCGCCTCGCCGGCCGCCTCAGCGCCCGCCCGGTCGGCCACCACGACGTCCAGACCGGCGTCGACGGCCATGTCCCGCAGCCGCAGCCGGGGGCCGGCCGGGTCCAGCGGCACATAGCAGCCGCCGGCCAGCAGCACGCCGAAGATCGCGACCAGCAGCGCGGGCCGCCGCTCCATGCAGATCCCGACCCTGGTCTCCGGCCCGACGCCGAGCGCGCCGAGCCGGGCCGCGAGCGCGGCGGCGCGGCCGGCCAGCTCCCGGTAGGTGATCTCCTCGTCCCACTGGGCGACCGCGAGCGCGTCCGGCACGGTACGGGCCCGCGCCACGACGAGGTCGGCGACGGTCCGTCCCGAAGAGACGGTCCGCTCCGGGGAGAGCGTCTGATCGGCCTCCATGCGGTCCGCCTCCAGGTGGTCCGTCTCCGAGTGGCCCGTCTCCGGGTGGTCCGTCCCCACGGGGTCCGCCTCCGGGCGGTCCGCCTCCGGCTGGGACAGGCGCTCGCTCACAGCCCACCGCCCGCGGTGACGGGGTCGGTGATCTGCAGGCGCAGTTCGCTGAAGTAGCGGTTGCCCTGGTGGTCGGGGACCCAGGCCTGGT